>JAGWBS010000041.1:0-11418 GCA_021295775.1 Pseudomonadota bacterium | reverse complement strand
CAGCGCGCGCTCGCGGATCTGCTCGGCCTGGGTCTGGCTCTTGCCGAAGGGCGCGGTGTCGATCTCCTCCAGCACGGTCTCGCCGGCCAGCACCGAGCGCTTCCACGCCTGGTGCTCCTCGTCGCGCTGCTGGAACTCGCCCATGACCTCGCCGGCGAAGAGCTCCAGGCTCGACAGGATGTCGGGGTGCCGGTTGTTGCCGGCCTGGGCCAGCAGGATGACCTGATCGACGTTCGACTCCTCGAACTTGCGCAGCTTGCGCCGCAGCGTCTCGGGCGAGCCGATCAGGCCGCTTCCGCGCTTGACGCGCTCGCCCTCGGGCGTGCGGCGCCAGCGGAGGTACTCCTCCCAGAGATTGACGCTGCCCGGCGCCACCGGGCCGTGGGTGCCGTAGTACAGCAGCGCGAACTGGAAAAAGGTGTAGCCGTCGGCCATGCGGCGGGCCTGCTCGTCGCTGGGCGCGCACATGAAGCCGCTCACTACCGCGATGTTCGGGTTGGTCCGGTAGTCGGTCAGCCGCTGCGGCCGGTTCAGGTAGGCGTTGTAGTAGGCGTTCACCCAGGCGTTCGCCGCCTCGGGGCTCACGAACTGGAAGCCCAGCACGCCCATGCCCCAGCTCCCGGCCGCGCGGATCGTGTCCAGCTTGGAGCACGCGACCCAGAGCGGCGGGTGGGGCTTCTGGCGCGGCTTGGGGATCACGTTGCGGGCGGGGAAGTCGAAGTGCGTCCCGTGGTACTGCCACACGTCGTTGTAGAACATCGGCAGGATGCAGCGCACCGCGTCTTCCCAGACCTCGCGCTTGTCGCGGTAGCGGCGGCCGAACGGGTGCAGCTCGGTGGTGGTCGCCGCCTCGCCCAGGCCCAGCTCGACGCGCCCACCGCTCAGCAGGTCCAAGGTGGAGACGCGCTCCGCCACGCGCGCCGGGTCGTTGGTGGTGAGCTGGACGACGCCGTGCCCCAGCCGGATGCGGGAGGTGCGCTGGCTGGCCGCGCCCAGGAATACTTCGGGTGCGGAGCAGTGCGAGTACTCCTCCAGGAAGTGGTGCTCGACCGCCCAGGCGTAGTCGTAGCCCAGGCGGTCGGCCAGCTCGAGCTGCTCGAGCGATTCGCGCAGCACGTCGGACTCCGAGTCCTCGCTCCAGGGGCGCGGGAGCTGGTGCTCGTAGAAGAGCCCGAACTTCAACCCAGCAGCTCCGCGGCGCGGTCGACTTCCGCCGGGTCGGCGGAGGTGGGCACCAGCGACACCTCGTCCGCGCCCAGGTCCTCGATCCGCCGCAGGAAGTCGCGCAGCTCGCCGGGCGCGCCGGCGAAGCCCGTCGCGGGCAGCGCGGCGTTCACCTCGGCCGGGTCCATCCAGTTCAGATAGCGCCGCAGGTGCGCCTGGAGCTGGGCGCGCGCGCCGTCCCCCAGGGCGTACCAGAACGCGGTGCCGAGCCGCGGCTCGGAGTCCCGGCCCGCCTCCTTCCAGGCGCTCCGGGCGAGCGAGAAGTGCTCGACGATCTCCGCTTCGGAGGGACCCCAACTGAAGCCGCTGACCCCGTCGGCCCATTCCGCGGCGGCGCGGATCGCCCGCGGTCCCATCGCCCCGGCCAGGACCGGCGGGCCGCCGGGCTGGACCGGGGGCGGACCGACCGGCAGCAGGAAGCCTTCCCGGACTTTCTCGCCCGCCCAGACGCGCCGCAGCGTGCCCACGAACTCGCCCAGCCGCGCGTTCGCGCGCCGGGACAGATCCGCGCCGGCGGCCCGGTAGTCCTCCTCGCGCCCGCCGATGCCGACGCCGAGAGCGAGACGCCCGTCCGAGAGCATGTCGATGGTCGCGCACTGCTTGGCGAGCAGCACCGGGTCGTGGAGCGGGACCACGACGACCGTCGTGAGCAGCCGCACGCGCTCGGTGCGCGCGGCGCAGGCCGCCATCAGCGTGAGCACATCGGGATTGTCGAAGGCGATGCGCTCTCCGAAGGCCAGGAAGTCGAACGGCCCGTGTTCGATGCGGGCCACCCAGTCGAGCAGCAGATCCCGGTGGAGCCCGGGCTCCATCACGGGAAGCGTCATTCCCACGTTCACCCGCGGCTCTCCTTCGCCGGTGCTATCGTACCAGACGCCCGTCGGGCGCGGCCGCGGTGCCGCTGAAGGGGGTCATGCTTCGGAGTCTCGCTCTTGTGCTGGGTTTGGCGTTTCTTTCAGGGTGCGCGTGGGTGCCCGGCTGGGTGCCGCTGATCGGGAACGACGAGGCGGGAGAGTCGGGCGGGACGGACGTGCTCATGGGCCGCGAGGGCGGTTCGCGGGAGGGCGAGGGACCCTGCAGCCGCAAGGGCCGGCGCTGGCGCGCGGGATCGCGGGTGTGCGAGGACGACGTCTTCAGCCAGTGCTTCCCCGACGGACGGTGGCGGGTGATCGGGAGCTGCTGAAAAGGCGTCCGGAATCCCGTCCCGGCGCGACTTCCGTGCAGCGGCGGCCGACTCTCAGTCGTGGTCGCCGAAGTGGCGAGTCACGCCGAAGTGCCAGTTCCTCGGCCGCTGGGGCAGCACGATCACGTCGCCGAAGATCTCCGGGAAGTTGCCCTGGAAGTACACCTCGTCGAACGCGTTGTTCAGGCTGAGGTCCAGCGACCAGCCGCCCCGTTCGTACGACAGGGTGGCGTTGACCAGGGTGTAGCCGGGCAGGCGCACCGAGCGGCCGACGCCCGACCAGTGCGAGCTCGCCCGGGTCGCGGTGACGTTCACTCCCAGCGCCGGGGTCAGGCGGTAGCTGGCGCCGACGCTGAAGACGCGGTCGGGCAGGGCGCCGCGGTCCCGGAAGCGGCGGTCCCCGGCCGGCAGCACGGTGAAGACGCTGCCGCCGTACTGGTCCTCGGGCGCGAAGCCGCTGATGGACGGCGGCGCGAAGATGAACCGCGCGCTCAGCGGGTCGCGCAGGACCTTCGAGAAGGTGGCGTTGAGCAGCAGCACCCAACGGTCGTTGGGCACCACGCGCAGCTCGAATTCGGTGCCCTTGCCGAGCACCGCCAGGTTCTCGTTGGTGAACGAGGTGTAGTCGGTGCGCTTCTGCTCGTAGTAGTCGAGGTGAGCGAAGAGACGTCCGCCGAGCCCGACGTACTTCAGCCCGATCTCCTTCAGCTCGGACGCGTTCAAGGGCTTTCTCCGGACCTCGGAGACCTCGATCTCGCCCGACTGGCCGCCCAGCGGAACGGCCTGCCGGGCGTAGGTCGCGTAGGGCCGCCAGTTGCCGAGCTTGAGCGTCAGGCTGAGGTTCCAGGAGAGCTCGTTCTGCACCGTGGAGGCGCGGTCGCCGCGGATCTGCCCGTCGCCCTCCAGGATGTCCGGACCGTTCTTCGAGCGGACGTCGAAGCGGTCCCAGCGCAGGCCGCCGAGCAGCGACACCCGTTCGAAGAGCGTGACGTCGGCCAGCGCCGCCAGGCCCAGGTTCAGCGACTCGGTTCGCACGTCCCGGTTGAACGGGTTGCCCCGCGGGTCGTCGTGCGAAGAGACTCGCCGGTCGAGCGCCGACGCGGGGCGGGTGATGTCCCGGCGGTCGAAGTACTCGTACGAGAAGTCCTGGCGCGCGCGCGTGTCGTAGTAGCGCAGGCTGGGCGAGAAAACGAAGTCCGCCGCGACGGACGGGGCGAGCGCGACGCCGCTCCACGACAGCTCGACACGCTCCTCGACCAGCAGGCTTTCGTGCCGCTGCGAGAAGCCGTAGTCGACTTCGATGAAGCGGTCGGCGTAGTCGAAGAAGAGCATCTGCCGCAGGTCGAGCCCGTCTCCCAGGCTGGCGAACACGTCGAAGTAGAACGCGTGGCTGCGGGCCCCGCCGTCGTCGTCGGGCGAACAGATGCAGTCGTCGGTCCCGACCTCGACGCGCCGCACGCTGGCGGGGTCGAGCCGCAGCGCCTCTCTCTCCCGGGGGCTGTCGAAGTCGGCCTCGCCCGAGCCGAAGGGGGTGAAGATGCCCAGGAGGTTTCGGGGGCTGACCGCCCCCACCTCGGCCTGGCTGATGCGCCCGTCCCCGTCGCCGTCCAGGTCGACCCGCGGCGCGCCGGCCAGATAGCGCCCGGTGTCGATCAGGGTCTGGTCGATGCGGTTCCAGCCCGCGACCTCGGCGCCCCTCCAGCGCTGGTACTGCTGGCCCACCTCGATCCAGACGTCGCCCGTGAGGTCGAGCACCAGCGACGACTGCAGCATGGCCTGCTCGGTGTCGCGCACGTCGTCGTAGTAGCGGCCGGAGTCTTCGAGAAACCCGAACACTTGGTAGCCGGCCGGCCGGCCGAAGAGCGTGGCCGGCCCGCCGATCTGGCCTTCGATCTCGGCGTGGCTCCAGGAGCCCGTGCCGACGGAAAGCTCGCCGTAGGCGGAGTCCAGGAACTGGTCCTCTCCGGCCCGCGCGGTCTTGGGCACGAAGTTGAGATAGCCGGAGATGCTGCCCGGACCGTGAATCGGCGAAGCGGGCCCGCGAACGATGTCCACCCGCTGCGAGGCGCCGATCAGGGTGGGCCAGCCGCCGGCGTTGACCAGCCGCCGCACGCCGCGGAAGTAGAGGTCCGCGATGGTGCCGCGGATGTCCGGGCTGGCGGAGATGCCGAAGAAGGAGGAGCGGTGGGTGCCAGGCGTCACCGTGGCGAAGTCGTCCACCGACTCGACGCCGTAGAGGTGCAGCATCCGCTCGCCGACCGTCGCGACCGAGCGCGGCGTGTCCAGCACCGATTTGTTCAGACCGAACACGCTGTCCAGCGGGCCCGTCGGCAGGACTTCGAACGGATCGTCGAGGGTCTCCGCGCCGATGCGCCGGCCCTCCACGACCAGCTCTTCGACGCTGGGGTCGGGCGGACGCTCCGGCGGCGGGTCGGCCGCCGCGGGCGCGCCCAGGACGAGCAGGCACCACAGGCTCAGAACTGCGCTGACTCGGGGCTGATGCAAGTCGCTCTGGCTCGCGCGGCGCGACGGTTGCGTTTCGGAGCAAGCGAATTCGCGCCGGGGCTTCCTCTTCCGCCGCCGGCCGCTCGCCCTGGAGCGTTCCGGCGCGCGGCCGTCAGAGGCGTTGGGGACCGCGGACGAGCTGTCCCGGCGTCGCCCAGGTGTAGTTGCCGTCGCGGAAAGTGACCTCGCCGGCGCACAGGGTCCAGTCGTAGCCGCTGGCGCGCTGCACCACGCGCTTCGCGCCGGTCGGCAGGTCGTAGAGGATCTCCGGCAACTGCAGTTCCAGGGCGTCGAGGTCGATCACGTTCAGGTCGGCGCGCCGGCCCGGCGCCACCACCCCGCGGTCGCCCAGCTCGTACAGGTCCGCCGGGTCCTTCGACAGCATCCGTACCGCCTGTTCCAGGCTCAGACGCTTGCCGCGCTCGCGGTCCCGCACCCAGTGCTGCAGCATGAAGGTCGGCAGGCTCGCGTCGCAGATCATGCTGCAGTGCGCGCCGCCGTCGGCCAGACCCACGACGGTGTAGGGCCGGTCCAGCATCTCTTCCAGGTCGCCCAGGCTGCCGCCCTTGTAGCCGGCGAAGAGCACGTGGATCCAGCCGGGCTGGCCATCGCCGTCGCCGGCGCGCTCGCACATCAGGTCGTAGATCAGCTCCAGGGGCTCGCGCCCTTCGCGCTCGGCCCCCCGGCCGAGCGCCGGCACCGGGTCCGGCTCGAAGACCGGTCCGCCGTCGAGCGTGAAGCTGGTGTCCAGGCTGTTGCGCAGGATGCCCAGCGCCGGGCTGGAGAGGTCGAGTTCGTCCAGGATGCGCTGGCGGGTCTGCGGCTCGCGCAGGCGCTCTAGCCGCTCCGGCAGCGGCATCGGCGCCAGCTCGCGGTAGGCGGCGCTGACCACGAACGGATTGAAGGTCTCCCAGCTCATCAGCATGCCGGCCGGACGGCCCTGGACCTGCGGCACCAGGCGCGCGCCCTCGGCGTTGGCGGCCTCGACCGCGTCCAGCATCTCGCGCCAGAGATCGGGGTGCGGGTTCATCTGGGCCAGCGTGAAGTTGACCGTCAGGCCCGTGTCCAGGCTCAGGCGCCGGTACAGCTCGATCTCGCTCATGGAGGCGGCCGGGTCCTCGCCCATCGCTCCCGCGGGCACGACCTGGAAGATGCCCCGGCCCAGTTCCTGCAGCGGGCGCAGCAGCTCCAGCAGTTCCTCGTGCGGCGCGAAGGTGCCGGGCACCGGCACGCCGTGAATCGAAGTGTGGCCGGGCAGGCGGTTGGTGGAGAAGGCCACGGCGCCCGCCTCGACGCTCTCGCGCACGATCCGCGCCATGGCTTTCACGTCGTCTGCCGTCGCGGGTTCGTTCGCCCCGCCCCGCTCGCCCATCACGTAGGCCCGCAGCGCGCCGTGCGCGAGCTGGGAGGCGACGTCGATCGCAGTCTGGGAACGCTCCACGGCGTCGAGGTACTCGGGGAAGGACTCCCAGTCCCAGCGGATGCCCTCGGAGAGAGCGGCCCCCGGGATGTCCTCGACCCCCTCCATCAATTCGATCAGCCACTGACGGCGCTCGGGATGGGCGGGCGCGAAGCCCACTCCGCAGTTGCCCATCACGACGCTGGTCACCCCGTGCCAGGAGGACGGGCCCATCTCCGGATCCCAGGTCACCTGTCCGTCGTAGTGGGTGTGCGGGTCGACGAAGCCGGGAGTCACGATCTTGCCTTCCGCGTCGATCCGATGGAGGGCCTCGGCGTCGATGGAGGGCGCGACCTCCGCGATCCGGTCGCCGCTGACGGCGACGTCGGCCCGGCGCCGCGGCGCGCCGGTTCCGTCGACCAGGGTTCCGTTGCGGATCAGTACGTCGAACATTGCGTGCACCTCGCGGATCGAGCGGGAAAACCGCAGCCAGCCTACCCCATCGAAGGCTCAGCGGGTACCCGTCCGGAAGCGCGGATTCGGAGTGGTTCCGAGCGGCCGACTCACTCCGACAGGGTCGTGGCGGCCCGTCCCTGGCGCACGACGACGAAGCGCAGGCCGACCGGGCCGACTTCGAAGCCGTACTCCTGACCGGCGTCGATCACCGCCATGTCGTAGTCCGTAAGCCAGCGGCCGTCGGACAGGCGGCAGGACCCCTCCAGGACCACGAAGAGTTCGTCGTGGTCGTGGCGGTGGGGCGGCACCTCGAAGCCCGGCGGCATGTACGAGTGCTGGACGTGGTAGCCGCCCTCGCCGCCGGTCATGAACTTGCGCCGCGCCCCCTGGCTCCAGCCTTTCTCCGACAGTTCCCGGAGCCCGTCCGGGGCCTGTTCGGGCGTCTCCCAGTCGATGTCCGAAAACGCGAAGACCGCCGCCTCACTCATTTCCGCCTCCTTAGCGCTTGGCGCTATGATCGGCGCCCGGGCGGGCGGAGGGCAAGCGAATGGGCGGACCGCGGTTTCGGCATCTCGACGGCGAGAAGTGGCAGGAGGTGCGCGCCCAGCGGCACCCCGGCGACCGGCGCGCCAGCGTGCGCGAGAAATGGCTGGAGTTCTCCGATCGCTGCCTGGCGCTCTACGCGCGCTGGGATCCGGGCATGATCGTGCACAAGCACGGCCACAACAGTCACCACGTGATCTTCGTGATCGAAGGCGAGATGACCTGCGGCGAGGTGCGCTGCACGCCGGGCATGCACATCACGCTCGACCAGGGCGAGGCGCTGGGTCCGCTGGTGGCCGGCCCCGAGGGGGTCGTGCTCTACGAAGTGATGATGGGCGACCCGCGCTCCTGGCCCGCCGACCCGGAGGGCTACGAGAAGCTGCTGGCCGAGAAGGGCGTCGAAAAGCTGCCCAACCCGCCGATCGACATGCCCGACTGGCTCGAGGACACGCGTAGCTAGTGTGCGCCACCGGAGATCGCCGCGACGGCTTCCGGGCACGGGCGGGCAGCGCATTCGAGCAGGTCGTGGATCGGGCTCCCGGGGTGTTGGACCGATGCCCCGGCTGCAAGGCGGCTGGCGCGCCGGATGCGCGGACGTCGGCAGCGCGGAGGTGACGTTCGGGTGAGCGAGCTGGTGATCGACGGTCCCGTCAACATTCTGGTGGTGCTCGGGCTCACGCTGCCCGAGATCGGCGACGAGGATCTCGCGCGAATCCGCGCGGCGGCCCCCGCCGGGTCCAGCGTGCGCGTGGCCGGGGATCTGCGGCAGGCGATCGAGACGGCCGCGGAGGTCGACGTCATCCTCGGGTTCATTCCCGAGCCGCTTTTCGACGCCGCTCCGCGGCTGCGCTGGGTGCACGCGGTGGCATCGGGCATGGACATGTTCCTGTACCCCTCGATGCGCGGCTCCGACGTCGTACTGACGGGCGACAAGGGACTGGTGGGCGGGCATCTGGCCGACACCGGCTTCGGTCTGCTCCTGGCGCTGACCCGGCAGATCGCGAGCGCCCTGCGCCTGGGTCCCGAGGGCTGGAAGCGGCGCGAGGACATGCGCAGGATCGAGATCGAACTCGAGGGGCTCAGCATGGGCGTGATCGGCTTCGGCGGCACGGGCCGCGCTTTCGCGCGGCGGGCGGTCGCCTTCGGCATGGACGTGCTCGCGGTTGACGCCTTCCCCGTCCCGCCGTCCGACGGCGTGGAGGAGGTCTGGCCGATGGAGCGGCTCTCCGAGCTGCTGGGCGCTTCCGACGTGGTGGCGATCGGTGCGCCGCTCACGGACGAGACGCGCGGCCTGCTGGACGACGCGGCCTTCTCCGCGATGAAGCCGGGTGCGCTGATCGTGAACGTGACCCGCGGGGAGATCGTCGACGGAGACGCGCTTGTGGCGGCGCTGCGCGACGGGCGCTGCGGCGGTGCGGCGCTCGACGTGGCACCGATCGAGCCGCTTCCGGCGGATCATCCGCTCTGGAGCTTCGACAACGTGGCGATGACGCCGCACACTGCAGGGGCGAGCCAGCTGCGCGCGCTCCGCAACATCGCGCGGTTCTGCGAGAACCTGGAGCGGGCCCGGAAGGGCGAGCCGCTGGAGGGCGTGGTCGACAAGCGACTCGGGTATTGAGGGAGGAGAGGAGAGAGCGCGACGCATGCGGTTCTTCTCGGGCGATTCGCACCTGGTCGAGGCCCGCGAGGTGTTCGAGGGCCTCGGGAGTCGGTTCGGCGAACGGGCGCCGCGCATCGTGCGCGACCTGAACGACCGGCCCGGCGACTGGTTCTTGCAGCCCGGAGCGCCGCCGCTCCAGATCGGGCGGCTCGGTATCGCCGGCCACCGCCTCGACGACCCGGCCACCGACGCTCGGATCGCCCGGGGCTACGACGGATTGAACCCGGGCGTGCTCGACCCGGCCAAGCGCCTCGACGAGCAGACCCGCGACGGGATCTGCGGCGAGGTCATGTACCCGAGCCTGAACATGTTCACCTACGCGATTCCCGACCCGGACGTGCTGAAGTCGGTGTTCGAGCGCCACAACGACTGGGTCGTCGACTACTGCTACGTGGCCCCGGAGCGGCTGATCGGGATCGGCTGTCTTCCCGTCCCCGACGTCGACGCGGCGCTCGCCGAGATGGAGCGCGCGGCCCGGCTCGGCGTGCGTGGTTTCATCATTCCGGCGCACGTCCCGCCCGATCGCCCGTACTGCCACCCCGACTACGATCGCTTCTGGGCCGCGGCGCAGGACATGGGGCTGCCGCTCACCCTGCACATCTTCGTCGGCACGTCCTGGGACGCCGGCATGCCCGCCCACTGGGGATCCCCGGCCGGCACGATCAAGGGCTACACGCTCGCCTTCACGACCGCCGCGAACAGCATGATCGACCTGATCTGCGGCGGAGTGGTCGAACGCTTCCCGCGGCTCAAGCTCGTGATCTCGGAGTTCGAGACCGGCTGGCTGGCCCACATCCTGGGACGGCTGGACCACGCGACCTACCGCACGCCGCGCTACGCGGTGGACTATCTGAGCCTGAAGCCGAGCGAGTATTTCAGGCGCAATTTCAAGGCCACCTTCGAAGACGACCGGATCGGCGTGCGCACGCGCCACGAAATCGGCGTCGAAAGTCTCGTGTGGGGCAACGACTATCCCCACCACGACTCGATCTGGCCTCACTCCATGTCCACGCTCGACACGGTGATGGAGGACGTGCCCGCCGAAGAGATCGAGCGGATGTGCTTTGGGACCGCGACCGAGCTGTACGGCGTCGACGTGAGCAAGCTGCCGGCGTAGTCGGCGCAGAGGAGCGCCCATCGAAGAGGCGAACGGAGCGCTCCCTCTGCCGCTCCGACGACTCCCCGGCCGGAGCTAGAGTCGTGAGAAGACGCGCCGGGCGTTGTCGCCGACGATCGCCGCCCGGGTGGCGGGGTCGGAGACCGCCGCCTCGAGCTGGCCGATCACCTGGCGCTGACCCGTCATCGGAAAGCCGGTTCCGAGCAGGACCTTGGTCCGGCCGATCCCGCTCGCGAAATGCACCAGGGACTCGGGCCAGCGCCGCGGGGGCTGGGTCGCGGAACCGATGAACACGTTCGGGAACTTGAGCGCCATCGCGATCGTCTCCTCCACCCAGGGCCAGCCGATGTGGGACAGGACGAAGCGGACGTTCGGGAAGTACAGCGCGGGGCGGTCGATTCCGATCGGCCGGCCGCACTCGCTGGGCATCAGCCCCCCGGAGGTGCCCGCCTGCATCACCACCGGCACGTCGCGCTGGGCCGCGAGGGTGTAGTACGGGTACACCTGCGCGTGGTCGAAGGGGCGGTCGAAGCTGTGGGTGTGATAGTGGAGACCCACCGCCCACGGCCGCTACGGCCTGCATGCCCTCGCGGGGATCGAAGCTCCAGAGGCCCTTGAAGCGATCCGGATGCGCTTCGAACCAGACCTCGATCTCCTCGGGCCGGGCCGCCAGGGACTCGAAGCTGCCGTCCGCCTGGGGCGGGAGGTCGCAGGTCGGGACGAGCAGGGTCGCCACCCCGTCGGCGTCCATGCGCGCCACCATCGCGTCGAGTTCCGCGAAGCCGTCGTCCTCGCCCCTGCGGAGCTTGAGCGGAACCCCTTGCGCGGCGATGCTCGCCTCCCAGAGCGGCAGGCGGTCGGGGGTGAACGCGTTGCACCAGTAGTCGACGGCTCCCATGGCGCTCATCGCTCGTCCCGGAAGCGCTTGGGCTTGGGCGAGGTGTGGATCTCCGTCCACGCGTCGACGCCGCCCATCTCCACCACCTCGCAGCCGATCCGGACACCGAGCTCTTCTTTGAGGCGCGTCTCGATGCGCTCTCGCAGGCCCTCGCGCCGGCTCTCGTCCACCGCACTGGTGACCGTCACGACCATGTTCTCGCGGTGGCCTTCGCGGAAGGCGCGAACGAAGTACTCGGGCTCCGCGCCCTCGATCGAGGTCGCGATGCGGCCGATGTTCTCGGGCCAGACGTTCACGCCCCGCAGCTTCACCATGTTGTCGCCGCGCCCGGCGAACGAACCCATGCGGCGCAGCCAACTGCCGCACTCGCACTGCCCCGGCGGGTAGAGGAACGACAGGTCCATGATGTTGTAGCGGATCTGCGGGCTGCCCG
>JAGWBS010000040.1:65633-79229 GCA_021295775.1 Pseudomonadota bacterium | reverse complement strand
CGAAACGCGTGGTGGAGGTTGAACTGACCTCGGAGCGATCGAGCGAGGGCACGACTCCGGACCGTCCTTCCGAGAAGCTCGAAAGGGAAGCCCCGGGGATCCGTCTGCTGGGCGAGGGAAGCCTGCAGAGCGTGAAGCACTTCGTGACGGAGAAACCTCCGCGTCTCATGCTGGACCTTCACGGCATCCGGGACGTGTCCGCGTCTTTGAAAGGGGCGCCGGTCCCGCTCCCGATCAAGGGGCTGCGAAAGATCCAGAAACCGGACCGGATCCGCGTGATCGTCGATTTCGAGCGCCCGCTCGTGGCTTTCCGGGTCCGTCGTGCCGGTTCCGTGGTGGAGATCGACATGCAGCCGGGCAGCGCGCTCCCGACTCCTGCCGACCCGCGCCGCGCGGAGCCCAACGCCACGCCCGTAGCGGATGTTCGCCCGGCCCCGTCCGCGCCGGAGCCCGGAGATCCCGACTCCCGCAGCGCGCCGAGCGAGACGGATCCCGTTCAAGTCACGGATCCGGTCAGGGAAGCCATTCGAGGGATGCTGACCCGGGGGTCGGCCTACTCGATGCGCGAGTCCGTTCCTTCCGCTACGCCGGTCGCCCCGCAGGAGGATCCGGTTGGGCAGAGGGTCGTGCGCGTTCGGAACTGAGTCCCTCTCCGCGCTCCCGGTCAGCCGCCGCGCGAACGGAACTTTTGATTCAGGCCCTCCGGGGATTACTCGAGTGCGCCAGAGTCATCGAGCGCCCGCTTCAGGCGTTGCAGAGCGTCGAGGTGCTGCTGCGGGTCGGCCAATCCGCAGTCCATGGTGACCAGCGACATGTGGGTTCCGCCCGCCTCGCGCCAGGCTCGGGCCTCGGAGACGAATTTCTCCGAGTCGTCGAGCGAGCGGGTCATCAGAATCATCTCGGCCCCGAACCCGGAGTCGTCCCGACCCGCTTCCCGCAGGTAGCCGCGTGTCTCCTCCAGCGCTTTGCCCGCGACGGAGGCGTTGCCCCCGAAGATGAACCCGTCGCCGATCTTCGCGGAGCGCCGATAGGCCACCGGGGCGAACCCGCCGAACCAGACGGGAATGGAGCGGTCGGGCAGCGGCAGAATGCCCGCGCGGTCGATGCGGTGGTGTTCGCCCCGGTAGTCGACGACCGGCTCGGTCCAGAGGCGCCTCAGCACTTCGACCTGCTCTTCCTGGCGCCGGCCGCGATCGCCGAAGTCCTCGTTCAGAGCGTCGTACTCCACGTAGTTCCAGCCCACGCCGATCCCGAGCCGCAGCCGACCGCCCGAGAGCACGTCGACTTCCGCGGCCTGCTTGGCGACCAGGGCGGTCTGGCGCTGCGGCAGGATGAGCACCCCGGTGACCAGCTCCAGGCTCGAGGTCGCGGCCGCCAGAAAGCCGAAGAGCACGAAGGGCTCGTGGAACATCGAACCTTCGTGGTACGGGCCCGTCAGCTTGGGTTCGCGGTCGTGAGTGGCGCCCAGCACGTGGTCGTAGACCAGCAGGTGGTCGTACCCGACCTCCTCCACGGTCTGGGCGAAGTCCCGGACGATCGCCGGATCGCTTCCGATCTCCGTCTGAGGGAATACGGCTCCCAGCTTCATGCGTCCTCCCGCTGCAACCGGGGCACTTTAGGCCATCGCCGCACGCCCGTGTTCGCAAGCGGCGTCCCGGGCCTGGAGGGCGAGGTTTTTTCCCCGCGGTGACGTGATACGGTTGCGAGGGTTTCGAGGGAGGGACGGGATGAGGATCGTGAAGATCGCGGCCTGGATCCTGGGCGTGTACGTGGTGCTGGGGCTCGTGATGGACGGGGCCATCGGCTACTACCAGCCGCAATCCGAGGGCACGGCGGTGCTCCGCAGCTTCGACGCCGAGGGCCAGTCCCACGACACCGTTCTGAGTCTGCTGGAGGACGACGGGACGCTCTGGGTCGAGTCCGGCCACTGGTTCCGGGGCTGGTACCACCGGGTGCGCGCCAACCCCGACGTGGAGTTGATCCGGGACGGGGAGCCCGGCGCCTATCGGGCCGTACCGCTGGACACTCCCGAGGCCGTGGATCGGGTGACGCGGCTGATGGGCAAGGGAGCCGGCGCCGGCTACTACATCGGGCGCACCATGCTCCTCTGGGCGCCGATCAAACCCGTGCGGCTGGACCCGCGCGAGCCGGCGGAGTAGGGGGCGACAGAAGCTTCCCTGCGCCCGGGGTCCGTCCGGGTAGCGCGTCCGCGATCAGGCGCCTGGAGCCGGCTGTGCGCCGCGGACGAGCGCCCCGGGGTTCGCCCCGGTCGGTTCGCCGTCGCTCATCACCACCTGGCCGCCGACCAGGGTGTGCCGATAGCCGGACGCGCGCTGCAGCAGGCGATTCCCGCCCGCCGGCAGGTCGTACACCATTTCGGGTCGCCGAATGGCGAGGGCGTCGAAATCGATCACGTTCAGGTCGGCTTTGAACCCCGGAGCGAGCAGGCCGCGATCGAGGAACCCGACCAGCTCGGCCGTGTCGCGCGACTGGCGTTTGACGACGTACTCGAGCGGCAGTTTCTCGCCCCGCTTTCGGTCGCGCGCCCAGTGGGTGAGCAGGTAGGTGGGGTAACTGGCGTCGGAGATGAAGCTCACGTGCGCGCCGCCGTCGCCCAGGCCGGGGACGGCGCGGGGGTGAAGCAGCATCTCGCGCGACACGTCGGAGTTCCCGTCCACATAGTTGAGAGCCGGGTAGTACAGGATCCCGGTCCCGGCATTTTCAATCAGATCGTCGATCGCCCGTTCGATCGGCGGGACGCCGGCCCGCTCGGCCCGGGCGGCGACCGCTTGGCTCGCCTCGGGCTCGTAATCGGGCGGATCCCCGAGGGCGAAGACCCGCGACAGGTCGAACATCGTCCGGTTCTCCTCGACTAGGCGCCGGCGAAGCTCCGCGTCGCGCAGGCGAGCGACCCGCTGCGCCAGCGGGAGCGACGCGATCTCCCGATAGGCCTCGCTCCCCACGAATGGGTGCAGGGTGCTGTCGAGACTCATGATCACGCCCACGGGACGGGGGGCGACCTGGGCGTAGAGCGCCACTCCGTCGGCGTTGGCGCGCTCGATCAGTTCGAGCGTGCGCCGCCACTCGTCGGGGCGCTTGTCGGTCTGCGCCACGCTGATCGACATCGGCCGCCGGCTGCGCGCCGCCATCTCGCGGATCAGGGCAAATTCCGCTTCGAGGTCGTCGAAGTCGCACACGATCTCGAACGCGCCGCGCCCGGCGGCGGCCAGGCCTTCGGCGATGCCCCAGAGTTCGTCGGAAGTGGCGCTGAGACTGGGGGTCGGTTCGCCGTCTTTGGTTCGATGGTTGATCGTGCGCGAGGTGGTGAAGCCCACCGCGCCGGCTTCGCGCCATGCGCGCGATCTCGTCCGGGGTGGGGACGGTCGTGTGGTCGGCGCCGCGTTCCCCCATCACGTAGGCGCGCAGCGCGCCGTGGGGGAGTTGGGCGGCGAAGTCGATCGCGTGCGGCCGGCGCTCGATCGCGTCGAGATACTCGGGGAAGCTCTGCCAATCCCAGCTGAGCCGTTCGGCCAGGGCCGTGCCGGGGATGTCCTCGACCCCTTCCATCAGCCCGATCAGCCATTCGTGACGCTTGGGATCGGCGGGCGCGAAGCCTACGCCGCAGTTGCCCATCACCACCGTGGTGACGCCGTGGTAGACCGAGGGCGCGAGCAGAGAGTCCCAAGAGACCTGGCCGTCGTAGGGGGTGTGCACGTCGACGAACCCGGGCGTCACCAGATGCCCGCGCGCGTCGATCTCGCGCCGGGCCCGCCCCGCGCGTCCGCTCGCGGAAGTGATGAGTCCGGCGTCGATCGCCAGATCCCCCTCGCGGGCCGGTCCGCCCGAACCGTCGACAATCGTTCCACCGCGGATGACGAGATCGTGCATCTGGTTTCTCCAAGACTCGCGGGATTCGAGAGTGGGTTGCCGGAGAGTCTACACCCCGCTGCGGCGCCGGGATGTCCGCTCAGGACTCCAGCCGGAAGCCCTCATAGCCGTTGGCGACCACCTGTTCGCACTTCGCGACATAGCGCGGGAAGCCGAGGTAGGGCATGAAGACCCGCGGCTTGCCTGGGATGTTGGCTCCGACGTACCAGGAGTTGCAGGTCGGATAGATGGTCCGGTCCGCGATCTGGTTGACGTGCTCGACCCAGGCGGCTTCCGCCTCGGGGGTGGCCTCGATCCGCCTCAGGCCGCGCTCGCGCATGTAGACCATGCAGTCCGCGATCCAGTTCACGTGCTGTTCGATGCCGGGGATCATGTTCGCCAGCACCGACGGACTGCCGGGCCCGGTGATCGTGAACAGATTCGGGAAGCCCTCCACGCCCAGGCCCAGGTAGGTCTTCGGGCCCTCCGCCCATTTCTCCGCCAGCTTCACTCCGTCCCGGCCGCGGATGTCAATGCGCAGCAGCGCCCCCGTCATGGCGGCGAATCCGGTCGCGAAGACGATGCAGTCCAACTCGTAGTGGCGGCCGCCCGTCCTCAGCCCGGTCTCGGTGATTTCCTCGACCGGCGCGTTGCGGATGTCCACCAGGGTGACGTTGGGTCGGTTGTAGGTTTCGAAGTAGTTCGTGTCCGCGCAGGGCCGCTTGCAGCCCACCGGAGTGTCCGGGCAAAGCAGCTCCGCCACTTCGGGATCGTGGACGGTTTCCCGGATCTTCCCGCGGATGAACTCCGCCGCCGCCTCATTGACCTCTTCGTCGACGAAAAGATCGGCGAAGGCGCCGACCACGCCCAGTCCGCCCGCCCGCCAACGCTCTTCGAACACTTCGTTGCGTTCCTCGGGCGAGGCGCTCGCGCCCAGGCGGTCGTTGGGGTGGAAGTCGAGCCCGAACATCCCGCTCACGAAGGGCTCGCGGAACGCCGGGTAGCTGGCCTTGGCCCGCTTCTGGTAGTCGGGGTCCATCGGCGTGTTGCGCGCCGGCATCGAAAAATTGGGCGTGCGCTGGAAGACGAAGAGCTCGCCGGCCTGTTCCGCCAGGATCGGGATCGCCTGGATCGCCGTCGAGCCGGAGCCGATGATTCCCACCCGCCGGCCTTCCAACTCCACGCCTTCCTCGGGCCAGTCGCCGGTGTGGAAACAGCGACCGGAATAGCGGTCCAGACCGGGGAAATCGGGAATGTTGCGCGCGGACAGGCAGCCGGTCGCCATCACGCAGAACTGGGCGGAGACCTCCTCTCCACGGTCCGTGCGGACCGTCCAGCGGCCGCGGGCCTCGTCGTAGACGGCCGAGACGACGCGCGTCTCGAGCTGGATGTCGCGGCGCAGGTCGAAGCGCTCGGCGACGTGGTGGGCGTACTCCAGGATCTCCGGCTGCGAGGCGTAGCGCTCGCTCCAGTCCCAGTCCTCCTCCAACTCGCGCGAGAAGGCGTAGGAGTAGGCCAGGCTCTCGACGTCGCAGCGCGCCCCCGGGTAGCGATTCCAGTACCAGGTGCCGCCGATGTCCGAGCCCGCTTCGTAGACCTGCACCTCCAGTCCCAGCCCGCGCAGGCGGTAGAGCGCGTACAGGCCTCCGAATCCGGCGCCGGCCACGACCACGTCGACTTCGCGCGCGGTCCGGTCGCCGTTCCGGCCGATCTTCTGGGTGTCGGTCATTCCGGAACCTCCCCGTCGCGCTCCAGGATATACGCGAGCCCGGCGGGTTTCTCAGCGGCCTCCCGCCCGCGGGCTCAGTCGATGGGCGAGGTGCGCGCCCGCTCGACCCGGCCCAGACCGCCCTTCATCAGCGCTTCCTCGCGCAGCGCGTGGCGGTGGAAGTAGCGCGCCAGTCTCTCGTCGAGTTCGGCTCCCGAGCGCCTCACCAACGCTTCCAGGGCGCGGTTTCCCTCGCCCAGGCTGCCCGGGCGGGATCCGAGCAGCCCGGCCATGTCGTCCAGTTCCAGGGCCTCGATCTCGGAGCCGATCTCCGCCGCGTTGCGCAGGCGCGCGACCAGCCGCAGGACGACCTGCATGCGGTGGCGCAGGAACGATTCCTGGATCCGCGGAAGCTGCTCCGCGCGCAGATTCTCCTCCAGCACGTCGAACAGACCGGAGACTTCGGGACGCTCGGCGACGGGCAGTTCCAGTGGCTCGGGCTCCAGACCCAGCAGCTCTAGCAGCGCCTCCAGGGTCGCCTTCTTGGACCAGACGTCCTGGGCCAGCCACTCCGCGTGGTCGTCCCGCGGCTCGAGGTGCTGGACCACGGGACCGAGGGCCAGCGCGGTGGTGAACATCGCGATCAGGCTGTAGTGGCGGATCTTGCGCGGGTCCAGGGGAGTCCCCGAGAATTCACTGTAGTACTCGAACCAGCGCGGCAGGTTGCCGGTGGGGTACCAGACGTCGCGCGTGCGGATGTGGGCCAGATCGCGCATGGGGTCGCCCAGGATGGCCAGCTCCCAGTCGATGACGGCGCGCACCCGTCCCCGCTCGAAGATGAACTGACCCGGTCCGGTGTCGCCCTGCACCAGCACCGGGCGCTCCGGGGGCCGCGGCGGGTTCCTGCGCAGCCAGCCGCATACGAAGCTCACCAGCGGAATCGGACGCTTCAACAGCGGAAAGTGTCCGGCTTCCCAGACTTCGAGGTCCTGGACGACATAGTCCAGGGGCGTCTCCGGGACCCGCAGGCCGATCTCCTGGAATTTCCGGGCGGGGATCGCGTGCCAGCGCGCCATGATCTCGGCGAAGTGTCGCGCCAGGGCATCCCGCTCCTCGGCGCTCTGGACCCGGGTGAAGTCGTTCTCGCCCTCGACGTGCTCAAGAATCGCGGCCTCCGGGTCGGACGACGCGGCGACCACTCGCGGCACTTCGATCCCCTCCGAGCGCAGCAGCTCGAGGATCCTGACTTCGCGGCTCAGACTATAGAAGCGCGCGTAGCCGAAGTCGCTGCCGCGGCTGCCGCGCACGTAGTAGCGCGTCGGCCCGCCCGCGGACTCGACCTGGACGAACCACCCCGGGCGTCCCCCCGACTCTCGGCCGCCCTGGCGGACCGAGGCGACGATTCCGGCTCCGAGCGTCTGCTCGACCCAGGGAAAGACGTCGTCCTGATCGAGCAGGGACATTTCGCGACTCCCGCGCGCGGTCGATCGCACCAGCGTGCATGCCGGTCGGGGCGTGCTAGCCTGCCCGCCCGGATTTGGAGGACGGACTCGCTTGGCGCCCGCGGCTGTGAAGGGGATTCTAACGGCAGCGCCCCCGGGCGCGAGGACGGGCGGGTGACGGAAGCGAGCGGCGGCGTGCCCGCGAAGTCGGGCGGCCCCTCGGTCTGGCTGGTCACCGGCTGCTCCACCGGCATCGGCCGCGAGATCGCGCTGGCCGCGCTGTCCCGCGGCCACCGCGTGGCGGTCACGGCGCGCGATCCGGCCCGCGTCGAGGACATCGCCGCCCGACATCCCGGCCGCGGCCTCGCCCTGAGGCTCGACGTGACCCGCAGCGAGCAGGTCGAGAGTTCCGTCCGCGAAACCGAGGCCGCCTTCGGCCGCGTCGACGTGCTGGTCAACAACGCCGGCTACGGTTACCTCGCCGCCGTGGAGGAGGGAGAGGAAGCCGAGGTCCGCGAGTTGTTCGAGACCAACTACTTCGGCGTGGTGGCCATGATCAAGGCCGTGCTGCCCGGCATGCGACGCCGGGGCAGCGGGCGCATCATCAACATCTCCTCGATGACCGGCATCGTGTCCAATCCCGGCGCGGTCTACTACAGCTCGTCGAAGTTCGCCCTCGAGTCCCTGAGCGAGGGGCTGTCCAAGGAGCTCGAGCCCTTCGGGATCCGGGTCACGTCGGTCAAGCCGGGCGCGTTCCGCACCGACTGGGCCGGTCGCTCGATGAAGGAGACCCGCCAGCCGCTCGCGGCCTACGACGACACCGTCGACGCCCGCCGCGCCTTCATCCGCAGCGTCGACGGCACGCAGGCCGGCGACCCCCGCCGCGCGGCCGAGGCGGTGCTGATGGTGAGCGAACTGGAGGATCCGCCCCTCCACCTGCTGCTGGGACGCGACGTCTACGAGGCCTACCGCGAAAAGCTCGACGCGCTGCAGAAGTCCCTGGAGGAGTGGAAGGCCGTCAGCCTGGACATGGATTTCCGCGACGAGTGAGACGGCCGGGCGGCGCGCGTCCGTTGGGCCCGTTCCGGGCGTGACGGGGTACACTGCCCGGTCAACGGCAAGAGAGAGGCTGGGCCATGAGCGAGCAACGAGTCGTCTCCGCGGACTCCCACATGATGGAGCCCGCGGCCCTCTGGCAGGAGCGCCTGGACCGGCGCTTCCGGGATCGCGCCCCGGAGGTGATCGAGAAACGGCGCAATGGCCGGCCGCTGCATCTCTTCGTGGCGGAGGGGGCCAGGCCTTTCCCGGTGGCGGCGGGCTTCAGCGCGGGCCGCTCCGGCCAGGAGCTGCGCGATTTCATGGACCAGGGCTACGAGGGCGCGCGCCCGAGCGGCTGGGATCCGGTCGAGCGGCTCAAGGACCAGGACCTCGATGGCGTGTACGCCGAAGTGCTGTATCCCACGCTGGGAATGCCGCTGTTCGGGATCCGGGACGCGGAGCTGCAGCGCGCCTGCTTCCGCGTCTACAACGACTGGGTGGCCGAATTCTGCTCGCACGAGCCCCGGCGCCTGTACGGAATCGCGCTGATCTCGCTCGAAGACGTGGCCGATGGAGTCGCCGACCTCGAGCACGCCGCCGCGTCCGGCATGCGCGGGGCGATGATCTGGGGCTCGCCGCCGGAGGAACGCCCCTACAGCAGTCCCGAGTACGATCCCTTCTGGGCGGCCGCCGCCCAGGCCGGACTCCCGATCTCGCTGCACCTGATCACCGGCCACGGCCGGGAGACGCGGGAGCTGGGCAGCTCGAGCGATCCGGGGACGTGGTACCTGACGGCCATCCACGAGGTCCAGCGTTCGATCTCCACCCTGGCGTTCTCGGGCGTCCTGGAGCGGCACCCGGAGCTGCGGCTGGTGTCGGCGGAGAACGACACCGGCTGGATCCCGCACACCCTGTACCGGATGGACCACGCCTACGACAAGTACCTGGCCGGGGGCGAGTCGGCGCTGCCGCTCAAGCCCAGCGAATACCTGCGCCGCCAGCTCTACGCGACCTTCCAGGACGATCCGGTCGGCCCGCGGACCTACGAGCTCTTCGGGGAGGACAGCTACATGTGGGCGTCGGACTTCCCGCACACCGACTCGACCTTTCCCGAGTCGCGGCAGTGGATCGAGAAGAACTTCGCGGGCGTGCCCGAGCACGTCCGGCGCAAGATCGTCCACGACAACGCCGTGCGCCTGTACCGGATGAACTTCGACTGAGCAGAAGACGGGTCGGGCGTCAGTCGCCGACAGGCGTGTCCCGAGCCGCGCGGCGGGCGTCGAGTTCGGCCAGCACGCGGGCGTGCTGCGCGTCGCCGAAGTCGAAGCGCAGGAAGACGGCGATGCCGATCGCGTAGCCGATCAGCGGCATGCCTCCCAGCAGAAAGAGCATGCCGGCCTTGGTCGCCTCGGTCTGTTCCTGGCCGGGCTGGTAGCCGAACAGGTCGAGCATGATCAGGGTGATCCCGACCATCAGCGCGCCGGCGAGCTTATTGACGAACTGCCAGGCTGCAAAGTAGGCGCCTTCCTTGCGCTCGCCCGTCCGATACTCGTCGTAGTCGATGATGTCCGCCTTGATCGCCTGTCCCAGGGTGCTGCCGCAGGTCGTCGCCAGCCCGACCAGGATGGAGGACACGACCAGCACCCAGCTTCTGCCCTCGTCCAGCAGCAGGGTGGTGGCGAAGCCCGCGCAGCCGATGAACATGGCGACCAGCCACAGGCGGCGCTTCTCCCAGCGCCGCGCCAGCCACACCCACAGCGGCACCGCCAGGATCGAAACGCCGTGCACCACCACCAGCATCTCGGCGATCAGGTGCGGCTCCTTCTGGATGTAGCGGATCACGTAGGGCACCAGCACGCCCACGCCGCCCGCGCCGAGCGACTCGATGAAGAAAACGAAGAGCACCAGCCGCGCGTAGCGGTTGCCCCAGACGTCGCGCAGCGCCCGGATCGGACTCTGGGATCCGCGTCCCTGGTAGTCGGCCCGCTCGGCGGGCAGATAGAGCAGCGAGGCCACGGTCGTCAGCGCGTACAGCGCGCCCACCCCCAGCGCGAGGACGAGGGCGTTGTCCCGGGCCGTGCTCAGGTCCTCCATCGCCTGCACCCCCACGGCGGCGCAGCTGACCATTCCCACGATCTTGAGCAGCTGCCGGGAGCCGAAGACCCGGTTTCGCTCGGAGGCGCGCTGCGAGAGCTCCGCGCCCAGCGCCATGTGGGGCACTTCGAACAGGGTGTAGGAGGTGAAAAAGCCGAAGATCGCCACGGCCACCCAGAGCGTCAGCGCGCCGCCCGCCAGCGACTCCGGCGGCGCCCAGGCCATCAGCGAGAAGAGCACGGCCGGCGGAACGGACCCGGCCATCCAGGACTTGCGCCGCCCGAAGCGCGAACGCGTGCCGTCGCTCAGGTAGCCGGCGACGGGATCGGAGACGGCGTCCCAGCCCTTGGACAGAACGAAGATCGCGCCCAGGGCCGCGGGCGCGACTCCCAGCACGTCGGTGCCGAAGGCCGCGAACATGATCAGCACGAGGTGGTACTGGAAGGTGATCGGGGCGCTGGGCAGGGCGTACCAGAACACCCGCCACCAGCCGATTCGGGGCGTGTTTTCGGAGTCCGTCCGAACGCTCATTCCGGCACGGGCCAGCGTCGGATCGGGAGGCCGGGGTCCGGCAGACCCTCGAAGGCCAGCACCCGGCCCGGGGCGAGCTCGGCGGTGAACAGGGTGCGCCCGTCGGCGCCGCCGAAGCAGCAGTTGGTGACGACTCCGCCCCCGGTGTCGAAGCGGTCCACCAGCGTCCCGTCCGGCTCCAGCACGCTGACGCTCTGCGAGCCCGGCTGGGCCACGTAGATGCGCCCCGTCACGTCGAAGCAGAAACCGTCGCCGCCGCCCCCGGGCGTCGATTCGGCCAGCCACTCCTGACCGCCGTCGGGGTCGACCCAGAGCAGGCCGCCGCCCTCCACGATCAGGATGCGTCCCTCGGGAGACAGGGCCACGCCGTTGTCGAACGAGAAACCGTCCGCCAGCAGTTCGAGCCCGGCGTCCGTGCGGTAGCGCCAGAGGCGTCCGACCTTGGGATCGTCGGCCCGGGGCAGACCGTGCAGCACCGGGGGATCGGTGAAAACGATCGATCCGTCGGCGTCGACGATCAGGTCGTTCGGGGCCCGGAATCCCTCGTCGGCCAGGAACGAGACCTGTCCCGAGGCGTCCACCCGCTGCAGTCCGGACGTCCCGGGCACGAGCGCGGGGACGCTGTCCGGGTCGAGCCCCAGCGGCTTGGCCAGCGGGGCGAAGTCGATGCCGCCGTTCTGGGTCATCACGAAACCGCCGTCGCTGGCCGGCTGGGCCGCGTTGATCCCGCCGGGGCCGTGCGCGAACGTCTCCGAGCTACCGCGGCCGACGTTGATCCGCCGCAGGCATCCGGGCATCAGGTGGGTGATCACCAGGCTGCCGTCGTCGCACCAGACCGGACCTTCGGCGAACGGAACTGCCTGCGTCACGACTTCGTACTTCATCGCTTCTTCCTTCCCTCGAACCGGAGCCGAAGGGGCAGAGCCGGTCAGGCCTGGTCGGCGAACTCGTCCAGCACCTCGATCACATAATCGAGGTCGTCTTCGTTCATCCCCTGGTGGGCGGGCAGCATCAGCGCGTACTCCATCACGCGGTCGGCGTTGGGGAAGCCGTCGTCGGGTTCGCGGCGCTCGATCGCGCTGAAACCGGGCTGGCGCGTGATGTTGCCGCTCCAGACCACGCGGGTGGGCACCCCGCGCTTTTCCAGGAACTCCTGGCACTCCGTGCGGGAACGGCGCCTCTCCGGCCGCAGCATGAACGGATAGAGCATCCAGGTGGTCTCTACCCCCGGCGTGGTCGTGGGGCGGATGAAGAGGTCATCGCGCTCGAGGAACCACTCGTCGTAGCGCGCGAAGCAGTCGCGCCGGCGGCGGTTGAACTCGTCGAGCTTCTCGAGCTGGACCAGTCCGAAGGCCGCGCCGAGCTCCGAGGGTTCGAAATTGAACACCCGCGCGTCCTCGAACACGAAGATGTTGTCGTACGCCAAGCCGTCCACCGTGGCGCTGAAGCGGTCGGGCTTGCCCCGGTTGGAGCCGAAAAGATAAGTCTCCGAGCGCCGGCCCCAGCGCCGCTTGACCAGGCAGCGGTCCAGCAGGGCCGGATCGTCCAGGCCCACCATTCCGCCCGCGCCCGCGGCGGTGATCGAGTGCGTCACCGCGAAGCTGGTCACGCCGATGTCGGCGCGCGTTCCGGTCCGGGTTCCCCGCAGGGTGACCTCGCCGAGCACGTCACAGGTGTCCTCGATCACGCACAGGCCGTGCCGGTCCGCGATTTCGCGGATCGCGTCCCAGTCGGGACAGTTGCCCACCAGATTGGGGGTCATGATCGCCTTAGTGCGCGGGCCGATCATCTCTTCGATCCGGTTCACGTCGATCTGGTAGCTGGAGGGCTCCACGTCGACGAAGGCCGGGACCCAGCCCCCGCGCACGATCGGCGCGATGTCAGCCGAGAACGTCAGCACCGAAGTGACGATCTCGTCGCCCGGCTCCAGGTCCAGCAGGTCCAGCGCCAGGTAGATCGCCGAAGTGCCGGAGTTGACCATCACGCCGTACTTCTTGGACATCAGCGCGGCGACCTTGCTCTCGAACTCCTCCACCTTCGGTCCGATCTGCAGCCGGCTGTTCTTCAGCACATCGACCACGGCCTCGATCTCGCGTTCGTCGTGCTCGCTGCCGGGCGGGGTGATCTGTCTCATGTCGCGTCGGCTCCTGTGGGGAGGGCCGGCGTACTGTAGCAGTTGGACCCCGGCGTCATGCCCGCCGGCGCGGGGCGATACACTGCGCCGGTGAGCCAAGCCGAAGACACCGCGAACGACGGCGCAGCGCCGGCCGAAGCCCCCCCGTTGGATCGGCGCCGCCTGCTGCTCTACTCCCTGCCGATGGTCGGGGTCAACTTCTCCCTCGTCCTGTTGATCTCCTACATCGCCAAGTACTCCGTGGACGTCTTGCTGATCGCGCCGGCGATCATGGGAGCGATCATCGGATCGGCCCGGATCTGGGACGCGGTCACGGACCCGATGGCGGGATACTGGAGCGACCGGACCCGGACCCGGGCGGGGCGGCGGCGCCCCTGGCTGCTGGCCTCGGCCCTGCCGATCGCGCTCTTCGGCCTGATGACCTGGAGCCCGCCCCTCTGGGTCGAGGGCGAGTGGCTGGTGGTCTGGATGATCGTGGCGATCTACGGCTTCAACACCGCGGTCACGATCTTCCTGGTCCCCCACCAGGCGCTGGGCGCGGAACTCAGCGACAACTACCACGAGCGCACGCGCATCTTCGCGCGGCGCCAGCAGGCGGGCGTGGTGGGCCTGATGCTGGCGCTGGTGGGCGGGATCTCGATCCTGTCCACGGTCGAAAACCCCCGCGAGTGGGCGTTCTGGCTGGCGCTGGGCTCGGGGGCGTTCTGCTTGATCGGGATCCTGCCGAGCGCGTGGCTGCTCGAAGAGCGCGTCGACTACCAGGGGCGCGGCAGCCGCAGCGG
>JAGWBS010000040.1:0-65563 GCA_021295775.1 Pseudomonadota bacterium | reverse complement strand
GCGGGCGCCTCGATGGTGCTGGCTCCGTTCCTGATGGCCTACGTGCTCAACATGCCCGAGATGACGGGCCTGATCTTCGTCCCGTACACACTCTCGCAGCTGCTGACGATCTCGCTCTGGATGCGGCTCTCCAAGCGGATCGGCAAGAAGCGCACCTGGATCGCGGGCATGGGGGTCGGGACTGTTGGCTACGGCCTGCTGTTCTTCGTGGGAGACGGCGACCTGCTGCTGATGTTCGGGGTGGTCACGCTGACGGGGTCGGTGAGCGCCTGCGGGCAGGTCATCGGATCGTCGATCCTGGCCGACGTGATCGACTACGACGAATCCCGGACCGGGCAGCGCAAAGAGGGCGCCTACTACTCGCTCTACAACTTCCTCTACAAGGGCTCCGGCGGGGTCATGGCCATGATCGCGGGCGCCTCTCTGCAGTGGGTCGGCTTCGTGCCCAACGCCGTCCAGACTGAAGCCACCAAGCTGATGATCAGCTCACTGATGAGCCTGGTGCCGCTGGCCTGCATCCTGGGCGGCCTGCTGATCTTCCTGCGCTTCCGCCTGACCGAAGAACTGCACGCGGAAATCCGCGACGAGTTGCGGCAGCGGCCGCGCGAAGGGCTCAGCCCGACAACGCCTCGCGGTAAGTGAGCCAGCGCCCGGCGTCGAAGTCGAAGAGCTTGCAGCGCCGCGTGGTGCGGATGTAGTCCAGCCAGCGGTAGCGACGCTCGCGGATCGCCCCGCGGAACGCCTCGGTGATGGCCTGCGTGGCCCGCGGGAGCTGATAGAACGGGATCCGCATGTCCACGTGGTGGGGCAGGTGCAGGAAGATGTTGTGCATGAAGAAGTTGAGCCAGCGCGGCATGTACAGAACCGTCGTGCCCTCGAACTGGCCGGCGACGCGGTCCCACTCCCGCCGGGTCCGCCAGGCGATGTCGGGCGCGATGTGGTGCACGTAGACGGCCCATCCGATCACGTAGTTCCAGACCAGGAAGGGCGCCCCGAGCAGCTTGAACCACATCCACGCGGCGCCTGCGGCGCTGCCGTAGGTCCAGGCGCCGAGGCCGAGACACGCCAGCGACACCAGCGCCGCGTAGGCCCCGACGCAGCGGCGGTCGCGCCGTACATCGGCCGCGATCTTCCGCGGCGGCTCGAAGCGCAGCATGCTCTTCCACCAGATGTCCCAGCCGTAGTACAGACCGGCTCCGAGCCAGGACCACTTGATGCGGTGCGCGAGCCGCTGGCGCCGCTTCATGCCGCGGAACTCATCGGCGGTCACGGGGTGCCAGACGTAGTCCATCGTCTCGCGTACGGTGTGAGCGTGATGGATGCGGTTGTGTCCCAGGCACCAGGCCTCGTAGACGTGCAGCGACGGCAGCATGCAGAGCTGCCCCAGCGCGTAGCAGAGCCGCTTGCTCCGGAACAGCGCGCCGTGCGCGGCGTCGTGCCCCAGGATGAAAAGCCCGCTGATCGCCAGTCCGGCCAAGAGCCACAGCGGCAGCAGCAGCCACCAGCGGTCCGCCAGCGCCAGGGCCGCCAGCAGCCCCGCGTACACCAGCAGGTCGCGGACCACCCAGCGCAGACCGCGGGAGGTGGGATTTTCGTACACGTCGTCGGGCAGAACCGCGATCACTTCCGAGATCGTCTCGGGTTGGGGCGTGTGCATATGGCGCAACCTAGCCGGACCTCGTCGGATTCGCGAGGTGTGCGGGTGAATTTCGGGAGGAGATCGAGCCGGGATCCTTTCGGCCCGCCTCAGGTGGTCGGGTATCCGCCGTTGAGCTGCAGGGTCTGCCCGGTCATCCAGGCGGATTCGTCGGACGCCAGATAGACGCAGAGCGCGGCGACGTCCTCGGGCTCGCCCAGCCGGCCCACGGGCACGGAGCGCGCGATGTGCGCGGTGGTGTCCGGGTCGCCCTGATTGTTGATCAGTCCCAGGGCGACGGTGTTGGCGGTGACGCCCAGGCGCGCGTTTTCGACCGCCAGGTGGCGCATGAAGCCGATTCCGCCGCTCTTGCCGGCCGCGTACGGCGAGACGCCCAGGTTCAGGCCGATGGTGCCGGCGCCCGAGGAGATCGTGACCACGCGCCCCCAGCCGCGCTCGCGCATTCCGCCGATCGCGGCGCGGCAGCAGTTCATCACCCCGTACAGGTTGACGTCGACGTAGGGCCGCCAGTTCTCCGGGGAGGATTCGTGAAACGGCTCGACCCCCATCCCCTCCGGGATGCCGGCGTTGTTGACCAGCACGTCGAGCGGCCCGAGCCGGTCCTGCAGCTTCGCGATGCCCGCTTCGACGGACGCGTAGTCCGACACGTCGAAGGCGGCGTCCAGGGCGCGGCCGCCCGCGGCTTCGATCCCGGAGGCGAACCGTTCGGCGCGCTCGGGGTGCAGGTCGTTGATCCCGACCGCTGCCCCGCACTCGCTCAGGGCCCGCGCGATTCCCGCGCCGACGCCCTGGCCCGCGCCGGTGACCAGCGCGACTTTTCCGCTCAGATCGAACATTCGGCCTCCAGTGGCAGGCGCCAAGCCTCTCACCCGGCCTTGGGGCGATCAACTCCACCCGCCCGGTCCGGACCAGCGGCCGCCGCGCGGCCCGCGCGCCGGCCGAAGAAGCTGGCGTCGCCCAGCGAGATCCCGCTGCTGTAGCCCTGTTTGCTGATTCCCGATGTGGTCCGGCCCGCCGCGAAGAGTCCCGCGACGCGCTCGCCGGAGGCGCCCAGCACGGCCCCGTCGGGGTCGATGTGCAGGCCGCCGAGGGTGACCAGGGCGTAGCCGACGCTCTCGGCGCGCAGATCGAGCGCGCCATAGGGCGGCCGGGTCAGCGGGGTCAGGTAGTCGGCTCGTTTGTGGAAGAGCGGATCCTCGCCGCGCTCGGCGTAGGTGTTGTAGAGCGAGAGCGTGTTCTGCAGCCCGGGCGAGGGGATGCCGAGTTCGGCCTCGATCTCGGCGACGGATTCCCCGACCGCCGCGACTTCGCACTCGAAGACCTCCGGGCGCCGGAAGTTCCGCTCGTCCAGGAGCATGAAGACGCGGCCTTCCTGGTGCAGGATGCTGTGCTCGCCGAGCACGCCCATGTAGGCGTCCTCGTTGATGAAGCGCTGGCCATACTGGTTGACGAGCACGCCCCGCCGCAGTTCGAGCGGCGGATAGAGGGGCAGGCTGATGTCGCCGGCCTCCATCCGCAGCAGGGCCCCGCCGCCGGCCGCTCCCATCAGGATGCCGCTGCCGTCGTCGGCCTCGGTCCCGAGCCGGAAGCTGCATTTCAGCAGCCGGGGCGCGTAGCGCTCGAGCATCTCGTCGTTGTAGGAGAAGCCGCCCGCCGTCAGTACGACCCCGCGGCGCGCCCGGACGCAGCGCTCGCTGCCGCCGGCCCTTACCACGACCCCGCGGATCCGCCCATCGGATTCGGCGATCAGGCGCTGTCCGCGCGCGTCGAAAAGCGTCCGTACCCGCGCGCGCTCGACCGCGGCCAGCAGCATCCGCATCAGGATCGGGCCTTTCGAGCCGATCGCCCGGGGGGAGTGGCCCCGCGGCGCGGGCCGGGCGATTTCGGCGTAGGGATACACGTCCTCGCTGCCCGAGAAGGTCAGGCAGTCATCGAGAGGTGGCTCGTAACCTCCTGGAAAATATGACTCTTTGAACGGAACCCCTTGCCCGGCCAGCCACTCGAAGTGCTCGACGCTCCGCTCGCTGAAGACGCTCACCAGCGCCGGGTCCGGACTCGGCCCGCAGGACGCCATCAGGTACTTGAACATCTCCTCGGGAGAGTCCTCGAAGCCGCAGGCCCGCTGAATCCGCGTCCCGCCGCCGATGTAGATCTGGCCGCCGGAATTCGCCGAGGTGCCGCCGCCCCCGCTGGCCCGCTCCACCGCCAGCACGTCCGCGCCGGACTCCGCCGCGCCGATCGCGGCGCAGGCTCCCGCGCAGCCCAGGCCCATCACCACCACGTCGGCCTCGTGGTCCCAGGCTTTCACGTCCGAGGCGCGCCGGGGTTCGAACGCCGCGCCCCCCTCGGTCTGGCTCATCCCCTTGCGTCCGATGCCCGGCTCAGGCGGCGGGTGGAGTGCCGGTCAGATCGCAGCTCGACAGCAGGCCGCCGTCGATCACGATCGCCTGTCCGGTGATCGCGGAGGACTCGTCGCTGGCCAGGAAGAGCACCAGGTCGGCGATCTCCTCGGGTTGGATCGTGCGGCCGAGCGCGTGCATGTCCGCGACCTGCTCGCGGGACTTGAGTCCCATGGACAGCACGGCATCGAACATCGGGGTCTCCACCACGCCCGGACAGATCGCGTTGACGCGGATGTTCTTGCGCCCGTACTCGACCGCCGCGGTGCGGGTCAGGTTGATCAGGCCGGCCTTGGCCGTGCAGTACGGCGCGATGCCGGGATTGGCGACCAGCCCGTAGATGGACGAGGTGCTGACGATCGATCCGCCGCCCTGGCGCTCCATGTGGGGGATGGCGGCCTTCATCCCGTACAGCGCCGCGCTGAGCATCACGCGCAGGCTCCGGTCCCATTCCTCGAGGTCGAGGTCGGCGGTGTAGCCCCCGCTCGAGCTCGCGGCGTTGTTGAACAGAATGTCGATGCGGCCGAACTCGCTCACCGTCGTCTCGACGGCGGCCTGCACCTGGTCGAAGTCGCCCACGTCGCAGCGCCGGAAGACGGCGCGCGCGCCGCCCGCGTTCAGCTCGGCCACCAGCTTCTCGCCGCTCTCCTGCTGCAGGTCCGCGCACACCAGCGCGGCGCCCTCCCGCGCGAAGCGCCGCAGCGTCGCGCTTCCGATCCCGCCGCTGCCGCCGGTGACCAGCGCTGCCTTGCCCTCGAGTCTGCCCATGTCGGCCCCCTTCCGTCGGCCCATTATCGGTCCTGGGCGCGCCGGTTTCAGGACCGCGGGGCGCGGCGGAGTCAGTCGTCCGCGTCCTCCGCGGCGCCGGGCTCGGATTCGCCCCGCCAGCGCTGCCGCTGGCGCGCGCCGATCGCCCGCTCCTCCCCCTGATCGCTGGGGCGGTAGTAGCGCCGGCCGGCCAGGGAGTCGGGCAGGTAGCGCTCGCGCACGAAGTGGCCGGGGTGGTCGTGCGGGTACTGGTAGCCTCGCGCGTAGCCTTCGCGCCGCATCAGCTCGGTGGGAGCGTTGCGCAGGTGCAGCGGGACGGGCAGGGCGCCCGAGGAGAGCACTTCCGAACGGGCCTCGGAGATCGCGACCACGGCCGCGTTGCTCTTGGGCGCGCAGGCCAGATAGCTGACCGCCTGGGACAGGATGATGCGCCCCTCGGGCAGCCCCACGCGGTCGAACGCGTCCGCCGCGGCCGCGGCCACGCCCAGCGCCCGCGGGTCGGCGTTGCCCACGTCCTCGGAGGCGAAGATCAGCATCCGCCGGGTGAGGAAGCGCGGGTCCTCTCCCGCCTCCAGCATTCGCGCCAGCCAGTAGACGGCCGCGTCGGGATCGCTGCCGCGCAGGCTCTTGATGAACGCCGAGATGACGTCGTAGTGCGCCTCGCCCGCCTTCTGATAGTCGGGCAGGCCGGCTTCCAGGGCCGCCTCGAGCGCGGCCAGGTCGATGCGTTCCTCGACGCGCTCCGCCGCGCTCTCCAGCAGTCCGAGCGCGCGCCGCGCGTCGCCCTGCGCCAGGCGGGCCAGAGTCTCGAGCGCCGCGTCGTCGATCCCCAGTCCGCGTGCCCCCAGTCCATGCGCCTCGGAGAGGGCGCGCCGCGCGATCCGGCCCAAAGCTTCGGGGTCGAGAGGGCGCAGCGTGAACACGCGGCAGCGCGAGCGCAGCGCCGAGATGACCTCGAACGAGGGGTTCTCGGTGGTTGCGCCGATCAGCGTCACCGCGCCGCTCTCCACGAAGGGCAGCAGCGCGTCCTGCTGCGCCTTGTTGAAGCGGTGGATCTCGTCGATGAAGAGCGCCGTCCGCAGGCCTTCGTCGCTGCTTCGCTGGGCCGCGTCGATGGCCGCGCGCAGGTCCCGGACCCCGGACATCACGGCCGACAGAGCGTGCAGCCGGTGCTCCGCCCGTTCCGCCAGCAGGCGGGCCAGGGTGGTCTTGCCCGACCCCGGAGGGCCCCACAGAATCATCGATGAAAGCCGTCCCTCTCCCGTGCGCAGGCGGCCCAGCGGCTTGTCCGGAGCGAGCAGGTGATCCTGGCCTTCGAATTCCTCCAGGCTCAGGGGGCGCATGCGTTCGGCCAGGGGCGCGTCGCCGGAGCGCTGCGCCGCGGCGCCCCTGGTCTGGTAGGCCCGCTGGGGGAACAGCTCCATACTTCGGGATCTTAGCGGTTGCCGAAGGGCAGGGGCGGCCTTAAGGTTCGAGCCGCGATGGCTCCTCCATGGAAACGCCTGGGCATCGTCCTCAAGGACGGAGAGGTCGGGCACGGCCAGCTCGTGGAGTACGTCGCCGCGGTCGCCCGCCGCCACCGCCTCGAGGTCGCCGTGGACCGGAACGCCGCCGCGCAGACGCCCGCGCTGGGCGAATCCGGCCACCCGCAGCAGGAAGTGATCGACTTCGCGGATCTGGTGGTGGTGCTGGGCGGAGACGGCTCGGTGCTGGCCGCGGTTCGCGCGATCGGCGACCGCGACGTGCCGATCCTGGGGATCAATCTCGGACAGCTCGGTTTCCTGACCCAGATCCACCCCGAGGAAATCGAGTCGGCGCTGGAGCGGGTGGCGCTCGGCCGGGTGCGGATCGTGGAGCGCAGCCGGCTGGCGGTCGGCGTGTGGCGCGACGCCGCCGAGATCGAGCGCGGCGTGGTCCTGAACGACGCGGTGATCACCAAGGGCTCGGCGCTGGCGCGCATGATCGAACTCGAGATGCGGGTGGACAGGCACCGGGTGGCGACTTTCCGCTCGGACGGCCTGATCGTCTCCACCCCGACCGGGTCGACCGCCTACAACCTGTCCGCGGGAGGGCCGGTGATCGAGCCGGAGGTGTCGGCCGTGATCGTCAACCCGATCTGCCCGCACACCCTCTCGCTGCGTCCGCTGGTGCTGCCGGACGAGCGGCGCGTGGAGGTCGAGCTGCGGTCTCCGGAAGAGGCGACGCTGACGCGCGACGGACAGGTCGCCACGTCACTGCTTCCCGGGGACCGGGTGACCCTCGAGCGGGCGGCGCACCCGGCGCGCTTCGTCGCGGTGGCGGAGCCCGATCCCTTCGAGACGCTGCGGACCAAGCTGGGCTGGGGGTCGCGTTGATCCGGCTGTTGCGGATCCGCGATCTAGCCACCATCGAAGCGCTTGAGCTGGAGCCGGACCGGGGGCTGAACGTGCTGACCGGCGAGACCGGCGCGGGCAAGTCCGTGCTGCTGTCCGCCGCCGCCCTGCTCGCGGGTCGCCGCGTCGGACGGGACGTGGTGCGGGGCGGCGCGGCCGAGGCCAGCGTGGAGGCCGTTTTCGAGGATCCTTGCCTGGTCGAGCGCGCCCGGGAGATGGGTCTGGCCCGGGGGGACGACGAGGAGCTGCTGGCGTCTCGCAGCGTGTCTCGCGAGGGGCGGGGCAAGGTATTCGTGAACGGCCGTCTCGCGACCGTGGGCGTGCTGGGAGAGTTGCTCGGAGACGCGCTGGAGGTGTGCAGCCAGGGGGAGCACCACACGCTCCTGACACCGGATTCGCAGCTCGCGCTGCTGGATCGGTTCGGAGGCCTGGAACCGCAGGCGGCGGAGGTGGCTCGGCTCCACGCCGACTGGAACCGCTGCGCCCTGGAGTTGGGCGAGCGGCGTTCGCAGGCGGAAGAACTGGCGCGCCGCGAGGACCAGCTGCTCTACGAGATCGAGCAGATCGAGTCCGCGGCCCTGGGCGAGGGAGAGATCGAAAGCATCGAGGCGGAGCACGCGAGGCTGGCGAACCTGGAGGAACTGGACCGCGGCAGCGCCCGGGCGCTGGAGCGGCTCGAGGGCGGCGACGGAGTCCGCGAGCGCGTGGCCGAGGTCCAGTCCGAGCTGCGCCGGCTGGGAGCGTTGGACTCCGCGCTGGAGCAGTCCGTGGCGGCGGCCGAGCGGACTTCGCTGGAAGTGTCCGAACTGGCCATGCAGATCGAGGGCTACCGCGCGAGCCTGGAAGCCGACCCGGGGCGCTTCGAGCACGTCGAGCAGCGTTTGGAGGAGATCCGGCGCCTGCAGGCGCGCTACGGCGGCAGCGAGCGGGAGATCTCCGACTACCTCGAGCGGGCGCGCGCAGAGTGCGAGCGCATCGGAGGCGGGGAGCGGCGTTCGGCCGAACTCGAAGCGGAACTCGAGGAGCGGTCGGAGAAGCTCTCCGCAGCGGCCCGGCAGCTCTCCGAGACCCGGCGCGAGGTGGCCGCGGCGCTGGAGAGTCAGGTGACGGGCGAACTGACCGCTCTCGATCTCAAACGGGCGGCCTTCCGGGTGCTCTGGGAACCGGGGGCCGAGTCCTGCGCGGGCGGCCGAACGGCTCCCGCGGGGCCGCGCGGAGTGGAGAGTCCTCAGTTCTCCCTGATCGCCAACCCCGGCGAAGAGCCCCACCGCCTGCGCGACGCCGCTTCGGGCGGAGAGCTCGCGCGCCTGATGCTCGCTCTCAGAAACGTTCTCCGCGGCGCGGACCGCCACCGGGTCCTGCTCTTCGACGAGGTGGACGCGGGCATCAGCGGCAGGGCCGCGAGGCGCGTGGGTCAACGCCTGCGGCAACTCGCCGAATACCATCAGGTGCTGTGCATCACTCACCTGCCCTCCATCGCCGCCCTGGGCGAGACTCATTACCGGGTCGTCAAGCACCTGCGGCAGGGCCGTGCCCGGACCCGCGCCGAATGCCTCGAGGGCGACTCGCGGGTCGAGGAGATTGCCCGCATGGCGAGCGGCGGACGCGCCAGCGAGACCGCCATGGCGCACGCCCGGGAACTCCTGGCCGGGGGCTGAAGCCCGGTCGTCCGTCCCGCCGCCCGGTTGGCGGAGCCGGCGGAGATCGAGCCCGAACAGGCCGGCTGCGGTAGTATGCTCGCCCGATCCCGTTCCGGGCGGCCCGGATCCGGGCCGCCGGAGTGTAAGCTTCCGCGGAATGACCGGTCCCGCGATTTCGCGCGGCGGAGGAGACGGAGCGTTGCCCAAGCCCAAGGCGACCCAGGACACGCTCACGCTGATGGTGTTCGCAGCCCCGGCCGGGCGCAGCCTGCGCATCGATCTGCGCCGCCGCTGGATCCGGAGCGCGGCGGTCGCGCTCGGCCTGGGGGCGGTGGCCCTGCTGGCGTTGTCCGTCGACTACGTTCGGGCGCGCATCCAGATCGCGGACCTCAGCCGGCTCCGCGCCGAGCACGGCGACCAGCGCCGCCAGATCGAAAGCTATCTCCAGCAGATGGAGGCGATCTCCGGCAAGCTGACGGAACTCGACCTGCTCGAGCGCAAATTGCGCACGCTGGCGGACATCGTGGATCCGTCCGATTCGCCCGCGGCTTCCGGGGTCGGAGGCACCAGCGAGCCGTCCACCGGAAAGTCGGGCAGCTCCGATTCTGGTGCCCGGCCCGGCGTCGGCGGGGCCGGCGTCGGCGGCTTCGGGGCCGCTCTCCCTGAGCGCGTCCCCCTCCGGGTCCACGGTCTCGCCGGTGAAGCTTTCGCCGGCCTACCCGAGGCCGTCGAGACACGCGCCGAGTCGCTGCGGCGGCTTCTGGCGCGCCTGGAGGAGATCTCCTCCAGGCTGCGCGCCACCCCGGCGATCACCCCGCCCGAGGGCTGGGTCTCCTCGGCGTTCGGTCGGCGGCTCTCGCCGTTCAGCGGGCGGCGGGAGTTCCACCGCGGCATCGACATCGCGGGCCGAAAAGGCACGCCCGTGCTCGCCTCAGCCGACGGTGTCGTCGGCTTCAAGGGAGTCGACGGAGCGCTGGGCAAGACGGTGCATCTGCGCCACGGCTACGGAGTCGTGACCAAGTACGGACACCTCGACGCGTTTTCGGTCGAGCGCGGCCAGCGCGTGAGGCGCGGCCAGCGGATCGGCTCGATGGGAAACACCGGCCGCAGCTCGGGACCGCACCTGCATTATCAGGTCGAGGTCGAGCGCAGGCCGGTCGACCCCCGGGGCTACATCCTGGACTGATCCCCGCCGGTCCTGTGGTTGCCGCCGGACCGCTCTCTTATACTCGTGCGCCTGCCCCCCTGTGCGCCCGCCGCACGCGGAGGATGCCATTCGAGCCCTGGCGAGGAAGATCTTCGGCTCCGCCAATGACCGGCTGCTGAAGAAGTACCGGCCGGCCGTCGAGCGGATCAACGCGCTCGAGGCCGAGACCGAACCGCTGTCGGACGAGGATCTGAAGCGCCGCGCCGGCGCCCTGCGCGAGCGCGCCGGGCGTGGCGAACCCCTGGACGACCTTCTGCCCGAGGCCTTCGCCTGCGTGCGCGAGTCGGCCAAGCGCACCCTCGGCCAGCGCCACTACGACGTGCAGCTGATCGGTGGGATGGTGCTGCACGAGGGCAAGATCGCCGAGATGAAGACCGGCGAGGGCAAGACCCTGGTCGCCACGCTGGCCTCCTTCCTCAACGCGCTGGGAGACGTCGGCGTGCACGTGGTCACCGTCAACGACTACCTGGCGCGGCGGGACGCGGAGTGGATGGGTCAGGTCCACCGCCTGCTGGGGCTCGAGACGAGCTGCGTGCTGACCGGGATGAACGACGCAGAGCGCCGCCGGGCCTACGCCTGTGGGGTGATTTACGGTCAAAACAACGAGTTTGGTTTCGATTATCTACGAGATAATATGAAACCATCGCTTGAACTATTCGTGCAGCGGGATCACCGCTTCGCGATCGTCGACGAGGTCGACTCGATCCTGATCGACGAGGCGCGGACCCCGCTGATCATCTCGGGACCGGTCGAGGACAACCCGGAAAAGTTCCGCCGCCTCGACCGGATCATCCCCAGGCTCAAGCCCGAAGAGCATTACGCGGTCGACGAGAAGCAGCGCAGCGCCATCCTGACCGAAGAGGGCGTGGCGGAGGTCGAAAAGCTGCTGGGCATCGACAACCTCTACGCGCCGCATCAGATGGAGATCCTGCACGTGGTGCAGAGCGCCGTGCGCGCGCACGCGCTGTACAAGCGCGACATCGACTACGTGGTCAAGGACGGCCAGGTCGTGATCGTCGACGAGCATACCGGGCGGCTGATGGAGGGCCGGCGCTGGAGCGACGGGATGCACCAGGCGGTGGAGGCCAAGGAAGGCGTCCGGATCCAGAACGAGACCCAGACCTACGCCTCGATCACCTTCCAGAACTACTTCCGCATGTACGACAAGCTGGCGGGGATGACCGGCACCGCCGACACCGAGGCCGCGGAGTTCGCCGAGATCTACGGTCTGGACGTGGTGATCGTGCCGACCCACAGGCCCATGATCCGCGCCGACCAGGACGACGTGGTCTACCGCACGCAGCGCGAAAAGTGGGAGGCGGTGATCGAGGACATCGAGGGGCGGCACGCGAAGGGCCAGCCGGTGCTGGTCGGCACGATCGCGATCGAGACCTCGGAGATGCTGGCCGGCAAGCTCAAGCGGCGGGGCGTTCCCCACAACGTGCTCAACGCCAAGCAGCACGACCGCGAGGCGGAGATCGTCGCCCAGGCCGGCGCGCGCGGCAGCGTGACCATCTCCACCAACATGGCCGGCCGCGGCACCGACATCGTGCTCGGCGGCAACGCCGAGATGATGCTGAGGGCGCGCGGTCTCGATCCCGAGGAGGCGAGCAGCGCCGAAGCCCTGGCCGAGTTGGAGGCTCAGTGCGCGGAGCAGCGCGAGCAGGTCCTCGAGGCCGGCGGCCTCTACGTGCTCGGCACGGAGCGCCACGAATCCCGCCGCATCGACAACCAGCTGCGCGGACGCTCCGGACGTCAGGGCGACCCTGGTGAGTCGCGCTTCTACATGTCGCTGGAAGACGATCTGCTGCGGATCTTCGGAGGGGACCGCCTGCGGCCTCTGATGACTCGCCTGGGCATGGAAGAGGGCGAGGCGATCGAGGCGCGCATGCTCTCGGGAGCGATCGAGCGCGCCCAGAAGAAGGTCGAGGTGCGCAACTTCGACATCCGCAAGCATCTGCTGCAGTACGACGACGTGATGAACAAGCAGCGCATGAGCGTCTACGCCTGGCGCCGCGACGTGCTCGATGGGGGGGATCTGCGCGGCGAGTACCGCGAGATGGCGGCCGGCCTGGTCGAGGACCTGGTCGACGCCCACGTACGCGCCGTCCCCGAGGCGGACCTGGACGCTCTCTCGGGCGCGTTCCACGATCAGTTCGGAGTGGAGGTCGCCCGCACCGAGGCCCCGCTCGACGGGGAGATCGAGGCCGATTCGCTGGCGGAGGCTTTGATCGAACTCACCGACAAGAAGATCGAGACCCAGGTCGCGATGTTCGACGCGCTCGAGGCCTATCCCGAATGGGAGCCCCCGACGTTCGACGCCGTGGCCCGCTGGTCGCTGCTCGACAGCATCGACACGCAGTGGAAAGAGCACCTGCTGGCGATGGACCACCTCAAGGAGGGCGTCAGCCTGCGCGGCTACGCGCAGAAGGACCCCAAGCTGGAGTACCAGCGCGAGGGCTTCGAGATGTTCCAGCAGATGGGGCAGCGCATCCGCTCGCGGGCGGTCCAGCAGGTCTGCCGGGTGGTGTTCGAGTCGCCGACCGCCGAGGAGGTCGAGCGCCTGCGCGCCCAGGACGTGACGCGCCGGGAGACGCGCTCGCGGCAGCTTCGGGAGAGCCATCTCGCCGCCGCGTCCGCGGGCGGGATGCAGCCGTCCCCGGAGGCGCCCGAACCGGTCCGGACGGTGGTCCGCGACAAGCCCAAGATCGGACGCAACGCTCCCTGCCCCTGCGGCTCGGGCCGGAAGTACAAGAAGTGCTGCGGCGCCGCGGCCTGAAACGCGAGGCCGTTCTGCCGTGAAGTGGCGGGTGGAGGGCTTCGCCGCCGCGGGCGTGCACTGCGGCCTCAAGCAGGACGGCGCGCTCGATCTGGCGGTGATCGTCTCCGACCGGCCGGCCGCCGCCGCAGGCGTGTTCACCCGCAATCGCTTTCCCGGCGCGCCCGTGATCGTGTCCCGGAGTCATCTGCGGGGCGGGGTGGCGCGCGGCGCGGTCGTCAACAGCCGCATCTCGAATGTGGCGATGGGCGCCCAGGGGCTGGCCGACGCGCGCGAAATGGCGCTCTTGACCGCGCGCGAGATCGGGGCGCGCCCGCGCGAGATCCAGGTCGCGTCGACCGGGGTGATCGGCTGGCCGCTGCCGATGGACAAGCTGCGCCGCGGGATCCCGCGCGCGGTGGCCCAGCTCTCCCCGGCCGGCTGGCGCCGCGCAGCCCGCGCCATCATGACGACCGACACCGTGTCCAAGCTGGCGGGCCGAGAGCTGAGCGGCGGACGGCTGCTCGGCATCGCCAAGGGGGCGGCGATGTGCATGCCCGACATGGCGACCATGCTGGCGTTTCTCGTCACCGATCTGGCGGTCGAGCCGGCCTTCCTGCGCGCAAGCCTGCGCGAAGCGGTGGGGCCGACGTTCAACGCGCTGACGATCGACGGAGAGACCAGCACCAGCGACAGCGTGGTCCTCTTCGCCAACGGGGCGGCCGGCAACCGGCCGATCGGCGCCCGCTCACGCCGCGCCGGGGAGTTCCGCCGCGGGCTGCAGGAACTCTGCGCCGAGCTGGCCGATATGCTGGCGCTGGACGGCGAGGGCGTGACCAAGCTGGCCGAGATTCGCGTGAGCGGGGCGCGCGGGGCCGCCCAGGCTGGGCGCATCGCCCGCAGGATCGCCACCTCGGTCCTGGTCAAGACGGCCCTGACGGGAGCCGATCCGAATTGGGGCCGGGTGATCCAGGCCCTCGGAACGGCGGGAGTGCCGTTCCGCCGGGACCAGGTCGGGGTCACCTTCGGCGGCGTCGAGATGCTGCGCGGCGGCGAGCCGGTGGACGATCCCGGCGCGCTGCGCCGCGCCGAACGCGCCATGCGCCGCAAGCGAGTGTCGATCGAGGTGCGCGTCGGCCGTGGCCCCGGTTCGGCGCGCGTGCTCACGACCGACCTCAGCAGTGAGTACGTCCGGCTGAACTCCGAGTACACGACCTAGATGTGACCTTTCAATAGGTTGTCCATTCGGCCCCGACCGGGAAGCGTTCAAGCCGCTTGACCGCGAACCGCGTCACGCACAAGCTCGGCGCGTGTTCGAAGGCTTCGACGAGCGCCGCGTCCCGACGCCCGCGGGAGAGATCTACCTGCGAAGCGGGGGCAGCGGACCGCCGCTGCTGCTGATTCACGGCTATCCGCAGACTCACGCGATCTGGCACAGGGTCGCTCCCGCCCTGGCGCAGCGTCACCGCGTCGTGGTGCCGGACTCGCTCGGCTACGGCCGCAGCGCCAAGCCTCCGGGGGGAGAGAACGGCGCGGCCTACGCCAAGCGCGAGGTAGCGCGGGAGCTGGTCGGGGTCATGGCCGAGCTGGGCCACGAGAGCTTCGCGGTGGCCGGCCACGACCGCGGCGGACGGGTCGCGTACCGCATGGCTCTGGACCATCCCGAGCGCGTGACCCGGCTGGTGGCGCTCGACATCGTCCCCACCCTCGACACCTGGGAGCAGATGGGGTTTGCGGGCGGTCTGTTCGCGTATCACTGGTACTTCCTGGCCCAGCCCCCGCCGTTTCCGGAGTCGCTGATCGCGGCCAACGCCGAGTACTTCCTGCTGCACACCCTGCGGAGCTGGGCCGGAGACCCGGACTGCTTCGGCGAAGCTGCGCTGCGGGACTATCTGGAGTGCTTCGCGGGCGAGACGATCCGCGCGAGTTGCGACGACTACCGTGCCGGGGCGACCGTCGACCGCGAACTCGACGCGCGCGACCGCGAGGCGGGGCGCCGAATCGACTGCCCCGTGCTGGCGCTCTGGGGCGACCACAGCGGCACCCGGCCGTCCCTGCTCGACACCTGGAAGCGCTGGGCCGACGACGTTCGGGGCCGGGCCATCGCCTGCGGGCACTTCCTGCCGGAGGAGGCCCCGGACGAGGTCGCCGCCGAGATGCGGGAGTTCCTGGGCGCTTGAATTTCGTCGCCCGGACGCGGGCCCGCGGCCCCGGGCCCGGACCCGTTTCCCGCCGGGTTGCACGCCCGGCGCGTGATAGCATCGCGCGCTGCGGCCGAACGGGGAGCTTGCCTTGGACTACTCGCGCTACGCCGACGATCACCACCTGGTCGTCGAGATCGAAGACCGCATCGCCACGCTGCGGATGAACCGGCCCGAGAAGCGCAACGCCGTCAACTGGCCGATGCACCGCGGCCTGGAGCAGATCTTCCGCGAGCTCGGGCGCGACCCCGACGTCGGCGCGATCATCCTGACCGGCGCCCCGCCGGCCTTCTGCGCGGGCGGGGACATGCAGGGCTTCAACAACCCCGACGAACGTCCGATCGACATGTTCCGGGGAAACCGCGATCTCACCTGGGACATGGCCGCCTGCGAGGCGCCGCTGATCTCGGCCGTGAACGGCCCGGCGACCGGCCTGGGCGCCACGCTGGCGCTGATGTGCGACGTGATCTTCATGGCGGAGTCCGCGCGCATCGGCGACACGCACGTCAACATGGGCCTGGTCGCGGGCGACGGCGGCTGCGTGATCTGGCCGCTGCTGGTCGGGCCGCACATCGCCAAGGAATACCTGATGTCCGGCCAGTTGATGGACGGGCCGCGTGCGGCCGAGGCCGGTCTGGTCAACCACTGCGTCCCCGACGCCGAGCTGATGGACCGGGCGCGAGAGTACGCGCAACTCCTCAACCAGCGCCCCCAGCCGGCCGTGCGCTGGACCAAGCTGGCGGTCAACAAGATGCTCCAGAACCAGCTCAACATGGTGATGGACTTCAGCCTGGGCGCGGAACTGCTCTCGTCGGGCACCCCGGACCAGCTCGAATCCGTCGCCGCCTTCTTCGAAAAGCGCAAGCCGAAGTTCAGCGGCTACTGAGCACGACCAGGCGGTCGACCACGACCGCGCCCTCGGGCCGCACCAGCACCGGGTTCAGGTCGAGTTCCAGCAGGCGGTCGCCGAGAGCGCTCGCCAGCCGGGCCACGCGCACGACGGTGCGCGCCAGCGCCGCGACGTCGGCCCGGGGCCGGCCGCGCGCGCCGGTCAGCAGCGGGTAGCCGCGCAGGGACTCGATCATCTCGCGGGCGTCGCGCGCATCGAGCGGGACGGGGCGGACCGCCACGTCCGCCAGGATCTCGGCGAAGACGCCGCCGAGCCCGACCATCACGGCGGGGCCGAGGACCGGGTCGCGCGTCACGCCGACGATCGTCTCGACGCCCCCGGAGACCATCTCCTGCACCGTGACCCCTTGGATCCGGGCGCGCCGGTCGGCCCGCCGGGCGGCGGCGAGGAGCTGCGGGTAGACGCGCCGGGCTTCGCTCGGGCTGCCGATCCCGAGCCGGACGAGGCCCGCGTCCGATTTGTGCGGGAAGTCGGGGGAGGCGATCTTGAGGGCGACCGGCGGGCCGAGCTCGCGCGCCGCGCGCGCCGAGGCCGCGGCCGAAGCGACCGTCCGTTCTTCGGCCAGCGTCAGGCCGAAGGCTTCCAGCAGGGCCCGGGAGGAGGCGTCGTCCAGAGACCCCGAGGCGTCCTGCAGCAGATCGCCTGCGGCCCGCGGCAGACGCGCCGCACGCCCGGAGCGGGTTCGGAAGCGTTCGCGGCTCCGCTGGTACTCCGCGTAGTTCCGCAGCGCTTCGAAGCAGCCGCGGAAGCTTCTGAACAGCGGAAGCTGCGAGCGCACGATGGCGTCGAAGCCGGGCTCGTCGACCTTGGGCGAATTCCAGGTGACGACGACGGGCTTGCGCAGCCCGCGCTCGACCAGGAACTCCAGGTCCTCGCCAAGCAGGTCGCTCATCGGCGGGACCGCTCCCGTCACGCCCACCACCACCAGGTCCACGCCCGGATCGTCTGCGATCCGGTCGATCAGCTCGCGCCGAACCTCGGGCGGGGCGCCGGTGACGAACTGACCGCCGTTGTCGACGGGGTTGGCGACGCTCAGGAAGCGGGGCAGGTGGGCGTACAGCGCCTCCTGGGTCGCGTCGCTCAGACGGGGCAGCGGCACGCCGCAGCGCTCGGCCATCTCCGCCATCAGCGTGCCCGATCCGCCCGAGATGCTGTAAAGAGCGGTGCGCGGACCGGTGCCGGCGGGCAGGCGCGCGAAGAGCGCGGCGGTCTCCAGCAGCTCGTCGAGGTCGCGCACCCGCACCACTCCGTACTGCCGGAACAGGCCGTCGACGACCGCGTCGGCGCCGGTCAGATGACCGGTGTGGGAGCGGGCCATGCGCGAGCCGGCGGCGGTGCTGCCCATTTTCAGCAGCACCACCGGCTTGCCCTGCGAGCCCGTGGCGGCCAGCGCGTGCCGCAGCCGGTCGGGGTTGCGGAAGCCCTCGATGTAGCCGGCGATCACGGCCGTCTCGTCGTCGTACGCGAAGTACTCGATGAAGTCGCACACGTCCAGGTCGCACTCGTTGCCGCAGGGGATCTGGCGCGTGAAGCCGACGTTGAAGTGCGCGCCCTGCACGATCGGGCGGCCGTTGTGCCCCGACTGAGTGACGACGCCGATCTTGCCGCCGCGCAGCCCGGGGATCTCCGGCAGGCTCTCGAGCAGGTTGGTGTTGGTGTTCGGTCCCAGGATGCGCACCCCGGCGCGGCGGCCGGCCGCGGCCAGCGCGCGCTCGTGGGCGGCGCCCTCGGCACCGGTCTCGGAGAAGCCCGAGCTGAACACGATGGCGTGCCGGATGCCGCGCAGGCCGCACTCTTCGATCACCCCCGCGCAGAGTCGCGGCGGGGCGCTGATCACGGCCAGGCTCAGCGGCCCGGGGACCTCGGCCACCGAGGTGTAGATCGGCAGGGAACCGACCGCGCCGCCCTTGGGGTTGACCAGCGACCAGCCGCCGGGTCCGTAGCGCGGATCGTGCAGCGCCCGCGTCCGCTCCTCGGACAGCCCGCGGTTGATCTGTCCGATGATCGCCACGCCTCGGGGGTGGAAGAGCTGGTCGAGATCGCTGCGTTTCTGCGCCACGTCGCGGGATCTTAGGCGACCGCTCGCCGGCGCGTCAGAACGGCACAGTGACGGCGCGCGTGGGTCCAAAGCTGTGCAGCGCCAGCGCGTGCAGGTTGCCCAGGCCGCCGCAGCAGATCACCAGAATGCGTTCCGGCCCTTCCACCAGGTGCACGAAGCCGTCGGAGTCGACGCGCTCCCGAAGCTGCTCGCGGTGAGGCTCGGGCCACCAGGAGAGCGGCAGCTTCGCCCCCTCGTGGAGCGCCTGCTGGACGTCTTCGAGCGTGGGATAGGAGGCCGCGATCAGGTCCGCCCAGGGAGGGGCGATCGCGAGCATGATTTCCGAGTCCGCCACCGGCGCGATGAAGGCGTTGGTGCCCGGGAAGGCCAGCGACTTGCCCACGATCTCCAGCAGATCGACGCCGTTGGTCGCCAGCACGTCGGCCACGTCGATCGTGCCGGTGACGTCCTTGACGGTGAGCGCGTCGCCGCTCACGCCGCGGCGCTCTGCCAGCGGGGCCCAGGGCGAGCGCTCTTCCCACTCGGCGACCACCACGCCGGTCACGCGCGCCGGCTGGCCGAACACGCTCTTGGACGTCCGGCCCGTCACCTGCCCGCCCACGTTGCGCATCACCAGCCGGATCGCGCGGCCGATGGCCGGGGCGGGTCCGGCCTGCCCGCCAAAGCAGCCGGGGCCGTAGGGAATGCCGAGAGCGTCGCGTGACGGCCCGTTGACGAAAACGCCGGGAACCACGCAGCAGGTGGTCGTGTTCAGGGCGAAGAGATTGAAGTCCGGCTCCGCCATGGCCGCCAGCGCCGCGCACAGCAGCGGCATCGACTCCGGTGGCGTGCCCGCCATCACGGCGTTGATCGCGACCTTCTCCACCGTGCAGCGCCCGCCGCGCGGCGGCAGGTCGGCCAGGCACTCGTCGGGGTAGCGGCCCGAGGCCGCCACGTGCCCGCGCACTCGCTCCTCGGTGGGCGGGACGAGCGGCAGACCGTCGCCCCAGCCGGAGTCGGTGGCGAAGCGCGTGAATTCGGCGGCGTCGGGATCGACTTCGACTTTGGGACTGGCCAGCCAGTCGATCTCGCAGCCCTCGGGCCCGCAGTCGCGGTCGATCGTCATGCCCGACTCACGCCTGCGCTCCCAGCGTGCCCATCAGCTTGGGGTAGTGCTCGGCGGCGATCTCGGCGACCCGCTCGGGGGCGAGCGACTCGAGCGGGTAGGGCAGCACGTGCACGCGCAGTCCGGGCCGGCCGGCGTTGGCGGCCATGCTGTGGGCCAGTGCCTCGAACTCCCGGGTTACGACGGCGACCGCCGCCTTGCCCGCCTCGACCGCCGCCACGCTGTCGTGGACGGTCCAGGCGGTACAGGAGCCTCAATTGCCCAGGCCGACGATGGCGACGTCGACCTCCCGCACGAACTCGGTCAGCTCGCGGCGAGTGCGCTCGCCGTCTTCGCCGACGCGGCTGCCGGCGTCCCACCAGCGCACCTGCGCGCCGGCCGCTTCGAGACGCGGGGCCCAGTCGCGCGTGGCCGTGATGAAAGAGCGCCAGGTCTGGTCGAAACGGATCCCGACTCGGCGGCCGGAAAGGGAGCCGGCGGGCGGGCCGGGATCGGCCGAGGTCTCGGGGGGCGGGGCGGTGGGATCCAGGATCGTTACGCGCTGCACTCGGACCTCCGGGAAGGATTCGCCCCGCGAGTATAGCGCCGGCTCAGACCACGCCGGCTTCCCGCAGCGCCTCCAGTTCCGAGTCGTCCAGGCCGAGTTCGGCGTAGACCTCGCGGTTGTGCTGGCCCACTTCGGGACCCGTCCAGCGGATCCGCGCCGGTGTTTCGCTGAGGCGCGGCGTGGGCGCGGGGACGCGCAGGGGACCGGCCCGGGGGTCGGTCACTTCCAGCAGATTCCCGCGCGCGGCGATGTGCGGATCGGCGAAGATCGCCGCCGCGTCGTTCACGGCCGAGACCGGGATGGCCGCGGCGGCCAGCGTCTCCACCACCGCGTCGCCATCGGTCTGCGCCACCCAGTCGGCGACTTCCGCGTCCATTTCCAGTTCGTTCCGGACACGATCCGGCTGGCGCCCGAAGCGCTCCCGGTTGGCCGGGCTGTCCCGGCCCATCGCCTGCAGGAGACGCGCGACCATGCGGTCGGTGACGGCGGAGATGACGACCCAGCGGCCGTCGCGGGTGCGGTAGGTATTGCGGGGCGCCGAACCGGGAATGCGGCTGCCGGCGCGGCTCTCGCTCACGCCGCTGTGGCCGTAGCGCAGGATGGGGTTGGTCAGAAACTGAAGCACGGGCTCGTACATGCTCACGTCGACGTGCTGCCCGCCGCCGCCGCCGGCGTCGCGGTGATAGCAGGCGGCCAGCGCGCCGATCACCCCCTGGACCGACGCCAGCACGTCGCCGATCGGCAGCGAGGTCAGCAGCGGCGGCCCGTCCGCTTCGCCCGTCATGTGCGTGAGCCCGGCGAAGGCCTCCGCCAGTGTCCCGTTGCCGACCCTTTCGCTGTACGGGCCGCTACGTCCGTAGCAGCTCACGCTCACCACGATCAGCCGCGGATTGACGGCGCGCAGCTCCTCGTAGGTGCAGTGCAGGCGCCGCTGGGCCGGCAGCGGGAAGTTCTCCACCACCACGTCGCTGCGCACGAGCAGGGACCGCAGGATCTCCTGTCCGCGTTCCTGCCCCAGGTCCAGCGTGACGGCGCGCTTGTTGCGCCCGGTCATGGCCCAGACCAGGGACTGGCCCCCGACCTTTTGCCCGAGCTGGCGCAGGGAATCTCCCCCCGGCGGCTCGACCTTGATCACGTCCGCGCCCAGATCGCCGAGCATCGCCGCCAGCGCGGGTCCCGCGTACAGCGTGCCGAGGTCCAGAACGCGCACGCCCTCGAGCGCTCGGGGAGCGGAGCCCATGTGCCGGAGCATAGCAGCGGGCGCGCTGGCCAGCGCCGGGGTCGCGCGGCGATAATGGCGCTCCGTCGGCGCGGTCGAGAACCGCGCGAGACGGCGAGGGAGAACATGGCGGAGTTCCACAGCGCAGACGAGCTCAAGGCCGCGGTCGGCCAGCACCTGGGGTACGGCGAATGGCTGGAGATCGACCAGGCGCGCATCGATCTCTTCGCCGAGGCGACCGGGGACCACCAGTGGATCCACATCGACGCCGAGCGCGCCGCGGCGGGTCCCTTCGGCAGCACGATCGCCCACGGCTACCTCACCTTGTCTCTGACCAATATGTTCCTGCCCGGGCTGATCACGGTTCCGGGCGCCCAGATGGGCATCAACTACGGGGCCAACAAAGTGCGTTTCCCCGCCCCCGTGCCGGTCGGTTCGCGGGTGCGCTGCGGCGCCGAGGTCGCGGAGGCGCAGGACGTACCGGGCGGCGTCCAGGTCGTGGTGCGCATCAGCGTGGAGGTGGAGGGCAGCGAGAAGCCGGCATGCGTGGTCGAGAGCGTGACGCGCTACCTGTTCGAGTGAGCCGTCCGGGGATTTTCTCCCGCACGGCCGGCGGGTTGCTTCCCTGCGCCGTCTGGAGCGGCGTGCTGTGGGGGCAGGCGCGGAGGCGAGGGAGAACCGATGCCGGCTGAGCGCATCTCCTATCGGATCTCGAAGGACCCCGACCAGGTCGCCCAGGAGGGCGCGCGCCTGGACCACCTGACCTACCAGCGGGATCCGATCACTTTCGAGGTCCTCGAACGGACCGGCGTGTCGGAGGGTTGGCGCTGCCTGGAGGCCGGGGCCGGCTCCGGGACGGTCACCCGCTGGCTTTCGGAGCGAGTGGGAGAGCGGGGATCGGTTCTGGCCGTCGACGTCGACACGCGCTTCCACGTCGAGGTCGGCCCGAACGCCGAAGTCCGGCAGCTCGACGTGACCGTGGCCGAGCTGGGCGACGCGGAGTTCGACCTGGTGCACGCGCGAGCGCTGCTCCAGCACCTCCACCAGCGCGAGCAGGTCCTGGACAAGCTGGTCGCGGCCGCCAGGCCCGGAGGCTGGGTGGTCGTCGAGGACGGCGACTGGACCCAGTTTCTGGAGCAGGAGATCCCGGAGCCGTTCCGCTCGCTGGTGATGCTCAGCTCCGACTCGGCCCGCGATCGCAGCGGGCGCGGGCTGCGGGGGGGGGTGCGGGGCGGGGGGCTGACCGAGTGCGGCGCCCAGGGCCGGGTCTGGACCATGCACGGCGGTCAGCGGAGCGCCGAGTGGTACGTGGCCGCCCTGGCGCGCTCGCGGGAGGCGAGCGTCGAACGGGGCGAGATCCCCGCCGACCTGATCTACCGCGCGCTGGCCCAGGCCCGCTCGCCGGACTTCGCGATCCTGTCCCCCGTGGCGATGTCCGCCTGGGGGCGCCGTCCCGCCTGAGGCGGGCTCTACGCGGTCGGCGCTTCGCGGCCCCCGCGGCGCGCGATCAGTTCGGCCGTGGTCGTCAGCTTGCCGCCGGCCTTGAGCTCTCCGGTCACGTGCACCGTGCCCATCACCTCGTCGAGGTAGCCGGGGCCGTCGGGCGTGGGGATGAACCAGCCGGTGGGACACATGGTCAGGATCTCGACGAAGGAGAAGCCCTCGCCTCGGAGCTGGGTCTGGAAGGCGCGCCGCAGCATGCGCTTGGCGCGCGCGACGCCGGCGGCGTCGTCCACCGCGCCGCGCGCCGCGTAGGCGGTTCCGCCGAGCTGGGCGAGCAGGTCGCCGATCAGGATCGGGTGGCCGTGGTAGGCGGCGTCGCGGCCGTCGAGCGAGTTCTTGGTGCGCTGCCCGAGCACCGTGGTCGCGGTCATGTGGCCGCCGGTCTCGCCGAACACGCCGTTGTTGAGCAGCACGCAGGTCACGGACTCGCCCCGCGCGGCGGTGTGGATGACCTCCTGCAGGCCCTCGTTGACCATGTCCCCATCGCCCTGGAGCGTGAACACCAGCGACTCCGGCCGCATGCGCTTGGCGCCGGTCGCCACCGAGGGCGCTCGACCGTGCAGCGCCTGGATGCTGTCCACGTCCATGGTCGGACTGAAGGCGGTGTAGCAGCCGATGCCGACCACGCCGATCGCCATTCGGCTCGCGTCCAGCTCTTCGATCGCCTCGAGCAGCACGCGCATGGCCAGGGGCTCGCCGCAGCCCGGGCAGAGATCGTGGCGCTCGGTCAGCAGCAGATCCGGCTTGTCGCGCGCGATCTTGACCGCCGAGGCCTGCGGCGGGCGGTCGGTGTCCAGAACCGGGAGTCGGCTCACCGGGGTCCTCCTGGCGGCGCTTCCAGCACCGCTTCGATGCGCCCGCGCACCCGCTCGGGGTCGAGCAGGGGGCCGACGCCGAATCCGGCCGGATCGGTCGAGATCTCCCCGATCGCGACGACCGGCGCGCGGCCCAGCAATGCCAGCCGCACGTCGTCGATCATCTGGCCGGCGTTCTGCTCCAGCACGGCGACGTTGGCGGCTCCGTCGCAGGCGCTCGCCAGGGCTTGCGAGGGGAACGGCCAGAGCGTGATGGGCCGCACGTAGCCCACGCGCACTCCCTCGCCGCGCAGCTCGCGGACGGCGTAGCGGGCGAACTTGGCCAGCGAGCCGAAGGCCACGACGACCGTCTCGGCGTCGTCGACGAACTCCGTCTCGCAGCGCGCCTCTTCGCGTTCGATCGCGTCGTGCTTGGCCTGCAGCCGCTTCCACATCGAGTCCGGGTCGACGCCCGTCTCGCCCTTGCGGAACCCCAGCGGATTGACGCTGCGGGAGTGTCCGGTTCCGCCCAAAGAGCCGTCGACGGCCCAGTCCTTGGCCGGCAGCTCGCCGAAGTCGAGCGCGCGGATGTCGACGGCCTCGTAAGTGTGCGCCAGCAGATAGTCGCCGTAGATCAGCACAGGGTTGCGCCAGGCGTCGGCGAGGTGGAACGCAAGCTGGGTCAGCTCGACCGCCTCGTGGATGTCGATCGGCGCCAGCACGATGTGACGGTAGTCGCCGTGCCCGCCGCCGCGCGTCGACTGGTAGTAGTCGCCCTGGCCGCGCGCCATGTTGACGATCACCAGCGGCAGCTCCGCGCGCGTGATCTCCGAGAACGACTCCTGCATCAGCGACAGGCCCTGGCCGGTCGAACCGGTCGCCGCCCGCGCGCCGGTGGAGACGGCCCCCCAGGCCATCCCGACCGCCTCCAGCTCGCTCTCCGCGTTGATGCAGACGCCGCCGACCTCGGGCAGACGCCTGGCGAAGTGCTCCAGCACCTCGGTGAAGGGCGTCATCGGGTAGCCGGCGAAAAAGCGGCAGCCCGCGGCGATGGCGGCTTCCGCGATGGCGGCGGAGCCCTCGATCAGTTCGCGGCTCACGGCGCGACCTCGTGAGCGACCGGCTCCCGGTACAGGAAGACCTCGAAGCAGAAGTCCGGGCAGACCAGCAGGCAGGCGCCGCAGCCGGTGCAGCCTGGCCGCAGCTCGGGGTAGGGGAAGCCCTGCTCGTTGTGGGCCTCCGACATCTCCAGCACCCGGGGCGGGCAGGCGGGGATGCACAGTTCGCAGCCCTTGCAGAGTTGCTTCGCGATCGTGACGGTGCCGCGGCTTTCGATCGCTCTCACGCCGGCGCTCCGCCATTTTTCGGCCAGGCCGGTGCCGCGCCGGGGGAGCCGGCTTCGAAACCGGCTGCCAGCGCCGCCTGGTTGAGTTCCAGGTGCTGCCGGCGGTAGGGCGGCAGGGACTCGCGCATGGCCTCGATCAGCGACGGCAGCTCGACCAGTCCCGTGGTCGCGGCGAACGCTCCGGCCAGGACCAGCGACGATGCCATCGCCCCGCCGAGCCCGGCCGCGATCGGCGTCGCCGGCACTTCGAAGACCCGGTGCCGTTCGCGGTCGAGTTCGCCCTCGAACGCCGGAGAGTTGACCATCGCCACGCCGCCCGGCCGCAGCTTGTCCCGCACGGGTTCCCAGAACTGGTGGTGCATCGCCAGCGCCGCCCAGGTGCGCGAGACGATCGGGGGAGCGGAGATCGGGGCGTCGCCGACCACCAGCGTGGAGTCGGTGTTCCCGCCGCGCATGGTGCCGCCGTAGGTGCCCAGGTAGATCGCGTGACGATCCTCGCGCACGGCGGCGCGCGCGAGAACCTGCGCCGCGAGCTGGACGCCCTGCCCGCCGATGCCGGTCAGCATGATCTCGCGCTCCATCGGGGCGACTCTAGCGCAGGCCGGGAGGGCTTGGGGCGGACTTCGCCGGCATGGCCCGAATCCTCACGCGGCTCGGGCCCGTCCTCAGGCTCCCGGGGGCTGCGAAGCGATCCGCTCGACCAGCAGCGTGCGCTGGATCTGTCGGGTGGCGGCGGTGCGGGGCAGGGCGTCGATCAGCTCCAGGCGTCGCGGCTGCTTGAAACGCGCGAGCCGGGAGGCGCAATGCGCCTGCAGTCCCTCCAGGTCGATTTCGGCGCCCTCGTTCGGGACCACGACCGCGCACACCACCTCGCCCCAGGCCGGGTCGGGGATGCCCACCACCGCCAGCTCGCGGATTCCGGGGTGGTCGGCCAGGGCCTGCTCGACCTCGGTCGGCGCGACGCTCTCGCCTCCCGTGCGGATGATGTCGCGTACCCTTCCGACGATCGAGAGATAGCCTTCGTCGTCGAGCGAACCGATGTCGCCCGTCCGGTACCAGCCGTCCTGCAGCGCCTCCGCCGTGGCCTCGGGGTTGTCGAAGTAGCCGTCCATCAGGACGTCGCTGCGCACGCAGATCTCGCCCTTCTCGTCGAGCCGCAGCTCGACGCCGGGCGGCGGCAGGCCGACGCTGCCCGGCTTGCGCAGCACGTCGGCGTCCGCGAGGCTGGCGCCCGAACCGCACTCGGTCGAGCCGTAGTGCACCCGCGTGGCCGTGCCGGGAAAGCGCCGCTTGAGCGCGCGCAGCAGTTCGATGGGCGTGGCGGAGGTGCCGGTGTCCACCTGGCGCAGGCTGGAGACGTCGTAGCGCTCGGGATCGGCTTCCAGGATGCGGCCCCACACCGCCGGCAGGCAGTAGAGGCGGTTGGCGCGCCGCCGCTCGACGGCCGCGAGCAGGGCGTCGGCCGTGGGGGGCTGCACGAAGCAGATTTCCCCGCGGGTCTGCCAGGCGCTGGTCGCCAGCGTGAAGGCGGCCATGTGAAACAACGGGAACATGCAGATCGAGCGCTCGGGCTCGTCCCGGAACACGCCCTGGTAGGTGCGCAGGTAGTTGGCCCGGTGCGACAGGATCACGCCCTTGGAACGCCCGGTGCTGCCGCTGGTGAAGAACAGGACGTGCGTGTCGGTCTCGCGCAGCCCGGGCTCATCGATCTCCCCGTCCGGAGCGGCGGCCGCGGCCGCGACCAGGTCGTCTCCCGGCCCCTCCCCTCCGAGCCTGGCGACCTGCGGCACCTCGGCGCGGCGGGCCAGCTCGTCCAGCTCCGGGGCGCGCTCGGCGTCCGCGACCAGCAGTCGGGGACGCGCCACCGCCGCGACCTCGGCGGCCTCGCCCACCCCCAGCCGCGCATTGAGCGGGGCGAAGACCGCCCCCAGCTTGGCCAGACCGACGTAGAGAGGCAGCATGTCCAGGCTGGTGTCTGCCCAGGTCACCACCCGGTCGCCGTGCCGCACGCCACCCTCGCGCAGCACGCGCGCGGTGGCGTTGCCCCGCGCGTTCAGCCGCGCGTGCGAGAGTTCGACCTCGCCCATCACCGCGGCGGGCGAGTCGGGGACGACCCGGGCGTTGCGGCGGAAGATCTCGCCGATCAGCAGAGGCATCCAGCGAGCATGGGCCAAGCCCGGCCCGGCGTTCAAGCCGCGTTATGATGGCCCGGCTTCCGGGAGGGCTCATGCCGACTTTGCCGCTGCGCGTTCTGACCCACGTTCCCCCCGCCGTGCTGGCCCGCGTGAGCGAGGCCCGACCTGACGTGGAGTGGGTCGAGGTGCCTCAGGAGGGGCCGGCGCCGAAGGGGGTGAGCGGAGAGATCCTGCTCACAGCGGCCTGGGGCAGCCCGAACCTGGGCGAGCTGGTGCGGGCGGCTGGCGTGCGCTGGATCCACACGGTCGGCACGGGCGTGGACCGCTTTCCCATGGACCAGGTGGGAGACCGAGTGCTGACCTGCGCGCGCGGCGCCAGCGCGATCCCGATCTCGGAATGGGTTCTGGCGGTGATCCTGGCGCTCGAGAAGGCCCTGCCCGATACCTGGATCGACCGCCCGCCCGAGCGTTGGAACGCCGGCGAACTGGGCGGAGTGTACGGTCAGACCCTGGGGCTGGTCGGGATCGGCGGCATCGGCGTGGCGATCGCCGAGCGGGCGCTGCCCTTCGGGATGCGCGTACTGGCGCTGCGCCGCACCTCCCAGCCCAGCCCGGTCGATGGGGTCGAGATCGTCGCTTCCCTGGCCGAGCTCCTGGCGCGGTCGGACCACCTGGTGATCGCCGCGGCCGCGACCCCCCGGACGCGGCACCTGATCGACGCCGAGGCGCTGGGGCAAGTCAAGCCGGGTGTGCACCTGATCAACATCGCGCGCGGGTCCCTGATCGACCAGGACGCCCTGCGCGAGGCGCTCGACGACGGCCGCATCGCGCGGGCCTCGCTGGACGTGTGCGAGCCCGAGCCGCTGCCGGAGGACCACTGGCTGTACCGCCATCCGCGCGTGCGCCTAAGCCCGCACTGCTCCTGGATCGCGCCCGGCGCGCTGGACAGGCTTTTCGACACCTTCGTAGACAACCTGGGCCGCTGGGAGCGCGACGATCCGCTCACGGGCCAGGTGGACCTGAAGCAGCGCTACTGAGGCGGATCCGCGACCGGGTTCAGCGGCTGGTCGTCCGTCCAGTCGACCACCAGCACGCGCTCGCTGAACTTCCAGCGGCCGTCCTCGACCGCGTAGCGGTCCTGGTAGCGGATCGACATGACGTAGTTGAAGGTCCGTCCGTCCACGTCGTGCAGGTGGTAGGCGATGCAGTAGGTCTCGCCCGAGGCACGCTCTCCTTCGACCTCCACGTGCTGGCGGCCGACGAAGTGGGTCGTGACCGGGTAGCGGCGGATGCCGCGCATGGCGTTGACGACGTTCTCGCGTCCCCTCACGTCCATGCTGGGCTCGGCGCCGGCCTCGCGCGAGACCATCGCCAGCCGCGCGTCCCGGGTGAAGATCGAATCCAGCAGCTCGAAGTCGCGGTGGTCCACGCCGCGGCCGTACTGCGTCGCCAGGTCTTGAAGCTCGAGCCGGGTGCGTGGGTCGATGTCTGCGCTCATGCGTTCCTCCCGTTGGTATCCTACCGCCGATGGACGAAGTCATCATCGATGTGAGGCTGAACGAGTACGCATCCCGCGACCGCAATCCGCACGTGCCGTTCGGACCGGACGAGATCGCCGCGGCCGCGGCCGCCTGCCGGGACGAGGGCGCGGGCATCGCGCACTTTCACGCCCGCGACCCGGCCAGCGGCGCCGCTTCGACCGACCCCGGGCTGTACTGCGAGATCGCCCGCGCCCTGCGCGGCGCGACCGACTTGGTGCTCCTACCCACGCTGGGCGCGGGCGTGGCGACCGACGTCGAGGTGCGCCTGGCGCACGTGGCCGCGATGGGGCGCGACCCCGAAACGCGCGCGGACCTGGCCCCCCTCGACCTGGTCACGACCAACCTGACCGTGTACGACGCGCGCGAGAGGCGTTTCGTCTCCGACGACCGGATCTACGCGAACCCCGTCCGGACCCTGCGGGCGCTCTCGGAGGGCGTGCGGAAGGCGGGAGCTCACCCCGTACCGGTGGTCTGGAACGTGGGTTCGCTGCGCCTGATCGAGCCCCTGCTCGAAGCGGGCGTGCTGCGCGAACCGCTCTACGTCGAACTCACGCTCACCGCGGGCGGCATCCTGGACGGGCACCCGCCCACGCCCCGCGGGCTCGAGGCCCTGCTCGACTTCCTGCCGCCGGGTCTCGATCTGGAGTGGGCGGTGCTGTGCGTGGGCGGGAACCTGCTGGACCTGGCCGACCGAGTGCTGGAAAGCGGCGGGCATTTCGCGCTCGGGCTGGGCGACTACCCCTATCCCGAACTGGGCATGCCCTCCAACGCGGAGCTGGTGCGTCAGGTGGTCGAGCGGGCCCGCGCCCACGGCCGCGAACCGGCGGGACCGGGGGCGACGCGCCGCCGGCTGGGCCTGGGGTGACCGCCGGCGAGCCGGTTCATTCGCGCGAGCGGATCTCGCGGAAGGTCATCGCGGTCTGCTCCATGGTCGTCAGCCGGCTCCCGCGCTTGACGGGGTCGTGGCAGCTCAGGTTCAGGCAGCGCAGCAGGCGGCGCGCGATCCGGCCGTCTTCCGGGTCGACGTCGACGTCGATCACGTTCAGGCAGCAAGAGTCCTGCTCGATGTGCTGGAACAGGCGCAGGTCGGTCTGCAGACACCAGGCCAGGACCGCTCGGTTGGTGACCCCGTGGCAGACGAAGAGCGCCGTCGTCCAGTCCCCGAGCAGGGCGCGCTCGACCGCCGCGCTCACGCGCCGCGCGAATTCGCCCAGGACTTCGCCGCCCATGAAGCGCGCGCCGGGCTCGGCGGCGTCCCGGAAGGCGTAGGCGATGGCGTCCAGGTCGACGTCCCAGCCTCCGCCCGGGTGAATCTCCTCCAGGTCCGAATCGACGCCCAGTTCCAGCTCGCGGCCCGCGAGCACGATCCGGGCGGTCTCGAGCGTCCGGGGCAGACCGGAGCAGAGAGCGAAGTCGAAATCGACCGCCTCGAGCCAGCCGCGCGTCAGCTCGGCCTCGTCCCGGCCGCGGTCGGTCAGGGGAACCTGGCGTGGATTCGACGTGGCCTGGCCGTCCGCTGAGCGGTAGGCGGCTTCCGCGTGCCGCAGGAGATAGATCCTGCGGCGCAGCGTCGAGTCGATCGGATTGCGCATCGGGTTCCCGGAGAGCCCTCAGAGGCGATTCCACTTGGGGGCGCGTCCCTCCCGGAACGCTCGGGCCGCTTCGGTCATGTTGTCGGTGAAGGTGCCCAGAACCTGAGTGCGGTTTTCCAGCTCCATGGCGTGGCGCAGGCTGGGGGCGTCCAGGTTGGCCCACAGGCCCTGCTTGGTCATCCACACGCCGTACTCGCTGTTGGCCCGGATCAGGCGGGCCGTCTCGAGCGCCGACTCGATCAGCTCCCCCTCGGGAACGACCTCCTGCACCAGTCCGATGCGCTCGGCTTCGCGCGCGTCGAAGTGCCGGCCCGTGAGCATCAGCTCGGCCGCGCGCCCCGCGCCCACGATGCGCGGCAGCAGGTAGCTGGTACCCACGTCGCAGGACGACAGCCCGACGCGGATGAACACCGAGCCGAAGAAGGCCGTCTCGTCGGCGATCCGCAGGTCGCTGACCAGCGTCAGAGCCAGGCCGCCGCCGACGGCCGCGCCGTGAACCGCGGCGATCACGGGCTTGGGCAGCTCGCGGATCGCCAGCATCAGCTCGGCCAGGTGTTCCTGGGCGCGGTAGACCAGGCCGACCCGGCTGCGGTCGCGCGCGTCCGGGGGCGGCTCGTCGCTCTTCAGGTCCGCCCCGGCGCAGAAGCCCCGACCGGCGCCGCTCAGGATGACCACCCGGCAGTCCCGATCCCGGGCGAGTTCCGCGAAGGCCCGCCTGAGGTCGTCGACGAGCTGGAAGGACAGGGCGTTGCGGGCCTGCGGGCGGTCCATCACCAGATGCGCGATTCCGGGTTCGAGCTCTTCGCTGCGGACGCTGGTCAAGCGGTTCCTCCCGCCGGGGAAGCCGCGCGCATCATCGCACAGCCCCCGGAGGCTGTCCGCGCGCCGCGAGTCCGCTGAGGGTCCGGTTGCCCCCGCGGCCGAGATTCGGATCTGTCTCGGCAGAGGCGTCCCCGGAAACGCGGCCGCGGGATCCCGGAAAGGAGTTCAGGCGGCGGGCCGGACGATCCGGGGCAGGAGTTCGCCGATGCGTCCTCGCAGGACGGCGTCTGCCAGTGCGTCCATCTCGGTGGGGTCGCCGTTGACGATCACCACCCGGGCGCCGCACTGCTTGGCCAGCGGAACGACGCCCGCGGCCGGGTAGACCGCCAGCGTGGAGCCGATCGCCAACATCAGGTCGCACTCCCGGGCGGCCCACTCCGAGCGCTCCAGATCGCCGGGAAAGAGGCTCTGGCCGAACGAGACGGCCGCGGTCTTCAGGATCCCGCCGCAGTGCCGGCACGGCGGGTCTTCCTCGCCCTCGCGCACTCTCTGGAGCACCCCGTCGATCGGCCCGCGTTCGGGGCACGACATGCACATGTACTCCTGCAGCGTGCCGTGGATTTCCACCATGCGTTCGGCCGGGACGCCGGCCTTCTGGTGCAGCCCGTCGACGTTCTGCGTGATCAGGCACAGCAGCTTGCCGCGCGTTTCCAGCTCGGCCAGTGCGTAGTGGCCGCCGTTGGGTTCCACGTCCCAGTCGAACTCGCCGTCGATGCGGCCGCGCCAGGAGCGCCGGCGGACTTCCGGGTCCGCCATGTAGACCTGAATCGTCGCCAGCTTCTCGGCCTCGGGGTTGCGGGTCCACAGTCCCTTCGGGCCGCGGAAGTCGGGGATTCCCGAATCGGTGGAGATGCCCGCTCCCGTCAGCACGGCGATGCGCTCGGACGCATCGATCCAGTCCCGGACTCGTTCGACGTCGGCCTGCGGCACGCCGCCAGTCTAGCGCCTGCGGAACGCGGAGCGTCGACTCCGGGTGGCTCGAGGGCTCGCTCCGCCGCGCGGGCTCAGTCGCCGGCGTCGGCCCGCTCGCGCCGGACGGCCTCGATCGGCCGCAGCAGCACGGGATACCAGTGCGGCTCCTCGTGCCCTTCGGGCGGCACCGTGCGCTCGACCGGCAGCTTGAGGACTCGTCCGTCCTTGACGTAGGCCGACTTGTGCCCCGGTACGGCCGCCAGCAACCCCTCGTCCAGCAGTTCCAGGACGGCGTCGATCATGGCGCGCGGAAGCCCGCTCCAGACCACGCGCCTGCCGGGCAACTCGATCTGGGTCTCCTCCCGCGAGTCGCGGGCGAAGCGCTTGTGCAGGTCCGCGAAAGTCACCCAGTCGGTGGACTCCACGTAGCGCCGGACGGCACGCTTGAAATCGTCCTTGTCGGTCAGAGGAGGCGGGTCCACGACTACTCCGAGAGCGTTCCGGCGCGCTCAGCCAGCCGCCGCAGGCTCGCCTCTTCCAGGACCTCGGACGCCCGGGCGCGGGGGAACCAGCGCAGTTCGTCGGACTCCGCCGAGCACACCAGCGACTGTCCGGGGCCCGCGACCAGCAGAAAGCGCAGGTCGTAGTGCAGGTGGGCCGGCTCCGAGCCGTGCGCCGGGATCGGGTGCACGTCGACGTCGAGGGGCAGTCCGGGTCCCTCCGGGGGCACGGCTTCGAACTCCCGCATGCCCGACTCCTCGCGCGCCTCGCGCAGGGCGACGCGCAGCGGGTCGGGGTCGCCGTCCGCGTGGCCGCCGAGCTGCAGCCAGCGTCCGAGTTTGCGGTGGCGCGTCAGCAGGAAGCGCTCGCGGTCCGGGGAAACGATCCAGGCCGAGGCGGTGATGTGTCCGGGAACGCAGCCGCGCTCGAAGCAGTCGGGTTGGTCCAGCACGAAGCGGCGCACCCGTTCCACCCGCTCGCGGTCGGACGGCCGCACGCACAGGAAGCTTTCCAGAAGCTTCAGAAGGGGTTCGCGGTGCACGGCCCTAGGAGCTCCCAGAGTTGAGAGTGAGAATCAGTGTCTATCTCATTTCCCCAATTAAATCAATAACTTAGATTGAATTCGCGGTCCCGGGACGCTATTTTGGCGTGAGTTCGAATCCCAACGGAAGGGAAACTGAAGATGCGGGGCCATCAGGAAGTCGTCGAAGCGCTCAATGCCATTCTCAGCGCGGAGCTGGCCGCGATCAACCAATACTACGTGCACTACAAGATGTGCGAGAACTGGGGCTACTCCAAGCTGGCGGGCAAGAAGCGCGAGGAGTCGTTGGAGGAAATGCGCGACGCGGACCACCTGATCGAACGCATCCTGTTTCTCGGTGGGGTTCCCAACATGCAGCGCATGAATCCGGTGTGCGTGGGCGAGGACCCCATCGAGCAGCACCGCCTGGACCTGGAAATGGAGTTGGAAGCCACCAAGCGGCTCAACGAAGCCATCCGGCTTTCGCACGAGAACGGCGACAACGGCACCCGGCACCTGCTCGAAGAGATGCTGGAGAGCGAGGAGTCGTCGGTCGACTGGCTCGAGGCGCAGCTCGGCATCGTCGAGAAGATCGGCGAGGCGGCCTATCTGGCCGAGCAGATGTAGCGGCGCCGTCGGGTCGGTGTGCTAGGGTCCCGCGCATGCGCGAGCCCCTGGACGCCCCTCTGATCGAGCGTCTGGCGCGCGAGTACGGAACGCCGCTCTACGTCTACGACGGCGACCGGATCGCGCGTCAGCTCGCGTCGCTGGAGCGCTTCGACGTAGTGCGCTTCGCGCAGAAGGCGTGCTCCAATATTCACATTCTGCGCCTGCTGCGCGAGGCCGGGGCGCAGGTCGACGCGGTCTCGCTGGGCGAGATCGAACGCGCGCTGCTGGCCGGCTACGACGGCCGCGGGGAGCCCGCCGGCGTGGTGTTCACCGCTGATGTGTGCGACGAGGCGACCCTGGTTCGGGTCGTGGAGAACGGGATTCCGGTCAACGCGGGATCGGCGGACATGCTCGCCCAACTCGGCCGCCGCAGTCCCGGCCACCGGGTCTGGCTGCGGGTCAATCCGGGCTTCGGTCACGGGCACAGCCGCAAGACCAACACCGGCGGCGAGTGGAGCAAGCACGGCATCTGGCACGAGTACCTGGACGAGGCGCTCAACCTGATCGAAAAGCACCGCTTCGACCTGGTCGGTTTGCACATGCACATCGGCTCGGGCTCCGACTTCGAGCATCTGCGCCACGTCTGCGACGCGATGGTCTCCCAGGTCCGGTCGCTGGGCGTGGACGTTCGCGCCGTCTCGGGAGGCGGCGGGCTACCGATCCCGTACCGCGAGGAAGATCCGCCTTTCGACACCGCCGCCCTGCACGAACTCTGGGACGCGGCCCGGCGCGAGGTGGCCGAAATCGTCGGCCACCCGGTCTCGCTCGAAATCGAGCCCGGCCGTTACCTGGTGGGCGAAGCCGGAGTCCTGGTCGGCGAAGTGCGGGCGGCCAAGCGCGTCGGCCCGACCCGCTTCGCGCTGCTCGACGCCGGCTTCGACAATCTGGTGCGGCCGGCGATGTACGGCAGTTACCACGCCATTTCCGTGCTGCGCGACGGCGCTCCCGCGCCGGGACTCCCCGAGCCGTGCGTCGTGGGAGGGCCGCTTTGCGAATCGGGCGACGTGTTCACCCAGGAAGAGGGTGGGCTGGTGGTGCCGAGGGATCTGCCCGAAATGCGCGTGGGCGACCTGGTCGTGCTGCACGACGCGGGCGCCTACGGAGCGGCCATGGCCAGCAACTACAACACGCGCCCGCTGGCCCCCGAAGTGCTTGTCGAACAGGGACGGCCGCGCCTGATCCGCCGCCGCCAGCCGTTCGACGACCTGCTCGGGCTCGAACGGGTCTGAGCGCTCAGCCGCCGTTCCGCGCCTGGCGGCGCTTTTCGATTTCGGCCTCGATTCGCTCGGGCTCGTAGCGCGCGCGGTCGCGCTCGACGCGGTCGGCCAGGCGCTGGCGCAGTTCCGGATCGCCGAGAGCCAGGATGCGCGCCGCGAGCAGCGCGCCGTTGGTCCCGCTGTCCAGGGCGACGGCGGCCACCGGCGTTCCCGGCGGCATCTGCAGCGAAGCCAGCGCCGCGTCGACCCCGTTCAGGGGGCCGACCGCGCAGGGGACGGCGATCACGGGCAGGAGCGTGTGGGCGGCGCTGACGCCCGCGAGGTGGGCGGACAGGCCGGCGAACGCGACCAGCACCCGGAAGCCCTCCGACTCGGCCGAGCGCACGCAGTCGGCGGTCTGGTCGGGCGTGCGGTGGGCGGAGAGCACGCGGATGCGGCTCTGGATCCCGAGGCTTTCGAGGGTCTCCTGACAGTCGAGGACCCGGTCGAGGTCGCTCGGACTGCCGGCCAGTAGCAGGACCGGAGGGGCGCTCATGACGCCGGGCTCGAGCCTTCGCCCTCGTTCGGCCTGCGGCCGCCCGGAGGTTCGCGGTAGGTAATGAAGCCGTGCGTGGGATCGTAGGGCGAAACCCCGCACTGAACGCGGTCGCCGGTGATCACCCGGATGTGGAAGCGCCGCATGCGCCCCGAAAGCTGGGCAGTGATCTTGTGGTCGTTGTCGAGCGAGACCAGATAACGGCCTCCTCCCAGGATCTTCTCCACTCGACCGCTGACGTTAACGAGGTCGCTCTTGGCCATTCACACTCCTTCGGGCAGGGGCAGGGTGGCGCATTATAGGCAACCGTCGCGCCGAACGGGACCGGACCGGCGAGGTTTGTCGGGCGCGGCCACCCACCCGCCCTCTCCGGGGGTTGGAGTCGCGCCTGCGGCCGGCCGGCCCGTATCCTTGAAGCGGCGTCGTATCCCAATCCCGAACCCGGAGTCGCTCCGAGATGAATCCCTACTGGTTCGCACCCGGCATCGTTCTGGCCGTGCCCCTGGCGGTCGGGCCCCTGGGCGCCTTTCTCGGCTGGCTGAGGCCCGATACCGGCTTCATTCTGTTCGGCTTCGGCATCCTGGTCGCGTTCGTCTGCGCGCTGGCGCTGCCCGGAATGGCGGCCTACGCCACCGCCACGGGGCGGCCCTGGCGGGCGTCGGCGCTGCGCGCCTCGCTGCTGCCGATGGCGGTCGCTGGCTCCGTGCTGGTCTATCTGGGGTCGACCGGCTACCCGACGATCAACGACATCTCCACCGATCTGGCCGAACGGCCGGCGCTCGAGGCGGAGACGGTCGGCCCGGAAGACGCCGCTCGCCTGGAGTTCTTTGCCGCGGTTCAGAGCGAAGCCTACCCGGATCTGCACCCGCTGGGGTTGGAGGTCTCGCCCGCTGCGGCCTTCGAACGCGCCCTGACGGCCGCCCGCGGCATGCCGGGCTGGGAGCTGCGGGGGCACGATGCGGCGCAAGGACGGATCTCCGCCATCGCGACTACCCGCATCTTCCGTTTCGTCGACGACGTGGTGATTCGGATCACGCCGGCGCCGGGGGGTGCGCGCGTCGACGTACGCTCGCGTTCGCGGATCGGGGGAGGCGATCTGGGCGCCAACGCCCGGCGCATCCGCGCCTACCTGCAGCGCGTCCGCGCCGGCTGATCAGCCGCTCTCGCTCAACGCCCTCTCGACCAGCGCGCTCATGCCGGCGACCGATCGGTCGCGCAGCTTGCGGCCCGCGATGTAAACCGTCGGGGTACCGCGCACGTCCACGCCCTGGCCCTGCGCCAGGTCGGCTTCGATGCGCTCGTCGTAGGCCGCCCGGTTGTCGGCCAGATCGCGCCTGAAACGCTCGATGTCCAGGCCGACCTGCTCGGCGTAGCGCTCGATCTGGGGCGGGTCCAGAGCCTTCTGGTTTTCGAAAAGCAGATCGTGCAGTTCCCAGAACTTTCCCTGCTCGCCGGCCGCGAGCGACGCCTGCGCGGCGGGGCGCGCATTTCGGTGGAAGCTGAGCGGGAAGTGCTTGAAGACCAGCTTGACCTGCCGTGGGTATTTCTGGAGGACTTCTTCGAGCAGTGGCTGCAGGCGCGCACAGTAGGGGCACTGGAAGTCGGAATACTCCACGATCGCCACGGGCGCGTCGGGGTCGCCCAGGACGGGCGATCCCGCCAGATCGATGGAGTAGACGCGGTCGAAGTCCTCGCGCGGCGGCTCCGCCGCCTCGGCCGCCGGCCGCGTGCCGAAAGCGCGCCGGAAGTTCTCGTTGAGTTGCTCGATCTCCCCGCGCAGGGCCTTCATCTCCTGGCGGAGTTCGTCCGCCTCGGCGGCGTCTGCGCCCGGCTGGCAGGCCGGGGCGGTCGCGAGGATCGCGAGCGCGAGCAGGAGTCGGACGGGGGAAGTCGGAATACTGGACATGGGGAGAGCCTCCGGCGGGCAGGGGTGGCGTTCGGCGGATGTTCCTGCGTATCGCTCTCTTGTCAAGGGTCCGCTGCGCCGGCAGGCCCTCGCCGCCGGCCCTTCGCTGTGGTGGGAGCGGGGCCGAGGTGTTCCAATGGGCCTGATCCAGCGATCGGGTTCAGGAGGGTCGACGATGGGGCGAGCGGCGTGGAATCGGGCCTCGGCGCTGGGGATGGCGCTCATCCTGCTGGGCGCGGCGGACTTGGCCGCTGCCGGGACGGAGGATGGCCGGGGCTTCTACTTCGGAGCGGATCTGGGAGTCGCCGCACCCCGCGATCTCGAGTCCACCCGCACCAACAACGGCATCACGACCAACTGCGACCGGTGGCTGGACAGGGACACGCTCGAAGACGGCACCGTGGTTCCGCTGCCGCTGGAAGACTGCTCGCCCCGGGCCCTGCCGGCCAGTCCGAACCACTTCGAGTTGGACTCGGGCTTTCTGGCCGGGGTTCATCTCGGCTACGACCTGGGGAGTTTCCGGCTCGAAGCCGAGTACTTTCACCGCGGTCACGGCGGCGAGAAGCGCTCCCTCGTGGTTCCCGGCGACGCGAAGCAGCAGGAGTTCGTCGAGCGCAGCGAGGAGATCGACGACTTCCGCGCCGACCATCTTTTCGCGAACCTCTACTACGACTTCGCTGGCCGGGAATCCTCCCGGCTGACCCCATATCTGGGATTCGGGCTGGGATGGATGAAAGTGCGAATGGACTACTCGGCCCGTTCGCTCAGGACTGACGACAAGCTCAGACTGCGGGAGCTGGGGCGCAATTCCAACGCGGCCGGCCTGCTCTCCGCGGGCGACGAGAGCCTGTCCGACAGCTTGTCCGGCTACCAGTGGATCGCGGGCCTGGACTACGCTTGGAGCGAGCGTTTCTCGGTCGGTCTGAAGCTGCGCTACGGAGACGCCCTGGACGACTTCGAGGACGGTGGCCATGCGTGGAAGCCGTTGAGAGGCCACGCGTCCACGGTAGGCCCGACGGCGGAAACGGGAGCGAACCTGCCGATTCTCTACGACATCGAGGCGGAAGAGCTGAGATTCTGGGGGATCTCGCTGAGCTTCAAGTACCGCCTCTAGAGCCTGCCCGGCGCCGCGCGGACGGCGGCGGGCCGGGCGCGGAACTCCGCTGGCGGGCTAGCCGGCGAGCGTTCTCTGCGCCACTGGCCAGCGGCGCAGGCGCCTGGATGACATGGCCTTGATCTCGGCCTCGACCCCGGCTAGGCGCTCTTCGAGCCACTTCTTCTCGGCCAACAGGCCGGCGCGCTGGTCGGCGTCGGAGCCGATGATCTCGACGGTCCACTTTGGGTTGACGAGATTCTCGCGGTAGACCCGGCGGGCGAGCGGGCCGGGCAGGCCGCGCAGTTCCAGCACGGTCCCGGCCGGCAGGCGGAGGGGACCTCCGCGTTGCGAGCCGGTCGCGGCCAGGGGGCCGCCTTCCAGGACCGCCACTCCGGGGCCGAGGCGGGCGGAGGCGTCGGGATCCGAACCGTAGGCCAGAGTCCGGCCTCCCAGTCGGAGGTCTTTGTCGTGGACGACGAGGGATTCGTGGAGCGATAGGCGCAAGTTAAGGGACGGACCTGCGGGGGTTGGGTCGTTCATGGGGAGCTCGGTAGGTGGGACGTGGGGGAGTTCGGGAGGGGCGAGAATTAACGTCGCTTGCCTATTGTACAAGCTGCGCTCTGCGGAAATCACCCGGAGCGTGCTCCGGGCGCGCCCGGAATCTCCAGCGAAGCCGCTCTCAATCCCGCTCGAGCACGGCCAGGGCCGCCCGGCGCAGGACCGCCGCACTCGGCCGCAGGCCGCTCCACAGCTCGACCTGTTCCACGGCCTGGTGAACCAGCATCTCGAGTCCGTCCTGGACGGCACAGCCGCGCTCGCCGGCCTCGCGCAGCAGGCGGGTGTGCAGGGGCCGATAGACGGTGTCGAAGACCATCGCCGCGGGATCGAGCCGCTCGGCCGGCCAGGGCGAGTCCTCGGGGCGGGGGTGCATGCCCACGGGAGTGGCGTTGACGAGCAGATCGCAGTCGTCCCCGTCACGCGCCATTTCGGCGCCGAGTTCCCGAGCCAGGCGCTCGGCGCGCTCCTGCGTACGGTTGTGGACGGACACGCGCATGCCCAGCTCCCGCAGCGCGTGCACCACGGCGCGCGCTGCGCCGCCGGCGCCCAGCACCAGCGCCCGGCGTCCGGTCCAGGCGCCCCGCGGTTCCAGCGTCCTGACCACCCCCAGCCAGTCCGTGTTGTCCGCGCGGATGCGCCCGTCCGCGAGCGTGAGCGTATTCGCGGCGCCGATGCGCCGGGCGGCTTCTGAGATTTCGTCGGCCAACTCGAGCATCGCCTGCTTGAGCGGAAGCGAGACCGAGAGCTGCCGCAGACCCAGCGCGCGCATGCCCCGCACGGCGTCCGCGGCCTTGGCCAGCGGAACGTCGAAGGCGTGGTAATGGGCGTCCAGTCCCAGTTCTGCGTACGCCGCGCGGTGCAGCACGGGCGACAGGGTGTGGCCCGCCGGATGCAGGACGATTCCGCACAGCGCCGGCGCCGCGCTCAAACCCCGCACTCCGGTGGGCGGGCTCCGAACCGGCGTCTGAGACGGACTCCGGGCAACGCGGGCATCTCAACGCCCGGCTTCTTCGACCCGGGCGCGCGCGGCCTTCAGATCGTCCCAGACGGCCTGCCGGGCCTCGCGGGTGTAGTTGCGCAGAAGGTAAGCGGGGTGGAAGGTGGGCATCACGGGATAACCCCGCCATTCCTGCCACTGCCCGCGCAGCTTGGTGATCGGAATCGGCCGGCCCATGAGCGTGGAGATGGCCGGCTTGCCCAGGGCCACGATCGCCAGCGGCGCGATCGCCTCGATCTGGCGCTCCAGGAACGGCTGGCACATGGCAACTTCTTCGAGCTTCGGATCGCGGTTTCCGGGCGGGCGACACTTGACGATGTTGCAGATGTAGACGTCTTCGCGACGCCAGCCGACCGAGGCGATCATCTTGGACAAGAGTTCGCCGGCGCGACCCACGAACGGGCGCCCGGAACGGTCTTCGTCGGCTCCGGGGCCTTCGCCGACGAAAACCACCGGCGCGTCGGGATTGCCCTCGCCGAAGACGATCGTCTGGCGCCGCTCGCACAGCTCGCAGCGCCTGCAGTCCCCAAGGTCGTGCCGAATCTCCTCCAGCCGCTGGCCTTTCACCTGCGCATCGCCTTCGAGCGGGGGCATCTCCAGCGGGGGGACGCGCGGACGCCAGCCCCCGGAACCCGCCGCGCGAACGGCCGAAGCCGGCTTCCCACCCGTGGCGCGGCGTTCGGGCTGGGCCTGTTCGCGGGGCGGGCGGAGCGGCCGGGGGCCGAGGTAGTCGAGCCCTTCCTGCCGCAGGTCCAGAAGTTCCTGTCGAAGCAGCGCCAGAATTCGAGACTTCTCGCCGGCCCCGCTCATGGCGCGGGGGCCTCGCGGTCGCGGAAGCCGTGCCGGATCAGGTCGAGCTTGGCGTCGAGCTCGAATTCGAAGCCGGGGTCGTTCGCGTCGTCGTGGCAGGAACCGCAGATCTGCAGGATGACGCAACTGTCGCACTTCTCGGTCAGGCGCAGAATGCTGCCCGGACGCCGGCCCTCCTCGGCCACGTGGGTCGCTCCGGGGCCGTGGCAGCTTTCGCAGCCGACCGCCTGCAGCCCGGAGGCGCCTGGCTGCCAACCGGTCGGTTGGCCGAAACCGGTGGTGTGGCACTCCTGGCAGTCCGGATCGCCCTGAGCGTCCTGCCGGGCCAGGGTTTCGAACGCGCCCGCGTGCGCGGACGCTCCCCAGCGCTGGTGCTCGGCGGGATGGCAGGAAGCGCAGGCGTCGGAACCCACGTAGTCGGCGGTTTCGAACAGCTTGCGCTGGCGCTTGTCGCGGCGCTCGATCAGCTCGATGCGCTCTTCGAGGGAGAGCTCGGCGAAGCGTGAATTGGCCGCATGCGAGACCAGGGGCAGCCGCTCGGCGAACACGAAGCGCAGCGAATGCTCTGGCGTGTGGCAGGTCAGACAGACCGACTCCAGGTCCGTTTCGGCCAGGAAGTCGGGAGACTGGTGCGGACCGCCGCGCCCGTGGCAGGTTTCGCACTGGACGCCCCGCAGGTGCTCGCTCTGGTTCTCGAGGCTGTAGCCGCCCGGCTGCTCCCAGCCCACGGTGTGGCACGGAAGGCACTCCGGGTCGCGGTCCACGTTGTGCTCGACCAGCGTCTCGAAGGCGAAAGCGTGGCGCGTCAGCTCCCAGGAGGAGTGCTGGCCGGGGTGGCACGCCTGGCAGAACTCCTGGCCGCTGTATCCCCGGCGGCTGAGACGGATCGGGTTCTCCACGCCCAGCGCCGCGCGAATCTGCACGCTCAGCAGGGCCTTGATGCGGGGGTTGACGCCCTGGTGCCGTGCGAGCACCCGCCCGTCCCGGTCGATGACGATCGTGTCGGGCACCGAGAACCTGTGGGTGAAGTCGCGGGCCGCGTTTCCGCCTGGATCGGTGTACAGCGGAACCTCCAGCCGCAGGTCGTTGACCATCTGCTCGATCACATAGATCCGGTCGCTGACGCTGACGGGCGCGAAGACCAGTTCGTCCGTGTCCAATTCCCCGAGCAGCGCCTCGAAGAACTGCAGGGCCTCGTGACAGTGGGGGCAGGTCGGGCTGAAGAACATCAGCACCCCGACTTTCCCCTCCAGGTCGCAACTCTCCAGCAACCCGCCGTCCAGGCCGCGGACTCGGAACTCGGGCGCGGCCGGCCGCAGCCCGAGTTCCGGACGCAGCGCCGCACCGTGCCGGGTCAGGTGCAGCAGACGACGCACCTCGGCTTCGTAAGCCTCGTCGTACTCCGGACGATCGACCTGCAGTCCGCGGAACCCGCCCAGGACGAAGCCCTGGGCGTCGATGCTGTAGAGGCTGGAGCGGCGCGGGGGCGCCCGCAGCTTGCCCGCGACCGTTCCCCGCGTATCGAGGACGACGGGGAAGTCGATGCCGCGTTCTTCGACGGCCCGCTGGGCCTGGGTCGAGTCGACGCCGACCGCGACTCCCAGAAGCGCGATGTTCGCCGCACGCGCGTCGGGGGCCAGTCTGCGGACGATGGCGGCGACGCGCTCTCCGTCGGGGTCCGCGGGAGAGAACACCCAGACCAGCGCCCGGCGACCGATGAGCTGGTCGCTGCCCCCGGTGCCGCCTCCCAGCAGCGGCGCCGCGAAGCGCGGCAGCAGCGGACCGCGGCGCTCGTGCGACTCGTCGGCGCGGAGCGCGCCCAGGCCCGCCGAGAGCCCCGCGGCCATGGCCAGCGCCCACAGGGCCACTCGCCGCCCGCGAATCCGCTTTTCCCCCCCAGACCTGGATCGCATGGCGCCTCGTGCTCGCGATGGTAGGAACGGCTCCGTCGAAGTGTCAATCTTGGCGGCGGGAGGGGTCGCCTCGGTCCGGCGACCGGACCCGTGGAGCGGGAGCAGAAAATGTCAGAGTCCGGCCCCGAGACCGATCCGCTGGCGGCGCTGTACCGGGACGTGGTGCTGGAGCATTACCGCTCCCCCCGGAACCGCGCGCCCCTAGCCGAGCCCGACGGGACGGGCCGTGCGCTCAACCCGGTCTGCGGCGACGAGGTGAGCGTCGAGGTGAACCTGCGGGCGGGCCGCATCGACGCCAGCAGCGCGCGGGCCCAGGGCTGCAGCATCGCGGTCGCCGCGGCCAGCGTGCTCACCGAGCTGGTCTCGGGCCTTGCCCCGGACGCGGCGTTGCGCCTGGGCGAGCGGCTCGAAGCCGTGGTGCACGGCGCCGGGCCGGACCCGGAACTCGACGAACGACTGCGCGCGTTCGCCCCCGTGGCGCGACTGCCATCGCGACCGCGCTGCGCGCAACTCGCCAGGGAGGCCCAGGCGTGGTGGTGGCTGGGGCCCGACGGCCGCTTTCCGGGCTTCGCCTTGGCGGCGCTAGCTGCTCGGGGCCTCCAGGACGTGTATGCCGCAGCAGGTGCCCAGGCCGATCACGTGCGTCAGGCCGAGGCGTGCTCCCTCGACCTGCCGTTCGCCGGCGTCGCCGCGCAGGTGCGTGGAGACCTCGTACAGGTTGGCGATGCCGGTCGCTCCGATCGGATGCCCCTTGGAAAGCAGGCCGCCCGAGACGTTGACGGGGATGCGCCCGCCCAGCCAGGTGTCGCGGTCGTCGATCAGCTTGGGAGCGTCGCCGTCGGCGCACAGGCCCAGGTTCTCGTAATGCAGGACTTCGGCAGTCGCGAAGCAGTCGTGGAGTTCGACCAGGTCCAGATCCGTCGGGCCCACGCCCGCCATCTCCCAGGCCGCCGAGGCCGCGTTGCGCGTGCAGGTGTTGACGTCGGGCATCACCTGATCGCGCGGCGTGTACGGGTCGGTCATCAGGACCGAGGCCCGGACCTTGACCGCCCGGCTCGACAGTCCCAGCTCCTTGACCTTCTTCTCCGACAGGATCACCGCGGCCGCTGCGCCGTCCACGTTGACCGAGCACATCAGCTTGGTGTTGGGATAGGAGATCATCTCGGCGTTCATGACCTCTTCCAGCGGCGTTTCCATGCGGTAACGCGCCTTGGGGTTCATGGTCGAATGGTGGTGGTTCTTGACCGAGATCATCGCGAACTGTTCGAAGGTGGTGCCGTATTGGCGGGCGTGCTCCATTCCCGCTTCGGCGAACACGCACGGCATCGAATCGGAACCGAGCAGACCTTCGGAGGAGATGCCCTTGGAGCCGCCGCCGCCGAGCATCCCGGCCCCGGCCAGCTTCTCCACGCCGACCGCCAGCACCGCGTCGTACAGCCCCGCCTTGACGGCGGTCCAGCCCTCGCGGAACGCCGTGGCGCCGGTGGCGCAGGCATTGGCGCAATTGACCACCGGGATGCCGGTCTGGCCGATCTCCTTCAGGATGCGCTGCCCCGGGTTGGCCGACGCCTGCATCAGCGAGCCGGCGTACAGGGCCTGCACGTCGCGGATCGACAGACCGGCGTCGTCGAGCGCCCCGAGAGCGGCCTCGCCGCCCAGGCTCTCGACGCTGCGCTCCGGGTACTTGCCGAAGGCGAGCATGTCGATCCCGCCGATGTAGACGTCGCTCATGACTAGTCTCCTCGGTTCGCGGGCTGGACCGCGAACGTCATGTACTCGTTGCCCTCGCGGTCCTTCCGCGGAGCGATCTGGAACACGACCTCGACCTTCATGCCCATGGAGATCTTCTCCGGGTCGGGGTCGATGCCGATCAGATTGGTCTTGATCGTTCCGCCGCCGTCGAGGTCGACGATCGCGGACACGAAGGGCACCTCGATCCCTGGAAACGAGCGGTGCGTGATCGAATAGGCGTGCAGTTCGCCGTTTCGGGACAGTTCGACCGCTTCCATCCGGCCGCGCGCGCCGCAGGCGCCGCAGACGTCGCGTTGGCCGAGGAAGTAAGCGCCACACGCGGCGCAGCGATGGCCCTCCAGGTAGGGATCGCCACCCTCCGGCAGCTTGAGGTAAGGGACGATGGGGAGCGGCCCGGCGGCCGCCGCGTCGTCGGACATTTTCGGACCCCCTGTGTGGTTCGGATCGAGTGGGTCGTGTGGCCCGCCGCCCTGCGTCGGCCGGGGCGCCGGCGAAGCGAGTTCACGGCAGGTTCCCCGGCCGGGGCGCATTCTGCTACGGCACCCGCGCTCCGTCAAACCCCCCACCGCCTCGGCCGGAGTGGCTGGAAACGGTCAGCGCCGGGACCGAACCCCGCCGGAGCGGCTATTGTGGGGGTTCGCCGAAACGGGCTTTGGAGGACTGAGGGGAAAGCGCGCATGTCTGGTCATTCCAAGTGGTCGACGATCAAGCGCAAGAAGGCGGCGACCGACGCCAAGCGCGGCAAGCTGTTCACCCAGCTCATTCGTGAGATTACGGTCGCCACCCGGCAGGGAGGCAGCGATCCGCTGGGCAACCCGCGCCTGCGGCTGGCCATGGACAAGGCGCGTTCGCTGAACATGCCCAAGGACAACATCGAACGGGCGATCCGCAAGGGCAGCGGGGCCGAGGGGGGAGAGCAGTACGAGGAGATCCGCTACGAGGGCTACGGGCCCGGCGGCGTGGCGGTGATCGTCGACACCCTCACCGACAATCGCAACCGCACTGTCGGAGAGATCCGACACCTGTTCAGCAAGCACGGCGGAAACCTGGGGGCGAACGGCTGCGTCGCGTACCTGTTCGAGCAGACCGGCGTTCTGGAGTTCGACCGCGATGGGGTGGACGCCGAACGGCTGATGGAGGCGGCGATCGACGCGGACGCCAGCGACGTGGAGGAGGAGGGCGAGGTCATCCGCGCCCTGACTCGGCCGGACGCTTTCGAATCCGTCAAGCAACGGCTGGAGCAGGGCGGGTTCGCAGCCGCGCTGGCCGAGGTCCAGATGCTCCCCCAGAGCAGCGTCGCACTGACGGGCAGGGACGCCCAGACGATGGTCAAGCTGTTCGAAGCGATCGACGACCACGAGGACGTCAAGCAGGTCTACGCCAACTTCGATATTTCCGACCAGGAGCTGCTCGCCGCGGCTTCCTGAGAGCGGACCCGGCGCGGTGCTTCCGCGACGCTTTTCGACTACACTGCCCGCATCGCCGGAGGGGGGCCGTGCGGATTCTGGGCATCGATCCGGGTTCGATCGCCACGGGCTACGGCATCGTGGAGTTCTCGGGCTCTCGCCTGCGCTACGTCGACTGCGGAGTGATCCGTACGCGGGGAGAGGACGTGGGCCTGCGGCTGGCTTCCATCCACAGCCGGCTGGCCGAGGTCGTGCGTACGCACCGCCCGGACGAGGCCGCGCTCGAAGCCGTCTTCAGCGCGCGCAATCCGCGCGCGGCGCTGAAGCTCGGACAGGCCCGCGGAGTGGCGCTGGCGGTCTGCGGAGGCGCGGGACTGGCGACGGCCGAGTACGCCCCGACGAGCGTCAAGGGTGCGGTGACCAGCTACGGCCGCGCCAGCAAGCAGCAGGTGCAGTCCATGGTCCAGCGCCTGCTGGGTCTCGAGCGTCCGCCGGCCTCGGACGCCGCCGACGCTCTCGCCGTGGCGATCTGCCACGGCGCCCAGAGCCGGACAAGCGCCGATCGCGCGGGAGCCAGCGCGTGATCGCCCGACTCGAAGGAGTGTTGACCGAAAAACGCCCCGAAGAGGTCGTTCTCGATGTCGGCGGGGTGGGCTACGAGGTTCGGGTTCCGCTGTCGACGTTCCTGCAGCTTCCCGAAGAGGGCAAGACGGTCGGCCTGCGCATCCACACGCATGTGCGCGAGGAGGCGCTGCAACTCTACGGTTTCCTGCGAGAAGCCGATCGTGCGGTTTTCCGGCTGCTCCTGGGCATCAGCGGAGTGGGGCCGCGGCTGGCCCTGGCGATCCTGTCGGGACTGCCGGCCGAACCCCTGCTGGGCGCGATCCGGCAGGGCGACCTGCGCGCGCTGGTCGCGGTTCCCGGCGTGGGCAAGAAGACCGCCGAGCGGATCCTGGTGGATCTGCGCGACCGCGCCTCCGAACTGGAGGCGGGCGAAGAGGCCGAACCGGGACAGGACGGTGTGGAGCGCGCGACGGTCTCCGCGCTCTTGAACCTGGGCTATCCCGCCGCCCACGCCGAGCGCTCGGTGCGGGCGGCGCTCGAAGAACTACCCGCCGACCCCGGGCTCCAGGCGGTGATCCGGGAGGCGCTGCGTGTCGCCGCGGGTTGAGCTGAGCGGAGCCGCGCTCGAAGACGAGCGCCGCTCCGACGCGCGCCTGCGGCCCGAGACGCTGGGCGATTTCGTGGGCCAGTCCCGGGTCGTGGACAACCTGCGGGTGTTCATCCAGGCCGCGCTCCAGCGCGGCGAGCCGATGGACCACGCGCTCTTCTACGGACCGCCGGGGCTGGGCAAGACGGCGCTGGCGCACGTGGTCGCGCGCGAGATGCGGGCATCGCTGCGCGTCACCGCGGGTCCGGTGCTCGAGCGCGCCGGGGACCTGGCCGCGATCGTCACCAACATCGAGCCGGACAGTGTGCTGTTCATCGACGAGATCCACCGGCTCTCGCCGGCCATCGAGGAGATCCTCTATCCCGCCATGGAGGACTTCAAGCTCGACCTGGTGATCGGCCAGGGCCCCTCGGCCCAGACCGTGCAGATCGATCTGCCGCCGTTCACGCTGATCGGCGCGACCACGCGGGCCGGCCTGCTCACCAATCCGCTGCGGGCTCGTTTCGGGGTGGTCTCGCGCCTGGACTACTATCCGCCCGAGGATCTGGTCCAGATCCTGGACCGCAGCGCGCGCATCCTCTCGATCGGTCTGGATCCGGATGGAGCCCACGAAATCGCGCGCCGCGCGCGAGGCACGCCGCGCATCGCCAACCGCCTGCTGCGGCGCGTTCGAGACTTCGCCCAGGTCGACGGGCAGGACAGGATCACCCGTGACGTGGCGGGCCAGGCACTGGACCGACTCGAGGTTGACGAAGCCGGCTTCGACTCGATGGACCGGGCCCTGCTCCGCACGCTGATCCACAAATACGCCGGCGGGCCGGTCGGGGTCGACACGCTGGCCGCGGCGACCGGCGAGGATCGAGGCACGATCGAGGACATCTACGAACCTTTCCTGATCCAGGCCGGCTACCTGGACCGCACCCCGCGGGGGCGCGTGGCCACTCCGCGGGCGCTCGACCACTTCGGGGTCGATCCCGCCTCCGCCCGCAAGGCCCGGGGTGCACAGGGGAGGCTTCTCTGAACCTGACCGCGCCGGAGCACTGGCTGACCCTGCTGGTCGGAGGCGCGCTGGCCGGCGCCCTCAACACGCTGGCGGGCGGCGGGTCGTTCCTGACGGTTCCGCTGCTGATCTTCGTGGGCGTACCCGCGGGGATCGCCAATGGGACCAACCGCATCGGAGTGGCGGCCCAGAGCGCCGCCGCCGTGGCGGGATTCGGCCGCGAGGGGGTGCGCGAACTGACGGTCGCGCTGCGCTTCCTTCCCGCGACCTTGGCCGGCACCCTGCTGGGCGCGTCGCTGGCCACGCGCGTGCCCGACGAGTGGTTCCAGTTCGGTTTCGCCCTGCTGATGCTGGCGTTTCTGCCGCTGCTGTGGAGACCCTCCGCCCAGTTCGAACGGCGCACCCGGACTGGCGCGTCGGTTCAACTCAGCTTCGCGGCCATGGGTTTCTACGGCGGGGTGGTCCAGGCCGGTCTGGGGATTCCGCTGCTGATGGCGCTGGTGGCGGTCGCGGGACTCGACCTGGTGCGGGCCAACGCCGCCAAAGTGGCGATCAATACCGTCCAGCAGAGTCTGGCGCTGGCGGTTTTCGCCGGGTCGGGTCAGGTCTGGTGGATTCCGGGTCTGGCGCTGGCGGCGGGCTCGGCGGTCGGGGGGTACGTCGCCTCCCGATTCGGAGCGCGGCGCGGAGAGAGATTTCTGCGGCCGGTCGTCGCCCTGGCCGTACTGGCGATGGCGCTGCGCCTGCTGTTTGTGTTGTGATGAGGCCCGTAGCGCCTCGCGGCGGGCGGCCGCCATTCGCCTCGAACCGGCCGAGCAGGCGTGACGCGATCGTCACGCCGTAACGAAAATGTCACTTCGACTCCGAAAGAGCCGGTTTCGGAGGATCCAGGAGCACTTGAACTTCTCTCGCGCTTATAGGAAGAAGTCCCCTTGATAGCTCAGCTTTCTCATTCTCGATCCTCGAGAGACGAGTTCTCGAGCCGTTCTTTAGAATGGCACCGATTTTGCTATAGCTCCACGAGATTGCTGCCCGTGCGGGTTGAAGGTCGTTGAGAGGGGCTGACTTGCGGCAGATCGACAACAGTGACTTGCTGAGGGGCGGGGAGCACACCCTGTCCAGCCGCGTGCAGTGCACGGGCATCGGCGTGCACACCGGTCGCCCCGTCGAACTGGTCCTGAATCCAGCCGCCGCGGGGACGGGGATCCTGTTCGTGCGCCGCGACCTGAACGGACTCCGCTTTCCGGCCCGCGCCGAGTGGGTGGTCGACACGAACTTGGCCACCTCGCTGGGAAACCGGGGCGAGCGGCTTTCGACGGTCGAGCATCTGCTGGCCGCCCTGCGCGGTCTGGGAGTCGACAACTGCACGGTCGAGGTCTCGGGTCCCGAACTTCCGATCATGGACGGCAGCGCCGCCCCCTTCGTCTATCTGCTCCAGCAGGCCGGACTGCGGCCCCAGCGCCGCATGCGCCGCCGGCTGGTGATCCACCGTCCCATTGAGGTGCGCGACGGGAATCGCTGGGTGCGCGTGCTGCCTTCGCGCGGCTTCAAGATCTCCACCTCGATCGATTATCCGCACGCGGCCATCGGTTCGCAGGAGCTGGTCGGCTGCAGGATCACGCCGCGCTTCTTCGCGCGCCAGATCGCCCCGGCGCGCACCTTCGGCTTCCTGCGCGAAGTCCAGAGCCTGCAGAGCATCGGGCTGGCGCGCGGCGGGTCGCTCCAGAACGCCGTAGTGCTCGACGACGAGCGCGTGCTGAACCGGGACGGGCTGCGCTTCCCCGACGAGTTCGTGCGCCACAAGGCGCTCGACCTGATCGGCGACCTGGCTCTGCTGGGTCTGCCGATCCAGGGGCACGTCAAGGCGGTGCGGGCGGGGCACGCGCTGCACCAGGCGCTGGTCGCGGAGATCCGCGCGAACCCCAGCTGCTGGACGGTCGATGCGCCCGGCGAGCGGCAGGCGGGCGACGTCGCCCCGGTGAGGGTGCGCGGTCTGCGAACCGCCTAGGGCCCTTCTGGCGGCGGCGCCCGGGGGGATTCCAAGGCTCGCATCCAGGCAGTCCTCCAAGCTGCCGCTGACGCTTCTGTGCGGCTTCGCGCTCCGCGCGGAGGCGGTCGAGAGCGGGTCGTCCGCCGTCGGCGGGCCGCGGATTTCGATTGAAAGCCTCGGTCGGCCTGGGCTAGCGTCTCGGGCGATTTGGCGACGCCGAAGACACTTGCGGACGAGTTCGCGCGCAGCTCGTCGAGGCTCTCCTCCGCCGAGCGCCGCCGGCGCCGGCGCGACTGGCTGATCGCCGGTTTCATCGCGACCCTGCTCGCCGGGCTGGTCGCGCTGCAGCCGGATCTGCTGGTGGCGCGCCCCCTGCGCAGCGACGCGGCGCTCTGGGCGATGCTCTCGGCGACCGTCAGCCTGATCGGGCTGCTGGTGTTCCTGCTGGGACGCAACGTCGTCAAGCTGGTGATCGAACGCCGCCGCGGGATTTTCGGGGCCAAGCTGAACACGCGCTTCGTGCTGTCGTTCGTGCTGGTCACGGGGATCTCGTCGATCCTGCTGTTCGCGTCGTCCTGGTACCTGCTGGTTCGGGTCATCAACGCCTGGTTCGAACTCGAGTTGGCCGAGGGGCTGCGCCGCTCCGTGGCCCTGTCGCAGTCCTATTACCGGGACCAGGAAGACATCGCGCTGTTGTTCGGCCGGCGGATCGCCACCCAGATCGGAGAGCGCGGCCTGCTGCATCCCGGTGGGAGCCCGAACCTGAACCGGCACGTGGCCCTCAAGCAGGCCGAGTACGACCTGGCGCTGGTCGAAGTGTTCGACGCCGGCGGCGAACTTCTGGCCGGCGCGACCGACCCGGAGCGCGCCGTGGTCTCGTTCGAGTCGCCCAACTCGGACCTGGTGCGGGAGGGGCTCGACGGGGTGGAGCAGACGCACGTGGCCAGTGCCGCGGGAGGCGAACTGGTGCGCGCGCTGGTGCCGATCTACGCCGGCGAGGGCTCGGACGAGGTCGCGGCGGTGGTCGTGATCAACCGCTTCGTCGCCCAGGGCATCGGGGAGCACGTCGCGGAGATCGAAGCGGGGCTGGCGGCCTACCAGCGCCTGCAGCCCAGCGAGGGCGCGCTCGAGAGCAGCACGCCGGTCTATCTGGGGATCCTCGCCCTCGCGAGTCTGCTGTTCTCGACCTGGATCGGGTTTCGGCTCGCCAAGCAGATCACCGAGCCGATCCAGCGCCTGGCCGGCGCCGCGACGGAGGTGGCGGCGGGCAATCTCGACGTGCACGTCGAGCAGGTGGGAGACGACGAGATCGGAACCCTGGTGGCCGAGTTCAACCGCATGGCGGGCGACCTGCGCGCCAGCCGCGATGCCCTCGACCGCCGCCGCAGACAGCTCGAGGCGATCGTGCACAACGTCGAGGCGGGCGTGATCTCGCTCGACGGCGACTGGGTCGTGCGGACCATCAATCCGTCCGCGCTGCGCCTGCTGGGCGTGCAGGGCGCGGAGTGGTATGGGCGCAAGATCGACGAACTCCTGGAAGGCGAGGCGCAGCGCACCCTCGCATCGCTGCTGCGCCGGCTCGCCGTCGGCCCCCGGCAGGTGCTGCGCAAACAGGTCCAGATCGTGTTGAACGAGGAGCTGTGCACCCTGAACTGGACGGCGACCCGAATCCACGGCCTGGAAGGCGAGGCGGGGGGATTCGTGGTGGTGATCGACGACGTCACGCAGATCCTGCGCGCGCAGCGCACCGCCGCCTGGCGGGACGTCGCGCGGCGCATCGCGCACGAGATCAAGAATCCCCTGACCCCGATCCAGCTCTCCGCCCAACGCCTCAATCGGCGCCTGATGGGGCGTCTGGAGGACGCGGAATCGTGCGAACTGCTGGAGGAGTCCACCGCCGCGATCACCCGCGAGGTGGAATCGCTCAAGCAGATGCTGACGGAGTTCTCGAACTTCGCGCGCCTGCCGGCGACCGATCCCGCGCCGACCGCCATCAACGCCCTGGTGGGCGAGGTGATCGAGCTGTACCGCGGCCATACCCGCATCGACTTCCAGACGGATCTGGCGCCGGAACTGCCCACGCTCGACCTGGACCGCGAACAGATCAAGCGGGTGATCCTGAACCTGCTGGACAACGCGACCGCGGCGATCGACGACGCCGGCGCCGGGCCGCGCCGGGTGCGAGTGGCGACGAGCCTCGACCGCGAACTGGGAACCGTGGCGCTGGAGGTCGCGGACACCGGAACCGGCCTGGAACCCGCGGAACGAATGCGCCTGTTCGAGCCCTACTACTCGACCAAGCGCGAAGGGTCCGGCCTCGGCCTGGCGATCGTCAGCCGCATCGTCTCGGATCACTCGGGCACGATTCGAGTGCGGGGAAATCAGCCGCGCGGCACCCGCTTCATCGTGGAACTGCCGGTCAGGGCGTAGGCGTGTCGCGAACCGTTCTGATCGTCGACGACGAAGAGGGCATCCTTCACAGCGTTTCCGGCATTCTGACCGACGAGGGCTACACGGCGGTCACGGCCGCGGACGCTTCGCGCGCCCTGAGCCTGGTCGATTCCGACGCGCCCGACGTGGTGCTGCTCGACGTTTCCATGCCGGGCCGGGACGGACTCGAGTTGCTGGAGGAGTTGCGCGGTCGGCATCCCGCGCTGCCGGTGGTGATGATGTCGGGCCACGGCACGATCGACACCGCGGTTCGCGCCACCAAGCTGGGCGCCTACGACTTTCTCGAGAAACCCCTGTCCTACGACAACCTGATCCTGTGCCTGCAGCGCAGCATGGACAGCGCGCGCCTCGAGCGCGAGAACCGTCTGCTGCGCGAGCAGCTGATGGGCGACACGGAGATATGTGGCGAAACGGAGTCGATGCGGGATCTGAAGCGGCAGATCTCCATCGCCGCGCCGACCGACGGCTGGGTGCTGATCACCGGCGAGAACGGCACGGGCAAGGAACTCGTCGCCTGTCAGCTCCACCTGCAATCCAACCGCAGCGACCGGCCGTTCGTTCCGGTCAACTGCGCCGCCATCCCCGAGGAGTTGATCGAGAGCGAATTGTTCGGCCACGAGAAGGGCGCCTTCACCGGGGCCATCAAGAGAAAGCGGGGGCGCTTCGAGATCGCCGACAGCGGCACCCTGTTCCTGGACGAGATCGCCGACATGTCGCTGATGACCCAGGCGAAGATCCTGCGGATCCTGCAGGAGCATCGTTTCGAGCGCGTGGGCGGCACCGAGACGCTCGACGTGGATGTCCGCGTCGTTGCCGCCACCAACAAGGCCCTCGAGGCCGAGATGGCCGAGGGGCGCTTCCGCGAAGACCTCTACTACCGCCTCAACGTGATTCCCTTCCACGTCCCCCCGCTGCGCGAGCGGCGCGGCGACATCTCTCTGCTCGCCGAACGTTTTCTGGCGCGTTTCGCCGCGGAGGCCGGGAAGACCCCGCCCCGTCTGACCCCGCGGGCGCTCGCCCGTCTGATGGACTATCCCTGGCCGGGCAATGTCCGCGAGCTGCAGAACGTCGTCGAGCGGGTCGTGCTGATGACGCCCGGCAGCCAGATCGATGTGGACGGTCTACCGCCGCAGATTTCCTCGCCCGAGCGCGTGAGTCTGCCGCAGGGCGCGGGCGCACAGACCCTGGCCGAGGCGCGCGCGCTGTTCGAGCGCGAGTACCTGACTCAGAAGCTGCGCGACAACGGCTGGAACATCTCGCGCACCTCGCAGGTCGTTGGGCTGGCCCGGGAGACCCTTTCGCGCAAGCTGCGCAGCCTGGGGATCGACGTCGAGAAACACCGCCATGCGACCTGAGACCCGCCCCGGGCACGACGCGGAGCGACGTCGGGTCGTCGGCCGCGTCCTGGACTCCGGGCCCTTTGCGCTGCGTCTCGAAGCGCCGGGGTTTCCCGCGCACGCGCCGGGGCAGTTCGCGATGCTGCAGCTCGACCCGGGGCTGGAGCGCGTCGACCCGCTGCTCCCCCGGCCGATGGCGGTCTACCGGCGCGAAGGCGACGCGCTGGAGTTCCGCTTCAGACCCGTCGGCCGGGGGACCCGGATCATGGGGTCGCTGGCGCCGGGAGAAGCGGTCGCCGTGGTAGGTCCTCTGGGGCGGGGTTTCCGGCTTCCCGAGGGAGCCGCGCTGCTGGTCGGCGGCGGGACGGGAATCGCTTCGCTGTACGAGCTCGCGCGCGACTCGTCGGGTCCGCTGCGCGTCGCCCTCGGAGCCGCCACGCAGGCCGAGCTCCTCGGGCTGGAGGATTTCCGTGCTCTGGACTGCGAGCTGAGCGTGTCGACCGAGGACGGCAGCGCGGGCCGGAAGGGAAGGGTGACCGACGGACTCGGGATTCGGCCCGGGGAGAGCGTCTACGCCTGCGGACCGAACGGCATGCTGCGGGCGGTCGCCGCCCTGGCAGAGGAGGCGAGGGCGCCCTGCTCGGTCTCCCTGGAAAGCACGATGGCCTGCGGTTTCGGCATCTGCCTCGGCTGCGTGGTCCCGGTAAGGGACGGATTCCGTTATCTGTGCACCCAGGGGCCCGTGCTCGACGCCGGGGAGTTGTGCTGGGAGGACCTTCCGTGACGCCCGACTTGAGCACGGAACTGGCCGGGATCCCGTTGCGGAACCCGGTGCTGCTGGCCAGCGGTACGGCGGGCTACGGCACCGAGATGCTGCCCTTCGTTCAGCTCGAGCAACTCGGCGGGCTGGTGGCCAAGTCGCTCACGCTCGAGCCCCGCACCGGCAATCCGCCCCCCCGGATCGCAGAGACGCCCGCGGGAATGCTCAACGCGATCAGCCTGGAGAACGTGGGCGTGGACGCGTTCCTGGCCGACAAGCTGCCCGCGCTGCCGCCCCACGCCACGCTGATCGCCAGCTGTTTCGGAACCGAGCCCGGTCTGTATGCCCGGGTCTGCGAACGTCTGGACGCGGCGGACGGTCTGGCGGGCATCGAGATCAACGCGAGTTGTCCGCACGTCAAGTCGGGCGGCATCGAGTTCGGCCAGGATCCCGCGTCGCTGTCCGAGCTGATCCGAGCGTGCCGGCCGGCGACGGAGCTGCCCCTGCTGGTCAAGCTCTCTCCCAACGTCACCTCGATCGCGGAGATGGCCCGGGTCTGCGAAGGCGAGGGCGCCGACGGGATCTGCCTGATCAACGCCGTCCAGGCGCTGATGGTCGACCCCGAGACCCGCCGCCCCGTGCTCGCCAACGGGCTCGGCGGGCTGTCGGGACCCGCGATCCTGCCGATCGCGCTGCGCATGGTTTACCAGGCTGCCCAGGCCGTTTCGCTGCCGATTTGCGGCATCGGCGGCATTCGCAGCGCCGCCGACGCCGTCGCTTTCCTGCTGTGCGGCGCCACGGCGATTCAGGTCGGGACGGCGAACTACGCCAATCCCAGTGCGGCGGTCGAAATCCGCGACGGCCTCGCCGACTACTGCAGGCGCCACGGGATCGCCGCCGTGAGCGAGCTGATCGGAGCCCTGCGGGTCTGACCGCCGGGCCCCGGTCCGGCCCGTTTCCTCACAGGAATCAAGCACCTAGAGTTGCCTCGGGGTGCGCTTTTTGATATCTGATGCGGCCTTGGCCGGAGCCGGTTTCCGAGGCTTTGCTGGCCGTGTCCGAGTAGGGTTTTATCCGCGGCACGGCCCGGAGCGCCGGATGGGAAGTGGGCGTTGCGTCCGCTTTTTTTTGTGCCGACGCCCGGTCGGGGAGGAAGACAACGGGCGATGTATCGAGACATCCCGGAGAACCTGCGGGCGATCGTCGAACCCGTGGTCGAGGACCACGGCCTTGAACTCGTCGACGCGGGGATTCAGGCGGGCCGTGGTCGAGCGCGGGTGCGCGTGGTGATCGACACCCGCGCGGGCGACGGCCGGGTGCTCCTCGATCAGTGCGCCGAGGTTTCGCGCGAGATTGGCCACGGTCTCGACGCCCGCGACGCGATCGCCGGCGCCTATCTGCTCGAGGTCACCTCTCCTGGGGTGGACCGCGTCCTGGCGCGGAAAAAGGATTTCGAGCGCGCGGTCGGCAGCCGCGTGGCGATCGAAACGCGGGAGCCGCTGGAGGGCCGGCGGCGGTTCCGTGGCCCCCTCGAGTCCTTCGACGGACGCGAGGTCCGGGTGCGCGTCGACCGCGCTCTCTTCGCGATCCCGTTCGAGAGTATCGCCAAAGCCTCCGCGGTCGGTCGGGTCCCGGCGGCGCCCCCGGACGCCCGCATGCGGGCCAAGCGACCGGCGGCCGCCGCCCGGCACCGCCCGGTGGCCGCGAAATAGGTGGAGATGGGCCATGGACCTGGATCTGAGCCGCATCATCGACCAAGTCGGAAAAGACAAGGGAATCGACCGCGCGATCATCGTCGATACGCTCGAGAAGGCCATGGTCTCGGCCGCCCGCCGCAAGCTGGGGGCGGAACGCGAAATCGAGGCCAAGTTCAACATGGAGTCGGGCGAGGTGGAGCTCTTCGAGTTCAAGACGGTGGTCGAAGGCGAGCCCTCCGACGACACCGAGATCTCGCTCGAGGACGCTCTGGAGCACGACCCCGAGTGCGAGCCCGACGACCAGATCGGAATGAAGATCGACACCAAGGAGTTCGGTCGGATCGCGGCGCAGACCGCCAAGCAGGTCATCGTCCAGGAAGTCCGCGGCGCCGAGCGCCAGATGGTCTACGACGAGTACCACGACCGGAAGGGCGAAATCGTCCACGGCATCGTGCGCCGGGTCGAGAAGGGAAGCCTGATCGTCGACCTGGGACGCGCCGAGGCGATCCTCACGCGCAAGGAGCAGGTTCCGCGCGAGATGTTCCGGATCAACGAGCGGATCCGCGCCTACGTGCTCGACGTGCTGCGCGAGTCGAAGGGCCCGCAGATCATTCTGTCGCGCGCATGCACCGAGTTTCTGACCAAACTGTTCGAGCAGGAGGTGCCCGAGATCTACGAGGGCATCGTGCGGATCGAGGCGGCGGCGCGCGAACCGGGTGCGCGCTCGAAGATCGCGGTGGTGTCCCGCGACAGCGACGTGGACCCCGTCGGAGCCTGCGTCGGCATGCGCGGCAGCCGGGTCCAGGCGGTGGTTCAGGAACTGCGCGGCGAGAAGATCGACATCGTTCCCTACGCCGAGGACTCCGTGCGCTACGTGTGCTCGGCGCTCGCGCCCGCCCAGGTCGTGCGGGTGATGGTCGACGACGAGTCTCGTTCGATGGACGTGATCGTCCCCGACGACCAGCTCTCGCTCGCGATCGGCAAGAAGGGCCAGAACGTGCGGCTGGCGGTCCAGCTCACGCGCTACAAGATCGACATCAAGAGCGAAAGCTACATGCGCGAGGTCCAGGAGGAACTCGAGGAGGCCCTGTCGGCGGTCGAAGGCGCCGGGGAGTACGAGGCCAGGCTCTTGCTCGACCACGGCGTGGCCAGCCTGCAGGAGCTCGCCGAGGCGGAGGACGAACTGCTCACCGCCATTCCCGGAGTTTCTCCTGAGGGCGCCGCCGAGGTGAGGGAGAGGGCCGGGAGGCTGGCGATCGAGAAAGCCGAGCGCGAGGCAGAAGAGGCTCGCCTGGCCGCCGAGGCCGAGGCTGCCTCCAGCGAGGGCGGGGAGTAACTTCCCGCGCTGCCGGGGACGGATCTGAGGATGGCTGTGAAAGTCCGGGCATACAAGCTGGCCGAAGAGCTCGGATTAGAGCGCGACGAGTTGATCGCCAAGGCCGGAGAGATCGGAATCGAGATCCGCAGCCCCATGTCCGGGCTCGACTCGGAGACGGCGGACGATCTGCGCCGCCGCTTCGGCCGCGCCTCGGACGTGGTCACCGAGGACAAGCGCGTGGGTGGGACCGTGGTGCGTCGACGCCGCCGCAAGCGCGCGGTCGAAGACGGGCCGGCCGCCGCGCCGGCGCCGACTCCGCTCGAAGAGGCCGAACCCTCGCCGCTCCAGGTCGAGGCTCCTGTACCGCTGGAGTCGACTCCCGAAATCGCGCCCGAGCCTCCTCAATCTCCGCCGCCGGTGGAGCCCGTGGTCGAGGAGCCCGAGCCCGTCCCCTCTCCGGCCCCGCCCGAGACCGGCGAAGCGCCTCCGCTCGCGGCCTCGGCGAGTTCGGCCGCGGCGCCGCGCATGACCACTCCCGTCAAGGTGGTCGACGACCCGCTGCTGAATTCGGAACAGCGCGCCCCCGCAGCTCCCGCTGCCGGAGCTTCCGAGACGCTGCCCTCGCTGCCCGAGGCTTCGCAACCGGCTGCGGGATCGGCTGCCGCGCCCGACCGGGGCGGAGCTGGACAGCCCCCGGACCGGCGACCCGCGGCCCGCAAGCTTCACCGACGCCAGCAGGTCGTACAGGGCCAGAATCTCAAAGAGCAGGAGACGATGGCGCGCATGATGCGCGGCAACGTCCAGGCGCACCTCGAGAAGCGCCGCATGCTGGTCGAACAGCAGTCGCGGCTGAATTCGAGGCGCCGCCGCGGCGCTTCGGGTCGGCGCCCGTCGATGGTCGGCGAGCGCCGCAAGCTGGTGCGTCTGGGAGCTTCGATCCCGGTCGCGGACCTGTCCGCGGAGTTGGGCGTCAAGCTCCGGGAACTCACGCGCCGGGCGCAGGATCTCGGAGTCGAGCTTGAGCGCGGCGGCATGGTCGAGTCCGAGGTCGCGAGCCTGATCGCGTCCGAATACGGCTTCGAAGTGATCCGCGTCGAGACCGATACCGAGCGCGCCGTGGCCGAGGCCACCCGCGGGCCGACGGACTCGGCCGAGGGCGATACGCGTCCGCCGGTGGTGACCGTGATGGGCCATGTCGATCACGGCAAGACGTCGCTGCTGGACGCGATCCGCGAGACGCGCGTCGTCGACGGCGAGGCCGGAGGGATCACCCAGCACATCGGCGCCTACCAGGTCGAGGCCGGTGGCCAGCGGATCACCTTCATCGACACGCCGGGCCACGCCGCATTCACCCAGATGCGCGCCCGCGGCGCCCAGGTCACCGACATCGTGGTGCTGGTCGTGGCGGCGGACGACGGGGTCATGCCGCAGACCGTCGAAGCCATCAACCACGCGCGGGCCGCCGAGGTGCCCATCATTGTGGCGGTCAACAAGATCGACCGCCCGGACGCGGACCCGCAGCGCGTCAAGCAGGCCCTGCTGGAGCACGAACTGGTCGCCGAGGAGTTCGGCGGCGAGACGATCTGCGTCGACGTGTCGGCCATCGAGGGTACGAATCTCGACAAGCTGCTGGAGATGATCGGGCTTCAGGCCGAACTCCTGGAGCTGCGCTCGCCGGCCAGGGGACGAGCCCGCGCGGTCGTCGTCGAGGCGTCGCTCGACAAGGGCCGCGGGCCGGTTTCGACGGTTCTGGTGCAGGAGGGGGTGCTCAAGCGCGGCGACGCCGTTGTCGTGGGCAACGTTTACGGCCGGGCGCGCTCCCTGACCGACGACCGCGGTCAGAACCTCAAGCAGGCCGGCCCTTCGTTGCCCGTACAGCTCATCGGACTGAACGGAGTCCCGGAGGCCGGCCACGAACTGGTTTCGATGAAGAACGAGCGCGAAGCCAAGCGCGTGGCGGAACACCGCGTCGAAGAGAGCAAGCGCCAAGCGGTGACCGAACCCGCCGATGCGTCGGAGATCAGCGCCGAAGATCTTTTCGCGGCCCTCGGACAGGCGGACAAATGGGAACTTCGGGTGGTGCTCAAGGCGGACGTGCGCGGCAGTGTCGAGGCGACCGCGGAGGCGCTCGAGAAACTCTCCACCGAGCGCGTCAAGCTCAACGTGCTGCATTCGGGAGTCGGGTCCATCAACGAGAGCGACGTGATGCTCGCCCAGGCGTCCGAAGCGGTGATCTTCGGGTTCCACGTTGTCCCGGAGCCCGCGGCCCGGCGGGCGGCCGAGCGCGACGGAGTGCCGTTGCGCAGCTACGACATCGTCTACGAGCTGCTTCAGGAGGCCGAGGCCATGATGCAGGGCCTGCTCCCCGCCCGGCGGGTGGAGAAGGTGCTGGCCTCGGCCAATGTCAAGGAGCTGTTCGTGGTACCGCGCGTGGGCACGGTGGCGGGCTGTGAGGTGACCGAGGGGACGGTTCGCCGCAACAGCCGCGTGCGCGTGATCCGCGACGGGGTGAGAATTTACGACGGACAGCTCGCATCGCTGCGCCGCTTCAAGGACGATGCGCGCGAGGTGTCGGCGCCGCTCGAGTGCGGCATGGGCATCGAGAACTACAACGACGTGAAGGTGGGCGACCGGATCGAGGGCTACGAGGTCGAGGAGACGCCCGATACGCTGTGAGCGGCCTCGCGGGACGCTCACGGGGAGGCGGCCATTCGGATCGGGGCTGCGCTGATCGAGCTGTCGGTCCCCGAGGCCGACTCCATCAAGGCGCGGAGGCGCGTTGCGCGTTCGCTGGTGGACCGCCTGCGCCACCGCTTCAACGCCTCGGTGGCGGAACTGGGCGATCCGGACGACCGCCACTCGGTCTGCATCGGCTGCGTGATGCTGGGACGGGATCCGCGTCACCTGCGGACAGCGCTGGAACGAGTGGTTCGCTACGTCGAGGACCTGGGCTTGGCCGAGGTCGTCGCGGACGACGTCACCTTGGTCCAACTCGACGAGTTGACCGAAATCGAACCGGACGCACAGGGTTGATGGAGCGCCCGAAGTGACTCATTCTCGCCAACGCCTGTCCCACGAACTGCGGGCCCGGCTCGCGGAGATCTTCGCGCGGCGGGTCGCCGACCCGCGGCTGCGGGGACTCGCCATCTCGGAGGTGAGGCCCTCCGCCGATTTCAGCTACGCGCGCGTGTTCTACGTGGGAGACGAGGATCTGACCGCGGCCATCGACCGGGCCAGGCCGTTCGTACGCAGCTGCCTGGCGGAGGGCTTGCGCTTGCGGCGCGTGCCCGAGCTGGACTTCCGGCGCGACCGATCGATGGACGAGGCTCGCAGGATCGAGCAGCTACTGGCCGAACCCGGCACGAGCGAATCCGAGCGAGAGGGGCCGGCGGAGGAGGGCCAGTCGTGATCGACGGCTTCTTGACCATCGACAAGCCGCCGGGCCTGACTTCGCACGACGTGGTCCAGCGCGTGCGCCAGTGGGCCGGTCAGAGGCGCGTCGGTCACCTGGGCACGCTCGACCCGCTGGCCACGGGCGTGCTGCCGATCGCGCTGGGCGAGGCGACCAAGCTCTCGCGCCTGCTCACGCATGGCGAAAAAGCCTACCGCGGGACGCTCCGGCTGGGCGTGAGCACCACCACCTACGACCGGGAAGGGGAGCGCGTCGCCGAATACTCGGGCGGCTGGCCCGACGAGGCGCAGGTGCGCCGAGCGCTGTCCCGCTTCGAGGGCCGGATCGAGCAGGTTCCGCCTCCGTTCTCGGCCGTCAAGCGCGGAGGGCAGGCGGCGTATCGGCGGGCTCGCCGCGGCGAGGACGTGCAACTCGAGCCGCGCGAGGTCACGATCTTCCGCATCGAACTGATGCGCTACGAGCCGCCGGACGCCGAGATCGAGGTCGACTGCACGTCCGGCACCTACCTGCGTTCGATCGCCCACGATCTGGGCGAGGCAATGGGTACCGGCGGAACGCTGTGGGATCTCATCCGCACGCGCAGCGGACCCTTCGGTCTCGAGGGGGCCGTGCCCCTCGACCGAATCGACGATCTGGGGTCCGAGCGCGTTGTCCCGATGGCGGCCGGAACAGCTCTGCCGAGCTTTCCGGTCGACGCGCGCACCAGCCGGCGGGTAGGAAACGGGGTCCAGCTCGGGCGGCAGGAGGTGCGGGGAGCGCCGCCGGAGGGGGTCGTGCAGTTGGTGCGGGAAGGCAAGCTGGTCGCCCTGGTCGAGGCGCAGCGCGGTCTGCCCGAGCTGCGGACCCTGCGCGTGTTCCTTGAGGGCACGCGCTAGCCGTTCGGGAGATTTCCTTTCGGAAACAGTAATTTACAGCGCACTCTGGTTGCGTGCCCGGGGAGGCTCTGCTATACGGGGGGCGCTTTGGAGGACCGGTTCTCTTGCTCGAAGCCGCACGTACCCGAGAAATCGTTCAGCAATACCAGCGCTCCCCCAGCGACACGGGGAGCAGCGACGTGCAGATCGCTCTGCTTTCGGAGCGCATCGCCGGCTTGACCGAGCACTTGAAGATCCACAAGAAAGACAGGCATTCCCGCAGGGGATTGCTGCTCTTGGTCAGCCAGCGCCGGGCGCTGCTGGACTACCTCAAGCGCAAGGACGCGCAACGATATCGGTCATTGATTGAAAGACTGGGGCTGCGTCGGTGATCAGAGGAAAGTGAGACCGGACGGACGTCCGGTCTTATCTTTCGCGCACGAGCAGCGGTGTGGGATGAGCGATGCGCGCGCCCGCGCGGGCATCGCTCATTCCGCATCAACCGACCCGCCCCTCAACGCTCCGGACGAACCGGAGCCGACACCGCGGCTGCGCGCGGCGCGCCGCACGAGGAGAGCAGATGGGCATGGAGACGGTTGAATGCAGCGTGGATGGCAAGGCCATCCGCATCGAAACGGGCCACTTGGCCAAACAGTCCAACGGATCGGCGTTGGTGACCTGCGGCCAGGCGGCCGTCCTGGTGACGGTCAACTCGGCGAGTCCGCGGCCGGGGATCGATTTCTTCCCGCTGACCGTGGACTACGTCGAAAAGATCTACGCCGCCGGTAAGATCCCCGGCGGGTTCTTCAAGCGCGAGGGCCAGCTCACCGACAAGGGCATTCTGACCTCGCGTTTCATCGACCGGGCGCTGCGGCCGCTTTTCCCCGAGGGATATCGCGACGAGACGCAGGTGACCGCCACGGTGATCGCGGCCGATCCCGACCGGGACTGCGACATGCTCGCGTTCGTGGGCGCGTCGGCCGCCGTCAGCTTGTCCGACGTCCCGTTTCCGGGGCCGATCGCCGCGGTGCGCGTGGTGCGCAGCGGGGGCAAGCTGATCGCCAACCCGACGCTCGAGGAAACCGCCAACGCGGACATCCAGCTGATCGTCGCGGGCAGCCGGGACGCACTGGTGATGGTCGAGGGCGGAGCGGGCGAGGCGCAGGAGGCCGACGTGGTCGAGGCTCTGCGCTTTGGCCACGAGCAGATCGTGCGGCTGATCGACGCCCAGAGCGATCTGGTGGCTCGCGCCGGCAAGGCCAAGCGCCAGGTCGCGCCTGCGAGCGTCGACGAAGAGTTGGTTCGGAGCGTCGACGAGGCCGCCGAGGCGCGCCTGACCGAGGCTTGCCAAATTCGGGAAAAGAAGGCGCGCTACAAGGCCCTGGGCGAAGTCGATGCCGAGGTGCACGAGCGCCTGATGGAGGCGTTCCGCAACCAGCCGCGCGAACTGGGAACGCTCGCGCAGGTCGAGGCGGCGCAGTCCGAGTCCCGCGCCCGCAGCGCCCAGATCAAGGATCGTCTGCACGAGCTCCGCTCGCGCGTCATGCGGCGGGCGATCCTCGACACGCGTACGCGCATCGACGGCCGCTCCCCGACCGACATCCGACCGATCGAGTGCCGGGTCGGCGAACTCGAGCGCCTGCACGGCTGCGCCCTGTTCACGCGCGGCGAGACCCAGGCCTTCGTCAGCGTGACCCTGGGCGGGAAGCGCGACGAAAAGATGATCGAGGGGATCGAGGACACCTACTACGAGAACTTCTATCTCCACTACAACTTCCCGCCTTTCTCGGTCGGCGAGGTCCGGCCGCTGCGAGGCCCGAACCGGCGCGAGAAGGGGCATGGGGCGCTGGCGGAGCGCGCGCTTCGCGCGGTCCTGCCGGACCAGGAGGACGAAACCGGGTTCACCGTGCGCGTGGTCTCGGAAATCCTGGAGTCCAACGGATCGTCTTCGATGGCGACCGTCTGCGGCGGCACGCTGGCCCTGATGGACGCGGGCATCCCGATCAAGGCTCCGGTGGCGGGCATCGCCATGGGTCTGGTGACCGACGGCGAGCGCGACGTGGTGCTGTCCGACATTCTGGGCGACGAGGACCACCTCGGGGACATGGACTTCAAGGTGGCGGGCAGCCGTGAGGGCATCACCGCGATTCAGATGGACCTCAAGGTCGAAGGGCTGGACTGGGGCGTGATGGAGGCGGCGCTGGAGCAGGCCCGCGAGGGACGTCTGCACATCCTGGACTGCATGGAACGCGACTCCGCTCAGGAGCTTCCGGGTTTCGTCACGCGCCCCGAAGTGAGAGAGAGCGCGCCGCGCGTGCTGGTCGTCTGGGTCAAGCCGGACCGCATCCGCGATCTGATCGGCCCCGGCGGCAAGGTGATCCGAGGCATCCAGGAGGCCACGGGCGCCAAGATCGACATCGAGGATTCGGGCCGCTGCACGATCTTCGCGCCCGGGCTCGACTCGCTGGAGCGGACCCACTCGATGGTCGAGGAGATCACGCAGGAGGCCGAACCCGAGAAGCTGTACGTCGGGAAGGTCAAGCGCACGACCGAGTTCGGCGCCTTCGTGGAGATCTTCCCCGGCACCGAGGGGCTGCTGCACATCTCCGAGCTGGCCGACCGCCGCGTGGGCCGGGTCGAGGAGATCGTGGTCGAGGGCGACGAAGTGCTGGTGAAATGCCTGGAAGTCGACCCGAGCGGAAAGATCCGCCTGTCGCGCCGCGCGGCGCTGGCCGAGCACGCCGAAGGCGCCTGACCGCCCGCAAACCCCGGGGGAGGCGAATTTGCCCGCGAGGCGCACGGATCTCGATTTCGGCGTGGTCGTGGTCTCCGATGCGATGCCGGGGGTCGAAGGGACCTCGCTGGGTCTCTACTTCCCCACCGGGTCGCGACACGAGACGCCCGAGACCAATGGCATCGCCCATTTCATCGAGCATCTGGTGTTCAAGGGCACGAGCACCCGCTCGGCGGACGCGATCAATCGCGAGATCGACCTGCTGGGCGGCGGGTCGAATGCCTACACCACCAAGGAGCACACCTGCCTGCACGCGCGGGTCCTGAGCGAGAACCTCGACCGCGCCATGCACCTGCTCGCCGACCTCGTCACCGCGGGCCTGCCCGAGGGGATCGGCGTGGAGGTGGAGCGCGAGCGCGGGGTGATCCTTTCCGAGATCCGCAGCGCCGAGGACACGCCCGAAGATCTGGTCTCCCACCTGATCGATCAGGCGCTGTACGGAGAGCATCCCCTGGCGATGCCGGTCACCGGCTCGGTGGAGGTGGTGGAGAAGCTGGATCTGGCCCGCCTCCGCACCCACTACCGCGAGCGGCTGGCGAGCAGCCCATTGGTGGTCTCCGCCGCCGGCAAGCTCGATCACGAGCGGCTGGTGGCTCGGACCGCGGAGCTTCTGGGAGGGCGCCGCACTCAGAGCCTCCCCCTCGCGAGCCCCGCGCCTCCGCTGCAGCCGGGACGGCGCATCGTCGAACGCGACCTCGAACAAGTGCACCTGAGCCTGTCGGCCCCGGGAGTGTCGGCGCGCGATCCGCGCTGGGCCGCGGCCGAGCTGTTGTCGATCGCGGTGGGCGACGGCTACTCCTCGCGTCTGTTCCGGGAGGTGCGCGACCGCCGCGGACTGGCCTACGCGATCTACACGTCTCTGGTCAGCTACCTCGACACGGGCAGCTTCAACGTCGACTGCGCGGTCGCTCCCGGCAAGCTGGCTGAGGCGTTCGAGGTGATCCTCGGGGTACTGGCCGGTGTCCGCGACCGGGGCATCGAGGACGACGAGCTGGAGGCCGCCAAGCAGCAGCTCCGCAGCAGCCTGCTGCTGGGCCACGAGGCGACCGGCGCCCGCATGTCCTATCTCGCCGACCAGGTGCTCTCGGGCGAGGAGAACCTGGAACTGGAACGGGACCTCGAGGCGGTCGATTCCGTCGGCGGCGCCGAGGTTCGAGATCTGGCCGGCGAACTCTTCTCCGCTCCGCTGGCGCTGGCGGCGGTCGGACCGCGCTGCGATGGCGCTCTGCCCGGGGACGCCTTCGAGCTTCCCGGGTGAAGACGCTGCGCGTGCGCATCGCGCGGGTGCGGGGCGCGCGGGACGCGGACATCCCGCTGCCGGGCTTCGCCACTCCGGGCAGCGTCGGGGCCGATCTTCACGCCGCGCTCGAAGGCGAGCTGGCGCTCGCCCCGGGCGAGCGCGCTCTGATCCCC
>JAGWBS010000039.1:5729-63760 GCA_021295775.1 Pseudomonadota bacterium | reverse complement strand
GGCGAAGTACCGGGGCGGAGGGCACTGTGTGCCGGACCGAAACAGACTCGGAAACTCGCTCCTCTAGTGGATGGAGTTTGGGGGGACCTTCACCTGTAATCGACCGCAACTTCGCTGCGGACCGACCCCAGAGACAAGATCGGGAGGGAGGGTCATGAGAGCTTGCTTGTGCCCGTTGTCGGTGCTGTGCGCGTTCTTGGCCGCTTGGCCTTGCCTTGCTCAAACATCGGATTTCGAATATCGCGACGAACCCATGCTGGAGGATCGTAGACCCCTGCCACGCAGCGCCTGGGAATACCATGGCCACTCGTTCCCCCACATATTGGATGTCGCGAAGGACTACTACATTCGCGTAGGCATCTCGAGTCTGCTGACGGACGCGCAGATCGACTACTACCGAAGGAAGGGCACCAACCCTTTCGTCCTGTACGACATCATTACTGAGTTCGGCATCACGCCTGGGGAAAATCAGCGTCTAGAAGGGGCAGGCGTAACGTTTGTCCTGCGGGATTTAGCGGACCTGGATTCCTGGCATTACGTAGCGCTGGCAGACGCGATAGTCGAAGGCGTCGTGACGAAACTCGATGCTTATCCACGGGGGATCTACCGCACGCGGGTCGTGCTTGACGTGGATCGAGTCTACAAGGACTGCGGCACCGTCCCTGCTTTGCGCGGAGTATTCCGGCTGCTGGGTCCACGTCAGCATGGGGAACAAGTGAACCACTGGGTTAGCCAGCCCGATTTCAGGCTCGGCGAAAAAGTGCTGATTCTGGCGGGGAGGCATCCCATGCAGCTTCGACGCCTGGTTGGAAGCGCGTTGCACACCGAGTCGCTCGATGCGCTGCGAGACGACTTTGGACCGCCTCAGCGGCTCATCGAGGCGGCATCGAGGCCGCTGTCCAATGTGCTGGAGATCTATCAAGCCTTCAAGGTGGTGCGCGGCAACTTCGTGATCAAGAGCGGACCGCTCGATCTCAAGATAGGGAAACACACCGACGTGATGGAACGTGAGTACTTTGGAGACCGCGCCGCCGCCATAGTCGATGCTCAAGGCCGCGAATGCCACACACGGACTCCGTGGGTCGGAGAGGAATAACGGGCAACCCGTTATGCGCGCCCGCGGTGTGTTCTCCTCCTGTTGCCCAGTCGAAGACAGGGATCGCGACACCGAAGGCGGAGATCCACTTCATGGTCACCCAGGAGATGCGCGACCGGGAGACTCTGAAGGTTCGACTGCAGCCGACCGAGGGACCCGCCGGTTCCGTGAACCCGGCGACGCAGCAGCTGGACTTCTACATCCGCAGCCTTGAGAAGAACGACTCCAACCACCCGAACCGCGAGGTCTTCGACCACTTCTTCGCGATGGCGGTGACCTGGAAGTAGACCGGTCGTCCATAGAAGCGAGCTGGAGGTTGGGCGACCGATACACCGTGAAGCCGGGGTGGAAAGCCTTCGACGAATATCCGGACCGAGGTGACCTCGAAGTCTGCTGCGGGCGCAACTACCGCAGCGATTCGATCCTGCCATGGCTGGGCCGGAGGGTGTGCCCGCAGGGGACGCTGATGTCCCGGATAGGCCCGAGTCGCTCGGGGCTAGGAAGACCCGGAAGCCCGCTCGAGCAACCGCGCGAACGTCTCGGGACTCGCCGCGGATTCCGGATCGAACATCCATCCGCCCGGTCCCCGAACCCCGAAAAAGGGAGTCCCCGTGACCTCGATCTCGGCCGCCCACATCCGCGCGGCTTCGAGTGACTCGTCAACCGTAGGCGAGGAAAGGCCAGACTCAAACAGCGCGTCGAGATCAAGACCGACCGCCCACGCCCTTCCTTCAGCCCACTTCCTCAAGCCTGTCTCCGAGTAGTCCTGGGGACCATCTGGACCCATGAGATCGGAATGCACCTCGACGTACAGCTCGGCATCGAGCGCACGCACCGCGAGGGCCAACCGGGCGACTCGCTCGGAGTCGGGACCGAGGATCGGAAACTCGACAGCCACGAAGCGCAAGTTGGGACCTTCGCCCCGGGACGCGCGATCCAGCGCCTGTTCGATCGCCGGAAAGAAGCGCTGGCAATAGCCGCATCGGTAGTCGAAGAATTCGACCAGCACGAGCGGCTCGGTCTGTCCATCCGAGGACTCAACCACCGGAAAGCCTGCCTCGTCGAGCAACTGGTCGCCTTTCGCTTCGAGCGCGAGGCGGGCCAACCGGCGCGGGTCGAGCGCTTCCCGCAGAACCTTGGGGTGGCGGAGCAGGTAGTCCCGAATCCTGGCCTCGAATCCTTCGGACAAATCTACGGCCAAATCGGCGTCGATCCCGGACCTCGGACCAGAGCCCGCCAACACCCGTGCGACCGCCGCGACTCGGTCCTCGGTAGCTCTCAATTCGAACATTCCCCAGAGAACAAACGCTCCGAGAATCAAGCAGGGTATCAGGATCGGACGCACCCGCCCTACAAGCGAGAATACGGCCCGTCGCATTTCAAAACTCATCGAAATCCTCCGCTATCGATCCCCAAATGACAGAGCGAAGACAGGAAAACCAACCTACAAATAATCACCGCTAAATTCTCTGCTATGCCGCAACGCTCAAATCCCGCTAAACGGCGTGCTGCGCTGTGTCTCCTAGCAGCCCTTCAGCAACACTCGCACCGAATCCCCCTTGACCAACCTTGAGTATTACAGGCTCCCAATCTTCCTAATAATTTTGGAAGCCTGTCAATTTGTCAATCGACTTTACATCTTTATGCGGCGGGTGCAATACAGCAGCCAACTCTACACCAATTGGAAAGCTAAAGAAACAATGACAACCACCAGAAGCCAATGAAATTGTATATTAGCAGACAAAAAGACGATCAACGGCGGCAAAGAGGCGCCTATCAAGACAATAGGAAATCTGCGGCCGTATCCACAGGAGAGCCTACGACTGTGCCTGTAACGCTGCCAATCGCAACGCTAATTGCACCGCTCCTAACCGCAATGTTAAACATTTTCTCTTCCGTACAAATACAAGTATCAAGAGATGCTATCTTGGCTCTCAGTTGAGCATGCGCTACCCTCCTGCCTTATCTGTTCTGACGATGGGAGCCCGGCGAATTGGGCGTGTGATACATTTGCGAATAGAAATGGAATCGCGAATATTACAAGTAGAAATGGAATGCGTGAATCATGCTTCCAATTACCTTCTTTCTTTTTCTTATTTATTATCCCCAATAGGGGATATATCACTATTGCAGATAACAGAGCAGGAATGAGTGCTAGAAGCAAAACCGACGTACTTTGATCCCCACCTTCCATGACTTCTCCTTTCAAGCTCCGGCATTATGCCAGATTCGAAATCACTCCGCATGCGGAATACCGCCCGAACGTCCTTGAACCCGCCCCACGCGCCGCGCTGGACCATCCGCGAGACTTCAAGCGCGAGTGTCAGTCCCCGCGCATTGAGCGCCTCTCGGGTCCACATCGCGGACAGGCTCAACACACCGGACGCCTGCCCCCCCGCGCGTCCAGTTCGCCGAAGCCCCAACGCTCGACCGCCAGGGTCCGGCCGGAAAGCCCCCGACCTGGACGCGCTCACGCTGGCCATTCGCTGCGCCGTCGATTGCTCGAACCCGCCCCAGGCCCAGCGCTGAACCTGCGTTCCGAACATTGGTTGCACGCTCCACCAAGCGCCGGCCGGCGTGCTGCATGAAGCCGCCAAGCTCAGGCTCCGAATCTCCGCCTCGCACCCCGGCGACGCCTGCCGCGTCGCGTTCGCGGTCCAGCGGCCGAACTGCCGCCAGGCGTTGGCCCCGCACGTCGCGGTCCCGTTCGGCGGCTCGCCCAGCGACCGCGTGAGCTGCGCCTGGCACTGCACCCGGCCCCAGCGTCCCAGCGCTCGCCAGGCGTCCGCCCGCGTGCGGTAGGTCAGCCATTCGCCGGCCGCGTCCAGGCCAACATCGAACGCCAGGCCCTGGCGCGGGTCCACGAGCTTCCACCGGCGAGACACGCTCGCGCCGAAGCCGTAGGCGGCTTGCTCCGCGCCGGCGGCGTAATGGATCGAGGCGGGACTCGACCAGTCGGCGAGGCTCGCGGCCGGCGACGCGATCCACGCCAGCGCCACGACTAGGTCTGCTCCGATCCGCCCTTTTCTCATAGCCGCCCTGGTCCCGGTTGCCGGGCCAATCGTTGCCATGCGCAGAGCACTGCCTCGCCTATTTGCCGGAATGCGGTAGCTGCTTCGGCGTGCAGTCCCCCGATGAATACCGCGGCCAAGGACAAGACCAGCGCCTTCGTTTTCGACCTAGTCTTCTTTGTGGCTTCTCTTTGGTCAGGGCTCAGATCGCTGAGTCCTCCGCAAAGAGATAGATCCGTCCGATGGACTCGTTCTCGGCGAACGGGAGAACATGCCAATCTCCCAGAGCGTCCAAGCTCGCTGCAGCGGTCGACCCGTTCCAGTTGCTCGCGAGCTGGGATCGGAGCTTCCGATCCATCGGGAGTCAATGGAGCTGAGAGTCCGTTATCGTGGCTGAACAGCGGATCGAGGACGCTGTTCAGATCGAAATCAGAGGCATATCCGGAGCAGCGGGACGTCCTCGCGGCTTCGATGGCGATAAGTTCGCTTATCAAACTTGTTTTAGTGGAGTGCTCAATAGTAGCTGAACATACGTTCATATCTGATTTCTCTATGGAGCCAATGAGCAATCCTGCAGATGGAGTGTTCTTAGTTTTACGATATTCGAAGCATTCGCTCGAACTTCGTTGCGTGTGGCATCTGGGAAAAATCGAGCGCTGAGAAGACTGCCAGTGCAGGCACCCCAATGTAGTCCCATAAACCCTCAGGCTTCCCACTGGAGTCATTCGTACCTAGCCGGTGATCTCTCAATTCCATTCGACATCAATGGTAGGGAAAGAGACGAAAAGGGGTCAATATCGAATTGTTGCGTGAAGCCGGGATTCCCGACTCTGACGGCTCTGGAGCCTGTAACAGTGTCCGATAAGCTGACTTATCAGACATTAACTGTCTCGCTGATATCTGAACTCCTTCTGAACACATGTTCGGACAGTGGGCGCGTGCTTTTGCCGCTTTATGCCCCCTGCTTCGTTGCAATCGTTAGGAAGAATTGTGTAGGCTTAAAATGTGGACAACGGCAAAGCATCAAAACCTATTCCTGCTGATGGAGATGAGACGCAAGTCACAAACGCGCGGCGGGGCGCACACATAATTTTCGGCTCGAGATCGGCCAATACACGTAGAACCTATGCATCGGCTTGGAAAAGCTTCGAGATGTTCTGTGCCGAGCAGGAATGCTCGGCCCTGCCCGCATCGCCGCAAACCATCGCGGCTTACCTGACCGGTCTCGCTACGGCAGGGCGCGCGTTTCGGACCATAGATGTGCACCGTTCCGCAATCGCCGTGGTGCACCGGCAGCTTCAATTCGGAAATCCGATTGAAGATCCCGCTGTTCGGGAGGTGATCGGGGGATTGAGCCGCACCCTGGGACGACGGCCGAGACACCAGGCGAGACCTCTTGAGGTCAGAGAGATCGTCTTGATGCTCGAGGTCGCCGATAGAAGACTCAACACCGCCGGGCTGCGCGACGCGGCCCTATGCGCACTCGGCTTCTTGGGAGCCTTGCGCCGCTCCGAGTTGGCCTCATTGTGCGTGGAGGATCTGACGTTCGAGAATTTGGGTCTGTGGGTGTGCGTGCGCCGCTCCAAAATGGACCCTTCGGGTCGGAGACAGATGGTGCCGATCCTCAACGGTCGTCGCCTGCGCGTCTCTGGTCGCATTCACGCTTGGCTAAGGCACTCGGCCCTCGGACCCGAAGCACCCCTGTTCGTTCCGGACAATCGGGGCGGGGCTTTGGAGCCGACTCGGAGCCTGGACGGAAGAGACGTGAACCGGAGCGTCCAACGTTACGCGCGGTCGGCCGGGCTGGATCTAGAGAACGTCAGCGCTCATTCGCTTCGAGCAGGCTTCGTGACCTGCGCGGTGCGCGCCGGCGCTCGGCTCGACAAGCTTCGCGCGATCACGCGCCACCAGGACCTCGCCGTACTGATGAACTACGCTCGAGACGCCGAAGCGTTCCACGATCACCCCGCAGCCAGCTTTGCGTAGCGCATGCGCTGAGGCGATGGCAATCCGTTGAACGCCAACCACCCGAACCGCGAGGTCTTCGACCATTTCTTCGCGAAGGCGGTGACCTAGAAGTAGACCGGCCTCTCCCACGGCCCGCCGTGGGAATCCGCCGCCGGGCCGTCGACGCAATTCGGCGTCTCCCGGCCTTCGACGCAATTTCCGCCGGCGCGGGAGGAGACGCCGGACACGACCCGCTTGATTCGCCTCCGGCCTCCGGCTAGCGTGGCGCCCCGTATGAGCGAATCCACGACTTCCCCGCGTCCCCTGCGCATCGCGATCATCGGAGCCGGACCCGGCGGGCTGTGCATGGCCATCCGCCTGAAGCAGGCCGGATTCGAAGACTTCGTCCTGCTCGAGAAGGGAGGCGGCGTCGGCGGCACCTGGTACCACAACCGCTATCCGGGCTGCGCCTGCGACATCCCTTCGCACCTGTACTCGTTCTCGTTCGAAATCAAGCACGACTGGACGCGGCCCTACGCAACCCAGCCCGAGATCCGCCCCTACTTCGACCACTGCGCCGAGAAGTACGGACTGCTGCCCCACTGCCGCTTCCATTCCGGGGTGAGCAGCGCCCGCTGGGACGAGGAGCGCGCCCGCTGGTCGCTGGGACTCGATTCGGGAGAGGTCGTCGAGGCCGACGTCGTGGTCAGCGCGGTCGGCATGTTCAACGACCTGAGCTGGCCCGAGATCGAGGGCCTGGATTCGTTCGCGGGCAAGTCCTTCCACTCCGCGCGCTGGGACTGGGACCACGATCTGGCGGGCGAGACGGTCGGCGTGATCGGCAGCGCCGCCAGCGCCGTTCAGTTCGTGCCGGAAATCGTCAAGACCGCCGGCCAGGTGCACCTGTTCCAGCGCAGTGCGAACTGGGTTCTTCCCAAGGAGGACGATCCCTACACCGAAGAAGAGATGGAGCGCTTCCGCACCGACCCCTCGGCCTCGCTCAAGCTCCGGAACGCGATCTACCGGCGCGTGGACGCCGGCATGACCTTCTCGGACCCCGCCGCGCTGGCCGAGACGGAGGCCGCGGGTCTGGCGGCGATCGACGAGGTCAAGGACCCCGAGCTGCGCCGCAAGCTGCGCCCCCAGCACCCGTTCGGCTGCAAGCGGCCGCTGATCTCGAACGACTACTACGCCGCCTTCAACCGCCCGAACCTGGAACTGGTCACCGACGCGATCGAACGCATCACCCCCGACTCGATCGTGACCGTCGATGGCCAGCGGCGGCGCGTCGACACGCTGATCATCGCCACCGGCTTCGAGGCCACCCGCTACCTGTCCGCGATCGACGTCAGCGGGCGCGGCAGCCGCAGCATCGAAGAGGCCTGGAACGACGGCGCCCGCGCCTACCTGGGCATCACCACTTCCGGCTTCCCCAACCTGTTCATGCTCTACGGGCCGAACACCAACAACGGCTCGATCCTGGCCATGATCGAAAGCCAGGTCGAGTACAGCCTGCAGCAGATCCGGCGCATCGCCGAGGAGCGCCTGGCCTGGATCGACGTCCGGCCCGAGCCCATGGAGAGCTACAACCAGGAGATCCAGCAGGCGATCGCGAACGTCGACGTCTGGCAGCAGAACTGCAACACCTACTACCGTTCGCCGACCGGCCGCGTCGTGACGCAGTGGCCGCACTCGATGAGCGAGTTCCAGAAACGAACGGCCGAGCCGAAGCTCGACGTGTTCGAGGTCGCGCGTCTGTAGGCGGACCGCGCGGCGGGAGAGGGACCATGGCCCAACGCCATCTCGTGATCTCCGCGGACTGCCACGCCGCCGCGCCCTGGCCCGACTACGAGCCCTACTTCGAGAAGCGCCACCGGTCGCCCTTCCGCGACTGGTACGGCGCCCGAGTCGAGCGCCGGCCAGTGCGGCCGGGCGAGAGACTCTTCGACGAGAAATTCCTCGACCAGATGGACGAGGCCCAGGAAGTCGAGCGGGGCGGCCGGCGCGGGGCCTGGGACCCCGAAAAGCGCATCGCCGAGCTGGACGCGGACGGCGTGGCCGCGGAGGTCATCTTCCCCGCCGCGGAGAGTTTCCACGTCCCGTTCCACGGCTACCGCCCCACCACGGGCCGCCTCGACCCGCAGCCCCGCGAGCTGCGCGCCGCCGGCGCCCGCGCCTACAACCGCTGGCTGGCGGACCTGTGCTCCCACAACCCGCAGCGCTGCGCCGGCGTGGTGATGGTCGACTACGCCGACGTCGACGCCGCTGTGGAGGAGATCCGCCGCGCCAGCCGGGAGGGTCTGCGCGGCGGCGTCCTGCTGCCCGCCGAGTGGGACGACCTGCCGTCCTACAACCACCCGCGCTACCAGCCGGTCTGGAGCGCGTGCGAGGAACTCGGCCTGCCGGTCAACACCCACCCGCTGGGTTCCGGCCGCGAAGCCTACGGCGACCTGCCGGGCGCCACGCCCATCTTCCTGTCGGAGGTGAAGTGGTTCGCGCACCGCCCGTTCACCTTCCTGCTCTGGGCGGGCGTCTTCGAACGCCACCCGCGGCTGCGCTTCGTCCTCACCGAGCAGATGGCGGACTGGATCCCGGAGACCCTGACCTACTTCGACGACCTCTACGAGCGGCCGATCTTCGCCCAGATCCGCCAGGGCCTGCCCCTCAAGCCGAGCGAGTACTGGCGGCGGCAGTGCTACGTCGGCGCCTCCTTCCTGCAGGCGCGCGAGTTCGAGATGCGCCACGCCATCGGGCTGGACAAGATCATGTGGGGCTCCGACTACCCGCACGCGGAAGGCACCTGGCCGCACACGCGCGAGAAGCTGCGCGAGACTTTCGGCGGCTGCCCCGAAGCGGAGGTCGGCCAGGTCGTGGGCGGAAACGCCGCCCGCGTCTACGACTTCGACCTGGAAGCGCTGGCGCCGCTCGCGGCGCGCATCGGCCCCGAGGTGAGCGCGCTGGCCTGAAGGCCGCGCCGAACGCCGCTCCGCTCAGGCCCGGGCCACCAGCCGGGCCGGGATCGGCAGGTCCGAAAGGCTGCTCGGCAGCGGGGGGTACTGGACGCCCTCGACCGGGCTCATCTCCGCCACCCGGTCGAGCAGGACTTCGACCGCGGTCTGCCCCTCGAGCCGCGCCAGCGCCGCCCCGGGACAGATGTGCGAGCCCGCGCCGAACGCCAGGTGATCCCGGGGATCCTCGCGGTCGAGGCGGAACACGTCCGGGTCCTCGTAGGCCCGCTCGTCGCGGTTCGCCGAGCCCAGGCCGACCTCGACCCAGTCCCCCGACGCCAGCTTCACTCCGGCCAGCTCGATCCCGCGGGTGGTGCGGCGGGTGGTGCTCTGCACCGGGGAATCGTGGCGCAGCGATTCCTCGATGTAGTTCGGCACCAGCGAGCGGTCTTCGGCCAGCGTCCGGAACAATTCGGGATGGAACAGCAGCCGGTGCATCAGGTGGGTCAGGAAAGTGCGGGTGGTGTGGACGCCGGCCATCACCATGAACTGGAGCTGGGTGACGATTTCCCGGTCCGAGAGCGGCTGGCCGTCGATCTCGGCCTCCATCAGGGTCCGGTAGACGTCCTTCGGAGCCTCGCCCGACTCTTGCCGACGCCGGGCCAGGTGCGCGCCGAAGTACTGCTGGACCGGCGGTCCTCCGGGGTCGACGCCCGGCGTGGGCGTGCGCTGCATCAGCGTCCCGTCCAGCGACCACTCCATGAAACGCTGCGCCGCCTCCGTCGGCAGGCCCATCATCCTCGACAGCACCAGGCTGGGGATTGGCATGGCGTAGCCGATGTGCAGGTCGGCGGCGCCGTCCTCGGCGGCCAGCAACCGGTCGAGCAGGCGGTTGCAGGTGTCCTCCACGAAGCTGCCCAGCTTGGCCAGGCGGTGGCGCGCGAAGCAGGAGTTGTACAGGCGGCGCACCCGGCCGTGGCGCGGCTCCTCGATCTCCGACAGGAAGAGCTCGTCTTCCGGCACCTCGGCGCGGTCGGAGAGTTCGGACATCCCCGACAGATCGGCGATGAAGGTCGTGACCTCCTCCAGGCAGGTCATGATCTCGTCGCGGCGCGACAGGAACCAGCCCTGGGGCGAGGGGCAGACCGGCTCTTCGGCCCGGATCCGGGCCAGCGTCTCGAAGGGCACCCCGTCGACGGCGTGCTGCGGATCGCGCGGGTCGAAAATCACGCGGGGATCCTCCCGATGCGAAACCAACACTAGCAGGAAACCCGCGCCCCCCGCCGTGTCGAACTCGCGGAGTCGGAGGCCCCTCACCGGCCCCGGAACCCGCTCCGGCCCGTGGACCGACCTCCCGCCGGTCCCCCGGCCCGCCTCTGGCGCGCGGACGCCGTTAGCCCTTAGACTGGCGCCCGGCCCGGCGGCGGGGCGGGCGCTCGCCCCTCCCGGGGCGGCCGCAGACCGGTCGCGGAGTTCCCGAAGTGATCGAGGTCCCCGACGTCAGCCATCCGGACACGTTCGAGCACGGCTTTCCCCACGATCTCTTCCGGCGGCTGCGGCGCGAGTCGCCGGTGCACTGGCACGAGGGCGACTACGCCGGCGGCCGGGGCTACTGGATCGTCAGTCGTTACCGCACGATCAAGGCGATCTCGCGCCAGCCCCTGCGGTTCAGCTCCGCCTCGGGCACCAGCTTGGAGGACCGACACGGCGGTTACACGTCGATGATCGGCATGGACCCCCCGGACCATCGCCGCCACCGGTCGCTGGTTTCGGCCGGCTTCACGCCCCGCCAGATCGCCGCGCAGGAACCCCACCACCGCCAGATCGTGAGCGCGATCCTCGACCGCGTGACCGGGCGCGGGCAGTGCGACTTCGTGGTCGAGGTGGCGGCGGAGCTGCCGCTGCGGATCATCGCCGACCTGCTCGGCGCGCCCCAGTCGGCCTGCTACGACATCTTCGACTGGACCAACCGGATGATCGGCAGCCAGGACCCGGAGTACTCCGTCAGCGAGCGGAGTTCCTCTGACGCCGCCCGGGAGATGTTCTCGTTCGCCAACGGTCTGGCCGAGGACCGCCTGGAGCGCCCACGCGAAGACCTGATGAGCACCCTCCTGCACGGCGAAGTGAACGGCCAGCGCCTGAACGTCCAGGAGTTCGACAATTTCTTCCTGCTGCTCGCGGTCGCCGGAAACGAGACCACCCGCAACCTGATCTCGCACGCGCTGCTGCTGCTTCTGGAGTACCCCGGGACGCTCGCGCGCCTGCGCCGCGACCCCTCGCTCGTCCCGGCGCTGGTTGAAGAGGTGCTGCGCTTCCGCTCGCCGGTGTACTACATGCGCCGCACCGCCACCGAGGACACGGAGCTGGAGGGCCGGCGCATCCGCAAGGGCGACAAGCTGCTGCTCTACTACCCCAGCGCGAACCGCGACGAGGAGATCTTCGAGCGCCCCGACGAGTTCGACATCGACCGGGAGCACAACCCCCACCTGGCCTTCGGCATCGGCGAGCACTTCTGCCTGGGGACGCACCTGGCGCGGCTGGAGACCCGCGTGATGTTCGAGGGCGTGCTGGAGCGCATGCACGACCTCGAACTGGCGGGTCCGGTGACCTACCTGCGCTCGAACCTGATCGAAGGCGTCAAGCACATTCCGCTGAAGTTCAGCGGCAGCGCCGCCCACGCCTGAGCGGCGGCCCGGCACCGGCCCTCGAACCGAGGAGAGCTTTGATGAGCGATACCGATCCGCGCTACGAGCGCGGCCTCGACGTCCTGACCACCCTCGGAGGCTCCGAGGCCGCAGGCCGCGGCCTGGCGGAATTCTTCGAATCGCAGGGGGCGCTGGGCAGCGTCGCGCTGCGCACCGGAGCCGGCGAGATCTGGAGCCGGACGGAGCTCTCGCGCCGCGACCGCAGCCTGGTGGTGATCTCGTTCCTGACCGCGCTCGGCCGCGAAGTGGAGCTGCGCCAGCACGTCGCGGGCGGCCTCAACCACGGCCTGGAGCGCGAGGAGATCGACGAGGCGATGCTGCAGATCGGCGCCTACGCGGGCGTCCCCTTCGCGCTGGCCGGCGCCGGCGTGGCGGCCCGCGTGTTCGCGGTGCGCGACGGGGGCGACCAGCACGCGACGCCGCCGGCGCCCGCGGAGATCAAGACACCCGAGCAGCGCCGCGCGGACGGACTCGACGTGCTGCGCACCCTGCTCGGCCAGCCCGACCTGGACACCGAGGCCACGGAGGCGGCGATCCTCAGGCAGCAGGGCGCCATGGGCCAGCTGGTGATGGACTACGCCTTCGGCGACGTCTGGTCCAGGCCGCAGCTCTCGCGTCGCGACCGCAGTCTGGTGGTGATCTCCGTGCTCACGGCGCTGACGATGGCGCACGAACTCGAGATCCACCTGGGCGGCGCCCTGAACCACGGCGTCACGCGCGAAGAGATCGAAGAGGTGATGCTGACGGCGGTGCTGTACGGCGGCTTTCCGCGGGCGATCGACGGGCTGCGCCTGGCGCGCCGGGTGTTCAAGGCCCGCGACTCGGACGGGTAACCGGCGCCCCGCGCGGAGGCCCTGCCCCGCTCTCTTCCGGTCCGGCGATCCGGGGCTTCAGGCCTGCGCTTCGGCCCGCAGCTTGTAGCGGATCGGCAGGTGCTTGATGCCGCCGACCAGGCTGGAGTGCAGACGCTCGGGGGCGCCGGTCAGCTCGACCTCTTCGATGCGGGGCAGCAGGAAGCGCAGCGCGTACTGGATCTCGAGCCGCGCGACGTGCGCCCCGGCGCAGAAATGCTCGCCGATCCCGAACGCCAGGTGGCGGTTGGGCTTGCGGTCGACGCGGAACTCGAAGGGCGCCTCGAAGATCTCCTCGTCGCGGTTCGCGGAGGGGTAGAACAGCGCCACGATCTCGCCCTCGGCGATCTTCTGCCCGCGGATCTCGACGTCCTGGGTGGCGGTGCGCGCGAAGTGGATGATGGGACTGGTCCAGCGCAGGATCTCCTCGACCCCGCTGTTCAGAAGCTCGGGCTCGGACTGCAGCCGGCGCAGAGCGTCGGGGTGTTCGATCAGCGCCAGCATGCCGCCGCTGGTCGCGTTGCGCGTGGTCTCGTTTCCGGCCGCCACGATCAGATTGCACCAGTTCAGCACATCGAAGTCCGACAGCCGCTCGCCCTCGACTTCGGCGTGGGCGAAGAGGCTGACCAGGTCGTCCCTGGGCTCGCGGCGCCGCGCGGCGACCAGGTGCGTGAAGTACTCGAAGCCTTCAGCCTGCGCCGCCCGGGCCGTCTCAGTGGGCGTCGCCCGGTCCTGGTACTCGGGATCGGACGACCCCAGGATGCGGTTGGTCCAGTGGAAGAGCCGCGGCCAGTCCGGCTCGGGCACGCCCAGCAGCCAGCCGATCACCGCGATCGGGAAGTCGCACTCGCCCTCGTCGCGCTCGTCTAACAGATCGTTCACCACGCCCCGCGCGATGCTCTCGATGTCGGCGTGCCAGCGGCGCAGGGCGCGCGGCGTGAAGCCCTTGCTGATCAGCTTGCGCTGGATTCCGTGCTTGGGCGGGTCGAACTGGATCAGGTTCCTGGGAAAGTCGTCGCGGCGCTCGGAGAGCGGCGTGGTCTGCACCACCAGCTGCGGGTCGCTGATGAACAGCTCGGGCCGCTTGCTGACGAAGACGATGTCCTCGTGCCGGGTCAGCGCCCAGAAATCCTCGCCCTCGCTGCGGTCGTACCAGTAGACCGGCGCCTCGCGCCGCATCAGGCTCCACTCCGCGTGCGGATAGCCGTCGCGGACGTAGCGCTCGGGCGTGATGAAGTCGATCTCGTCGAGCCGAAGGTCGGATGACATGCTCTCTCCTTAACTGGGTGTCCTGCGCGCGCCGGAAACGACGCCCCCGACAATACTCGATCGGAGCGCCGGCGTGCCGGGCGGGCGCGGCTGGCGCGCCCGCAGGGACTCGAACCCCGAACCCCCTGGTCCGAAGCCAGGTGCTCTATCCAATTGAGCTACGGGCGCGTGGGCGGCAGGGTGCCGCATCCCGCGGGGGCGAGCCAGCGCGTGCGCATGGCCCCTGGAGTCCCGGACTCGGGCCGGTCCGGGCTATGCGTCGGATCGGTCCCTGCCAGGTGGACTTCGGCGCCCTTGGCGTTACCGATGCGTCTGGCGGCTTTGACTCGGAGTTTGTTTGGGACTACGAGTTGAGCGCCAAGACCACCTGGAACGACGGTCGACTGACGCGGCAGATCGGAGTGACCCTGCGAACGCACTGGTAGCGCCGCACTCGTCGTCGCTTGCCTGTGGCGACACGCTCGGAGAGTATCGATACACGACACCGAGGAGGCGATCGATGGAGCAGCAGGCGGAAGAACTGGCTGTTGCGGACGAGACCGGCGACGGACCGACGCACCCCCTGGACCCCTGCACCGCGGACGAGCTCGCGCGCGCGGTCGCCATCCTGCGCGATAGTCAACGCCTCGGCGAGCAGTCCTTCTTCACCGCCGGCTACGCGGCCGAGCCCCCGAAGGACGTCGTGCTGGGTTTCGCACCGGGAGCCTCCTGGGACCGGATCGTGCGTCTCGTGGGCCATGACCGCGACCGCGGGCAGAGTTTCGATGCGCGCGTCTCCCTCACCGACAGTCGCGTAGCGGCGTTCACATGGGTCGAGGACGGTCAGGCGAACGTGGCCGCCGAGGACTACATCGCCCTGCTGAAGGCGCTGTGGAAGAACGAGGACTGGATCGCGGCGGTGAAGAAGCGCGGCATCGAAGACCTGTCCCTCGTGCACATCGAGCCATGGGTCGCGGGCGCCCGGCATCCCGATCTGCCTGCGAACGCGCGGGAGATCCACGCCATCGCGTTCCTCCACGCCGATCGCGCCGACAACTACTACGCGCGCCCCCTCGAAGGACTCTCCGCCCATGTCGACTGCGACAGCGGCCAGGTGGTGATCGAGGACCACGGCGTCGTCCCGATGCCGACAGATCCGGCCGAGTACGCCGCCGATCGGGTTGAGCGGCTGCGGGAGGGACTGCGTCCGATCGAGATCACCCAGCCCGAGGGACCGAGCTTCGAGGTGGAGGGGAACCTCGTGCGCTGGCAGAAGTGGCAGCTTCGCGTCTCCATGCAGCCCGCCGAGGGCCTGGTGCTACACGACATCCGCTACGACGACGACGGCCGCGACCGTCCGATCCTGTATCGGGCGGCACTCTCCGACATGATCGTTCCCTACGGCGACACGTCGCCCATGCACGGCTGGAAGCACGCGTTCGACGGCGGCGAAGCGGCCCTGGCGCACTCCGCCAACTCGCTCGTGAATGGTTGCGACTGTTTGGGCGAGATCCACTACTTCGACAACTTCATCCTGCAGGGCAACGGGGAACCCCGCCACGTCCCGAACGTGGTGTGCCTGCACGAAGAGGACTTCGGCATCCTGTGGAAGCACACCAACATGTTCACCCAGCACCCCAAACCCGAGGTGCGGCGCTCGCGCCGGCTCGTCGTGAGTTCCATCATGACGCTCGGCAACTACGAATACGGCTTCTACTGGTACTTCTACCTCGACGGCACCATCCAGGTGGAGATCAAGCTGACGGGCATGGTCGGCGTCTCCGCAGTGGAGCACAACGCCGACTCGGACATGGCGCCGATCATCGCCGAGTCCATCGCCTCGCCCATCCACCAGCACATCTTCTGCTTCCGGCTGGACTTCAACCTCGACGGCGGCACGAACTCGGTCTACGAGATTGAAGTCGAGCCGCTGCCGCCAGGGGCCGACAACCCCTACAACAGCGCGTTCCGCTCCGTGGCCCGCAGGCTCGGTACCGAAGGGGAGGCGCAGCGCGACATCAACCCGGCGCGCAGCCGCCAGTGGCGCGTGGTCAACGACCACGTCAGGAACCACCTCGGCAAGCCCGTGGGCTACAAGCTCCTGCCGCAGGCCTCCTCGACGATGTACGCGCCCGAGGACTCGCTGCACTCGACGCGTGGCGGCTTCACCCGGCACAACCTGTGGGTGACGCCCTATTCCCCCGATGAACTCGACGCCGCGGGCGGCGTGTTCACGAATCTCCACTCCGGCGCCAGCGGACTGCCCGCCTACGCGGCGGCGAACCGGTCCGTCGAGGATACCGACGTCGTGGTTTGGCACACCCTGGGGGTCACCCACGTGCCGCGGCCGGAGGACTGGCCGGTGATGCCGGTCGAGTATGCCGGCTTCACGCTGATGCCGACGGGTTTCTTCGACCGGAACCCCTCGCTGGACGTGCCTCCGACCAAAGCCTGCCACACGTAGCCGATGTCACGGAGACGGAGGGTCCCGGAGCAGGGCCTCCCGGGGCTACGCCTAGGGCCGTTCCGGTCCCGCCAGCTCGATCTTCAGTTCGTCGTCGCGGGCGTCAAGCGACACTCGCGCCCCCTCCGGCGCCTCGCCCGCGAGCAGGGCGCGGGCCAGCCGGGTTTCGACCTCGCGCTGGATGAAGCGGCGCAGCGGCCGCGCCCCGTAGACGGGATCGAAGCCTTCGCGCGCGATCAGCGCGCGCCCGGCCTCGCTGACCTCGAGCGCGACCTTGCGCTCGGCCAGCCGGCCGCGCAGCTCGGCCAGCAGCAGCTCGACGATCTGCTCGATCTCGTGCCGCTGCAGCGGCTTGAACAGCACCGTCTCGTCGACGCGGTTGAGGAACTCCGGCCGGAAGTGCGCGCGCAGCTCGCCCAGCACGCTGTCGCGAATGACCTCGTCGATCTCGCCGCGGTCCGTGACGCCTTCCAGCAGCAGCGGCGAGCCGATGTTGCTGGTCATGATGATCACGGTGTTGCGCAGGTTGACCGTGCGGCCCTGAGCGTCGGTGAGGCGGCCGTCGTCGAGGATCTGCAGCAGCACGTTGAAGACGTCCGGGTGCGCCTTTTCGATCTCGTCGAAGAGCACCACGCTGTAGGGCTTGCGGCGCACGGCCTCGGTGAGCTGGCCGCCCTCCTCGTAGCCGACGTATCCCGGCGGGGCGCCGACCAGGCGCGACACGGCGTGCTTCTCCATGTACTCGCTCATGTCGATGCGCACCATGTTGTCTTCGGAGTCGAAAAGAGCTGCCGCCAGGGTCTTGGCCAGCTCGGTCTTGCCCACGCCCGTGGGGCCCAGGAAGAGGAACGATCCGATCGGGCGCTTGGGGTCCTGGACGCCCGCGCGGGAGCGAAGCACGGCGTCGGCCACGCTCTGGACGGCCTCGTCCTGCCCGATCACGCGCTCGTGCAATGCCTCGTCGAGACGCAGCAGCTTCTCGCGCTCGGTCTCGACCAGCTTTGTCACAGGGATGCCGGTCCAGCGCGCGACGATCTCGGCGATCTCGGACTCGGTCACCTCTTCGCGCAGCAGGCGCTTGCCGCCCGCGGCTTCCTCGAGCTTGCGGGTCTCCTCCGCCAGCTCCTGCTGGAGATTGGGCAGAGTCTCGTGCCGGAGCTTGGCGGCGCGCACGGTCGCGGAAGAGTCACCGGAGTGCAGGCTCTCGCGCTCCGCCTCCTCGATTTCCAGATTGGCGCGCTCGACGCGCTCGCGCAGCTCCTGCAGGCCCTTCAGTTCGCCCTTCTCGCGTTCCCACTGCGACTGCAGGGCGTCGCGCTCTTCTCGCAGCCGCTCCAGCTCAGCGCGCAGACCCTCCAGGCGCTCCACGGCGGCCTTGTCCAACTCCTTGGCCAGGGCGGCCTCTTCGATCTCGAGCTGCATGATTCGCCGCCTGGTGCGGTCGAGCTCGGAGGGCATCGAATCGATCTCGGTGCGGATGGTGGCGCAGGCTTCGTCGATCAGGTCGATCGCCTTGTCGGGCAGGAAGCGGTCGGAGATGTAGCGGTCCGAAAGCGCCGCGGCGGCTACGATCGCTCCGTCCTGGATGCGCACGCCGTGGTGCAGCTCGAAGCGCTCGCGCAAGCCGCGCAGGATCGAGACCGCGTCCTCGACGCTGGGCGGATCGACGGGCACGGGCTGGAAGCGCCGCTCGAGCGCGGCGTCCTTCTCGATCTGCTTGCGGTACTCGTCGAGCGTGGTCGCCCCGATGCAGTGCAGCTCCCCGCGCGCCAGCATCGGCTTGAGCAGGTTGCCCGCGTCCATCGCGCCTTCGGCGGCGCCCGCCCCCACGATGGTGTGCAGCTCGTCGATGAACAGCAGGATCTGCCCCTCGGCCGCGGTGACTTCGCCCAGCACGGCCTTCAGGCGCTCCTCGAACTCGCCGCGGTACTTGGCGCCAGCGATCAGCGCGCCCAGGTCGAGCGCGATCAGGCGCTTGTCCTTGAGACCCTCGGGCACGTCGCCGCGCACGATGCGCTGCGCCAGGCCCTCGACGATCGCCGTCTTGCCCACACCCGGCTCGCCGATCAGCACGGGGTTGTTCTTGGTGCGGCGCGACAGAATGCGGATCGCGCGCAGGATCTCCTGGTCGCGGCCGATCACCGGGTCGAGCTTGCCGCCGCGGGCGGCCTCGACCAGGTCGCGGCCGTATTTGGCCAGTGCCTCGTAGGTGTCCTCGGGAGTGGCGCTGGTCACGCGCTGGTTGCCGCGGACCTGCGCCAGGCTGGCGAGCAGCCGGTCGGCGTTGACGTCGAACTCGCCCAGGACCCGGCCGGAGGCCGTGGACGAACCTTCCGCCAGGAAGGCCAGCAGCAGGTGCTCGATCGACACGTAGTCGTCGCCCATCTGCTTGGCGTGGTCCTGCGCGCTCACCAGCAGGCGCTGCAGCCTCGCGCTGACGTAGATCTTGCCGGTCTCGAGACCGCCGCCCGAGACTCGGGGCAGGCGCGTCAGTTCCTCTTCCAGGCGCTTGCGCACGCCCTCGACCGACACGCCCATGTTCTCGAAGATCCGCGCCGCCAGTCCGTCTTCCTGCTCGAGCAGCGCCAGCAGCAGGTGCTCGGCCTCGACCTGGTTGTGGCCCGCGCGCACGGCGTGGTCCTGGGCAACGCTGACCGCCTGTTGGAGCTTCTGTGTGAAGCGGCTCGTGTCCATAGGTCCCCCATAGGGAACCCTCGGGTCGTCCCGGCGGATTCCCCAATGATTGCGGGAACATGCGCACGAACCGGGGGCTGTCAACCGGATGCCTGACGGGCGGTTCCGGATACCCTAAGATGCCTGCCCCGCGCCGCCCCCGGCGCGGCCTGGCGGTGGGTGTAGCTCAGTTGGTTAGAGCGCCTGGTTGTGGCCCAGGAGGTCGGGGGTTCAAATCCCCTCACTCACCCCAGCCCGGGCGGGCGAGCCGGACGGCCTCCGGGCACGATCCGCGCCCGGCGCTCAGGAGAGCGGCGCGTCGAGCCGGAAGAACCAGGACTCGGCTCCCGGACGGGACGGCAGCGGCGGGTACTTCTCCAGCACCGCATCGACCAGCTTCGGCAGGAGTTCGGCGTCTTCCACGCGCTGCAGGCTCCGGCGGTAGCGGAGTCCCTCGATCCTGACCACGGCCCGGGGGTCTTCGAGCGCCGCGAGGTGCCAACGCTTGGGGATCCCGATGCCGAGACCGCACGGGATGTAGGCCCGACCGTCGAGCGCGACGATCCAGGTCTTGCGCGTGCGTCCGCCGCTCTGCAGTTCGATCGTGTCCACCTCGTGGACGAACGACCAGTCCGCCAGCTCGTCCGGTCCCCACTCTCCCGAGCGCATCTCGCCGCTGGGCAGCAACTCCAGCGGCCCGAAACCGAGCGGACCGTCCGACAGGCGCACGGCGATCAGGATCACCGCCACCAGGACGACCACCGCCGCGGCGGACCAGGCCAGCCCCTTCAGCAGACCCTTCAGGAATCTCGGCATCGCTTCTCGCCTCCAGCGCTCGTGCCGCCCCCGACCTCCCGCGACTCGGGACCGCCGGACGACGGACACGGACCGCAGTGTAGCCGCTGCAGACCCTGGAGCGGCTGCCGGGAAGCGGGACGGAAGACCGGCGGGAAACCGCCCCTGGCGCGCCCGATTGGGGACTGAACGCGGCGAGCCCGTGATAGGCTGATCCAGTCTCTTGGAGGGAGGGACGACGCATGCAACGCTTTGTATGGGTGTTCCTGGCCGCGTTCGCGCTGGCCGCCCCGGCGACCGGCTCCGCTCAGGAGGAGACCGCGGCCGCCGGCGAATCCGCGGAAGCCACCGCCGGGATCGAAGAGATCACGGTCACGGCGCGCAAGAAGGAGGAATCCGCCCAGGACACCCCGATCTCGCTGTCGGTCATGTCCGCCGAGGACTTCGAGATGCAGCAGATCGAAGACCTGCAGGACCTTCAGTACGAGATCCCGAACTTCGCCATCCTGCAGTATCAGGCGACCAGTTCCTCGGCGAACATCGGCATGCGCGGGATCGGCACCGGCGGGTTCACCGGCGCGGAGGACAACTCCGTGGGCGTGTACATCGACGGAGTCTACATCTCCCGCAGCGTCGGCCTGATCAGCGACATGTACGACATGGAACGCGCGGAAGTGCTGCGCGGACCCCAGGGGACGCTCTTCGGACGCAACACCACCGCCGGCGCGCTCGCCCTGCACACCCGCAAGGCGGACGGGACCCGCAACGGCTACGTGAGGGTCGGGTTCGGCGACCACGGTCTGCGTGAAACCCAGGGCGGCGTCGGTTTTCCGATCCTGGGCGAGACGCTCTCGGGCCGCATCGCCTGGTCCGCGCTCGACCGCGACGGATTCTCCAAAAGCGTCGTCACCGGAAACGACTACGAGAGCGTCAGGAACTGGAATTTCCGCGGCAGCCTGCGCTGGGAACCCAGCGAAGACGTCGAAGTCGTGCTGGTCGGCGATCGCCGCCGAGCCCGCGACGGGGCGCCCAACGCCAAGCTGCGCGAAGTCAACCCCGCGGGCAGCTTCGTGCGCGATCTGACCGGCGGGGCCGTCCCGGGCGGGTTCACCCTGCTGGACGCGCTGCAGCTCGGGCGCGCCACGATCCTCGGCGATCCCGTCGTCCCCTTCACGCGGCCGAGCCTGTACCTGGGCGGGGACGTGCGCAGGACGCACACCAACGCCGAGGTCGGCACCTACCGGGGCCGCGGACTCGACGGACCTTTCAGCCTCACTTCCGGCGAGTTCCAGAACGACGATCTGTGGGGCTTCGCGCTTCACGTCACCGTCGACTTCGAGAACTTCGTACTGGAGTCGGTCAGCGGCCACCGGCGCCTGAAGGCGGACCGCAGCGCCGACCACGACGGCACGCCCGACCCGATCTTCTGGAGCGGCGACGGCTTCGACCACGAGGCCTGGCAGCAGGAGTTCCAGCTCACCGGCGTGGCCTTCGACGACCGGCTCGAGTGGACCGGCGGGGTCTTCTACTACACCGAGGAGACCTTCAACGACGCCTACCAGGCGGTCTTTCCGGAGGGCACGCTGCTGGGGGCTTCTTTCGACCTGGATCCGGCCAACAACTTCATGCCGCCCGCCTCGTTCAACACGGCGAGCACGGTCAACGCCTCGAGCGTCTCCCTGCGCGACAACGAGAACTACTCCTACGCCGGCTACGTGGAAGGCGAGTGGAACTTCGACGAGCGCACCAGCCTCACCCTGGGGGTGCGCTACACCGGCGGGCGGCGCGAGCAGGCCATCCGCAACGTGCTGAGCACCTCGGGCGCCTACGCGGGCGAGCCCGTTCCCGCCGGCGTCCGCACCGTTCTCGGCTTCTCCGGCGTCAACCTCCCCGAGGGAACGCCGTGGACGCCCCAGCTCCTGAGCGCTTACCAACTGCCCACCTCGGCGGGTCTGTTCGCGGGAGACTGCATCCTGGGAATGAACTCCGACACCGGCGAACTGATCGACGCCTCGTTCGCTTCCACGCTCAACAACAGCGCCCGTCCGTCGGGCGGATGCAGCCCGATCAAGCGCGGCTTCCGGGACGGCTTCTGGTCGTGGAACGCGATCCTGACCCACCACTGGTCCGACTCGCTGATGACCTTCGCGAAGGCGACCCAGAGCCTGCGCAGCGGCAACCACTCCGCTCGCCCGACCGGCATCCGGCAGCTCGAGCCTACCGACGAGGAGAAGGCGGTCCAGTTCGAACTGGGCCTCAAGTCGCAGTTCCTCGACGATCGCCTGCGGCTCAATGCCTCCTACTACGTCACCAATTTCAGCAGCATCATCACCGCGCGGATCGAGGAATCGAACGGCATCACGTCATCGATCAGCGAGAACGCCGGCCGTTCCCAGATCCAGGGCGTGGAGTTCGAGCTGACGGCCCTTCCCTGGGAAGGTCTGGAGATCGGCGCGAGCTTCGGCTGGAACGACACCAACCGGCTCGGCTGGGAGACCACGGACGCCTGCTGCCGCGTGGATACGGACGGCGACGGCAGGCTCACCGCGGGCGACGAGTTCGTGGTCATTGAGCGGGGGGATCCGGAAGCCGGCACCCCACACCCCGAGCTGCAGTGGTCCCTGTTCGCGAACTACACCTTGGCCTCCCTGGACCAGGGCCCGCTGGCCGGGGACTGGACGGCGCGTGTCTCCTACTCCTGGCAGGACAAGACGGACTCTTTCGAGCGCTACTTCTCGGCCAGCCGAGGCGATCAGTGCACGACCAGCAATCCCTGCTCGGACCCGGTGTTCGTCACGGGTTTCTCGCAGACGGACGCCTACGGGCTGCTCAACGCATCGCTGGTCTGGACGCTGCAGAACCAACCGCTGGAGCTCATGCTCTGGGGACGCAACCTGACCGACGAGGACTACGAAACCGGTTGGATCGACTTCCCCTTCGGCACGAACATCTCCTACATCGCACGCCCCCGCGAATACGGCATGCACCTCACCTACCGCTGGGGCGAATAGCTTCGCGGCCCGCGGCCGCGGCCCCGGTCTGTAGGGGCCGGCGGACGTGGGCTTGCGGAACTTGAGCGTCATCCGGTCGCTCTCGCCGATCGCCTGGTAGACCTCGCGATTCTCTTCCCCCAGCCGCAGCGAGGGAGGCAGCGTCCACACGCCCCCGGGGTGGTCGCGGGGGTCGCGCGGGTTGGCGTTGATCTCCGAGCGGGCCTCGAGCACGAAGCCCGCGGCCTCGGCCAGCGCGATGGCGTGCGCCTCGGCCACGTAGCCGCTCTTCGCCTCCGGGTCCTGTTCCGACTCCGGCGCGGCGCGGTGCTGCACCAGGCCCAGCACTCCGCCGGGCTTGAGCGCGCGGAACGAGGCTTCCAGCGCCGCCGGCGCCCAGCCGGCGCGCATCCAGTTGTGGACGCTGCGGAAGGTCAGCACCAGGTCGGCCGAGCCCGGCGGGGCGATCTCCGCCCCGGAATCGTTCAGCACCGTGACGACGGCGTGGTCGTACAGCTCAGGATGAGCTTGAAGCTTTTCCGCGAATCGGCTGTTTCCGCGTTGGTAATACTCGTTCGTCGACTCGGAGTCGAAGCCGGCCGCGTAGTACCGGCCGTTTTCGCGCACGTAGGGCGCCAGGATCTCGGTGTACCAGCCGCCGCCCGGCCAGAGTTCGACGATCGTCAGCTCCGGCCGCAGGCCGAAGAACTCCAGCGTCTCCACCGGATTGCGGTACTCGTTCCGGGCGCGGTTCGCCTCCGAGCGGTGTTCGGCTTCGGCCAGGGCCTGCAGTTTCGCGGCGTCGGCGCCCGCGGCGCCGGGCCAGACCAGAGCCAGCCCAGCCAGGCCGATCAACAGGATCCTCATCTTCTCTCCCGCGGCCCGTCCGTGGCCGGCGCCGCATGGTAGCGCGGCGAAGCCGAGCGCGTGCGCGGTTCGGCCACCGGGATCTCGCGGACGCTTCCCGGGGCCGGGATTCGCGAAGCTCGGCTTTCGCCGTCGAGTCTCCGATCGCCAAGCGTTTCCCGTACGACTCTGGAGGGTTCGGCCTGCTACGGTGACGGCGGACACAGGAGCCGGAAGAGCATGAGAACCATCGCCATCACTGGATCCGCGTCGGGGATCGGGGCCGCCACCGCCAAACGACTCGAGGGCGAAGGCCAGCGCGTCATCGGGGTCGACCTGCGGGACGCCGAGATCGTCGCCGACCTCTCGACCCCGGACGGGAGGCGGGCCGCCATCGACGGGATCCTGGAACTCTCGGGCGGAAAGCTCGACGGCCTGGTGCCCTGCGCGGGCCTGATGGGCCTGCCGGACCGCCCAGCTTCCCTGCTCGTGAGCGTGAACTACTTCGGTTCGATCGAACTCTTCGAGGGACTGCGCGAGGCGCTCGCCGCCAGTGGCGAGGCAGCGGCGGTCGGGCTCTGCTCCAACTCGACCACGACCTCGCCCGGGCTGTCGATGGACATCGTCGAGGCCTGCGTGGCGGGCGACGAGGACGCGGCCTGCACGGCCGCCGAGAGGGCCGGATCGATTCAGACCTACGCCCCGACCAAGCTGGCGCTGGGGCACTGGATCCGCTCGCGGGCGACGACCGAGGACTGGATCGGCCGGGGGATCACGCTGAACGCCGTCGCGCCGGGCAAGACGCAGACGCCGATGGTCGCCGAGGGCAAGGCCCATCCGGTCATGGGCCCGTTGCTGGACGCGTTCCCCATCCCGGCCGGCCGCGACGGCCGGCCAGAGGAGATCGCGAACCTGATCTGCTACCTGCTGGGACCCGAAGCGCGCTTCTTCGTCGGTTCCGTGATCTTCTGCGACGGCGGCACGGACGCCCTGCTGCGCCCGCAAGACTGGCCGGCGCCGATGCCGGCGCCCGAGCGCTGAGTCCGCGGGCGCACTGACGCGGAGGCCCGGCGGCGGGAAACGCCCCGGGACGGGGTGTGCGATGCTGCGCCCGTGCAGGTCGGTTTCACGCTCGATTTCCGCAACGCGCCGGACCGGCGCCGCCCCTGGAAAGAGTTCTGGGAAGACGGCCTGTGGCTGATGGGCGAGGCCGAGGCCATGGGCTTCGACGCCCTGCTGATCCAGGAGCACTTCTTCACCGAGGACGGCTACGCGCCCTCCATGCCGATCTTCCTCACGCTGCTGGCCGAGCGCACGCGGCGCGCCCGCATCGGCGCGTACCTGTACATCCTGCCGCTGCAGAACCCGGCCCGGATCGCCCAGGAGACGGCCGTGCTCGACCACCTCTGCGGCGGGCGGCTCGACGTGACCGTCGGCATCGGCCACCGCGCGGCCGAATACACCGCCTTCGGGCTGAACCCGCGCACGCGGCCCTCGCGCATGGAAGAGGCGCTGGAAGTCCTGCGGCTGGCCTGGACCGGCGAGCCGTTCGACTTCGACGGGCGTCATTTCCAGTACCGGGGGGTGCAGGTCCAGCCGGCGCCGCTGCAGCGGCCGCACCCGCCCCTCTGGGGCGGCGCGACCACGCCCGTGGCGGCCGAGCGCGCCGGCCGCCACGGAATGCACCTGCACGGAGTCTCCGCGGACCCGGCCGTGCCCGGGGCCTACCGCGAAGCGCTGGCGGCCGCGGGCCACGATCCCGGCGCCTTCCGGGTCTCCAATCCCTGGTCGGTCACGGTCACCGACGAGGACCCCGAGGAAGTCTGGCGGCGCAACCGCGAGCTGTACTTCTACCGCTGGGACTTCTACCGTCGGATCCGCCAGGAGATGGGCGATCCCGATCTGGCCTACGGGCTCGAGCCGTCCCCGGAGCAGTACCGGGACAACGAGCTGATCGGCGACGCGCCCCGTGTTCTGGCCGGCCTCGAGCCTCTCGTCCGCGGCCTGGAACTCACCGATCTGGTGCTCTTCGGGCCGGCCTCCGGAATCGACGCGCGCGGCGAGGGCTACGCCAGCCTGAAGCGCTTCGCCGACCAGGTGCTGCCGACGCTCAAGTCCTGGTAGCCGCGGCGGAGGAGAAGCGGGAGGGATCGAGCGCCTTCAGCTCGGGAGGAGCCTCGCCCCGGACCAGTTCGGCGGCCAGGCACTCGGCGGTCAGCGCGCTGAGCAGGATGCCGTTGCGGTAGTGGCCCGCGGCGATCCACAGGCCCGGCCGGCCCGCCACGCGCCCGACCAGCGGCAGGCGGTCGGGCGTCGCCGGCCTCAGCCCCGCCCAGGCGCGCTCGAAGCGGCACTCGGACAGCGGCGGCAGCACGCCGCAGGCGGCCTCCAGCAGCGCCGCCACCGCCCCCGCCGTCGGCCGGGCGTCGAAGCCGGCGCGCTCGACGGTCGCCCCGACGCGCAGGCTGCCGTCCGGCCGCGGGACCAGGTAGACGTCCGGGGTCCACAGAATCGCCGGCAGCGTCGGCTCCGGCGCCTCCAGTTCGAGGATCTGTCCCTTGACCGGCTCGATCGGGAAGTCCCGGCCGAGCGCGGCGCCGATCGCGCCGCTCCAGACTCCGGCGCAGAGCACGACGTCCCCCGCGGGAATGTCGCCCGCGTCCGTGCGGATGCCCGCGACCCGCGCGCCGTCCCGGATCACGCCCCGCGCGGCGGTGCTGGGGCGCACGTCGGCTCCCCGGCGCTCGGCGGACACGGCGTAGGCGCGAGTGAGCGACAGCGGGTCCAAACAGGCCTCGCGCGCGGCCCAGAGCGCGCCGCCCCACTCTTCCGCCAGCCGCGGCTCGCGCTTGTGCAGCTCGTCGGGGTCCAGCCACTCGCAGGCGTGCCCCGCCAGAGCGGCCGCGGCCGCGCGCAGATCTTCGACCTCGCCGGGGGGAGCCAGCCGCAGCACCCCGCAGCGCAGCAGCTTCGGATCGATGCCCGAAAGCTCTTCCAGCTCCGGCAGGCGCCGCGCGATCCGGTCAAGCGAACGTAGGCCCAGATCGACCAGCGGCCCCGAACCCGACGACTCGGCGATCGGCGCGAGCATGCCCGCGGCGGCACCGGAAGCGTGCGCGCCTATCTCGTCGCGCTCGACCAGCACCACGGAAGCGCCCTCGCACGCCAGCTCGAAGGCCACGGCGCAGCCGATCACCCCGCCACCGACGACGACCACATCGCAGCCCGCCATCCGCCCAAGGTAGCGCCCCGGCGGCCGCCGGCGCAGCCCGCCGCGCACGCGGGTACAATCCGCGCCGTGCCGACCCGGAATCTCCAGCGGCCTCTCGCGGGCCTCGGCCGTGCGGGATGTCCCGAAGGGCGGCCCCCGAGTTCACGTCATCCGGAGCGCGCGGCGGGGAGGCTCGCGGCGTGAGCGGCGTGCCGGAGCGTTTCGACGTCGACCTGCCCGATCGGGGCGTGAGTCTGGCGGTCTACGACTGGGGCGGCCCCGGACCAGTGATGCTCTGCGCCCACGCCAACGGCTTCTGCGGCCGGCTCTGGGAACCGCTCGCGCGGGAGCTGCGCGGGGAGTTCCGGGTGCTGGCCTTCGACGCCCGCGGGCACGGCGACTCGAGCAGTCCCCCGGAGCCCGACGCCTACGCCTGGGAGGAGCTGGCCCGCGACCTGACCGCGCTGGTCGGCGCGCTCGAGCGCGAGCGCGGCATCGGCCCGATCGACTGCGGGGTCGGCAACTCTTTCGGCGGCAGCCTTATCCTGAGCGCCGCCGCCCGGCTTCCCGGGCGCTTCGGCTGCCTGGTGCTGGTCGATCCGGTCGTGCTGCATGCCTCGCGGGAGGCGGAGCGGTCGGGGAGGTCGGCGGAAATGGTCAAACGCGCCCGCCAGCGCCGCAGCCTGTGGCGGTCGCGCGAGGAGGTGCGGCACGCCTACGCCGCGCGCGAGCTTTTCGCCGACTGGAGACCGGAGGCCCTCGACCTGTACGTCGAGCACGGCCTGCGCGAACGCGCCGACGGACAGTTCGAACTCAAGTGCCGCGGCGACGTCGAAGCCGAGATCTTCGCGCGCGGCGGCGCCTTCGATCTGTTCGCGGAGGCGCGGCTCCTGCGCACGCCCGCCACCCTGCTGCGCGCGCGCGGCGGGCAGTTCCCTCCCGAGACCTACGCCGCGCTGGCCTCGGAATCGCCGTCGATCCAGGTTCGCGACATGGACATCGGGCACCTCGCGCCGATGTCCGACGTCGGGCCGCTCGCCCGCGCGCTGCGCGAGAGTTACGCGGAGTCCGCCGGCCGGCGGGCCGCCAGCCGCGCCACGCAGCGGTCGTCGAACCAGCCCTCGCGGTAGAACGCCGGTTCGAGCGGCCGGGCCAGTTCCCGCAGCTCGCCCGGTTCGAGCAGGAAGCGCGCGGAGGGCCGCGCGTGCCGCTCCAGATTGCGCAGGGTCATGATCTCGGCGCACAGCCAGCCGCCGGGGGACAGGCGCCTCACCAGCTCGGGAAACAGGTCGCGCTGCAGGTAGTGGAAGCAGGTGATGACTTCGAACGGACCCGCCGGAAGCTCGTCGGCCTCCAGGTCGAGTTCCCGGGTGCGGATTTCGCGGCCCGCGGCTCGCGCCCGCTCGCGCGCCCGCTCGAGTCCCACCCCGGAGACGTCGACCGCGAGGGTGTCCAGGCCGCGGGCCGCCAGCCACACGGCCACGCGTCCCGAGCCCGCCGCCACGTCGAGGGCGCGTCCAGCGGCGGACCAGCCGGCGGCGAACTCCTCCAGCCAGTCCGGCGCGGGCGCGTCGCCGTGCGAGCCGGAACGGTATTTCTCGTCCCAGCGCTCGGCGTCTCCGGAGGCCATGCCGCCGCAGGGCCTAATGGTGGAAGAGACGCAGGCCGGTGTGGACCATGGCCATGCCGTACTCGCGGCAGGCGGCCTCGATGTCGGCGTCGCGCGCCGAGCCGCCCGGCTGCGCGATGTACTTCACGCCGTGCCGGCTGGCGTGGTCCACGTTGTCGCGGAAGGGGATGAAGCCGTCCGAGACCAGCGAGACCCCGTCCAGCCGCGCCAGCCAGTGGCGGCGCTCGTCGTCGTCCAGCGGCTCGAAGGGCGGCTCGACCGCCGCCTCCAGCGCGCCGCTCTCTTCGCGGGTCAGGTCGCCTTCGATGTAGCGCACGCGCCAGTTGATCCGGTCCTGGCGCTTGACGCCGGGACGGAAGCGCAGACCCAGCACCTTGGGGTGCCGGCCCAGGTGCCAGACGTCGGCCTTGGCGCCGGCGAGCTTGGTGCAGTCGACGCGCGACTGCTGGCCCGCGCCGATACCGATCATCTGGCCGTCGAGCGCGTAGCCCACCGAGTTGGACTGCGTGTACTTGAGCGCGATCATGCCCAGCAGCAGATCGCGGCGAGCCTCGTCGGACAGCTCGCCGCAGACCAACTGGGAAAGGTCCTCCGGGACGATCGCCCGCTGGTTGCGGTCCTGGACCAGCTTCATCCCGAACAGCTCGCGGGTCTCGCGTTCCGGCGGACGGAAGTCGGGGTCCGCGCGCAGCACCAGGAAGCCTCCGCCCTTCTTCGCGGACAGGGTCTCGAGCGCCGCCGGCTCGTAGGCCGGGGCGACGATGCCGTCGGACACGACGCCCTTGAGAAACTGCGCGGTCGCCTCGTCAACCGGGTCCGAGAGCGCCACGAAGTCGCCGAAGGAGCACTTCGGGTCGGCCCCCCGGGCGCGCACGTAGGCGGTCGCGGCCGGTGTGAGCTCGCGGCCCGCCACCTCGTAGGCCTGCGCCAGGTCGTCGGGCAGATCGACGGCCACCGCGGCTCCCGCCGGCGAGACGTGCTTGAAGCTCGCCGCCGCCGGCAGTCCCAGCGCCGCGCGCGCCTCCGCCACGAGCTGCCAGGCGTTGAGGGCGTCGAGCAGGTTGATCAGGGACGGCGCCCCGTTGAGGATCTCGACCGGGGCCGGGCCGCCGTCGGGCGCGGACGCCTCCGCGAAAGCCTGGTGGGGGTTACAGCCGTACCTGAGGCGCATCGCTCTCCCGCCGCCGCTCGTCGAGCTGCGACACTATAGCCGCTCTCGGGAGCACTCGGACTCCGGCCTGTCCGCGGTGCAGGCGGTTGACGGCTCCGACGACGGCGCTCAGACAGGCGGTCACGATGTTGGCGTCGATGCCGACGCCGAAGCGCGACCCGCCTCCGGGGCAGTGCAGCTCGACGTAGGCCGCGGCGCTGGCCCGATCGCCCGTGCCCAGCGAGTGCTCGCTGTAATGCGCCACCTCCGCGCTCCCGACCATCAGTCCGGAAAGGCCGTCCATGAAAGCGGCGACCGGTCCGTTGCCCTCGCCCGCGACGGCGATCTCGTCCCCGTCCAGACTTACGCGGGCCTCGGTCCGGTACACCCCGGGACGCCCCTCGCAGGGCGAGGTGCGGTGCTCGAGCAGCGCCAGCGGACCGCGGCCGTCCAGGTACTCGGCTTGGAACAGGTTCCAGATCTCGTCGGAGCTCAGTTCGCGTCCGCTGGCGTCGGCCCGCGCCTGCACGCCGCGCCCGAACTCGACCTGCAGCGCCCGGGGCAGATCCAGTTCCCGGTCGCGTTCGATCAGGTAGGCCACGCCGCCCTTGCCTGACTGACTGTTGACGCGGATCACCGCCTCGTAGCTGCAGCCGATATCGGCCGGGTCGATCGGCAGGTAGGGAACCTCCCAGCGGCCGTCGCCGCGCCGTTCCTGCTCGCGCAGGCCCTTGCGGATCGCGTCCTGGTGGGAGCCGGAGAACGCGGTGTGCACCAGCTCGCCGGCGTAGGGATGCCGCGGGTGGATGCCCAGGCCGGTGCACTCTTCGGCGATGCGGGCGACGTGCGTCAGATCGCTGAGGTCCAGTTCCGGATCGACCCCCTGGGTGAGCAGGTTCAGCGCCAGCGTGCACACGTCGACGTTGCCGGTGCGCTCGCCGTTCCCGAATAGAGTGCCCTCGACGCGCTGCGCGCCGGCCATCTGCGCCAGCTCCGCCGCCGCCACCGCGGTCCCGCGGTCGTTGTGCGGGTGGACGCTCAGCACGACCGCCTCGCGCCGGGCGATGCGCTCGCCGAACGCCTCGATCCGGTCGGCGTAGACGTTGGGGGTCGACATCTCGACCGTCGCGGGCAGGTTCAGGATCGCGGGCTCGGCCGCGCTGGGCTCCCAGACGTCGAGCACGGCCTCGCAGATCTCCAGCGCGAAGTCCAGCTCGGTGCCGGTGAAGCTCTCGGGCGAGTACTGGTACACGACCTCGGTGCCGCCGAGCCGCTCGGCGCGCGCGCGCACGCGCCGGGCGCCGGCCACCGCGATCTCGACGATTCCGGCGCGGTCGCGTCCGAAGACCACCCGCCGCTGCAGCTCCGAGGTGGAGTTGTACAGGTGCACGATCGCGCGCCGGGCGCCGCGGAGCGCCTCGAAGGTGCGGTCGATCAGGTCGTCGCGCGCCTGGGTCAGCACCTGGATCGCGACGTCGTCGGGCACCCGGTCTTCGTCGATCAGCCGGCGCAGGAACACGAACTCCGTCTCGGAGGCGGCGGGGAAACCGACCTCGATCTGCTTGAAGCCGACCCGCACCAGCTCTTCGAAGAGCCGCAGCTTGCGCTCGGGACCCATCGGCTCGCGCAGCGCCTGATTTCCGTCGCGCAGATCGACGCTGCACCACTGCGGCGCGCGCTCGATCCGCCGCCCGGGCCAGCGGCGCCCGGGCCAGTCGGCGTCCTCGAAGGGTCGGTACTTGCGGTGGTGGTTCGGTCGGGTGCTCTCGAGAGAGCGTGGACGAGTCGCCATTTGCGGACCTCGGGTGAAAGTTGGAGAGAAAGCGAGCGGGGGCGTCCCGACTGCTCTAGGCAGCCGGGCCGCTAAGGGCCAGGACGAGCTCGCGATACTCTCGGGTCCGCATCGGCGGCGCAGAGTAGACCTCGCGGCTCGGTCGGTCAAGACGCTGCTTGAGCCCACGGGGGCGCGGTCTATACTCCGGGCCGCCTCGGGGTCTGAACCGCCCGTGACCGAAAAACGCTCCTACAAAAGCACCCTGAACCTGCCCAGGACGCGCTTCGCGATGAAGGCGAACCTGGTGCAGCGCGAGCCTCAGTTCCAGAAGCGCTGGGAGCGGCTGGACGTCTACGCGCGCCTGCGGACGCGATTCGCGGACCGGCCGGAAGGAGCGCCGCGAGGGCGGTTCACGTTCCACGACGGTCCGCCCTACGCCAACGGCGAGATCCACCTGGGCCACCTGCTCAACAAAGTCCTCAAGGACCTGGTCGTCCGCACGCGCAGCATGCAGGGCTACGACGTCGACTTCGTCCCGGGCTGGGACTGCCACGGCCTGCCGATCGAGCACAAGGTGCTGCAGGAGCTGGGCGAGGAGGCGGCGCGGATGTCGGCTCCGGCGATCCGCGACAAGTGCGAACGCTACGCACGCAAGTACGTCAAGCTGCAGTCGCAGCAGATGCGGCGCCTGGGCACGGTCGGGAACTACGCGGACCCGTACCTGACCATGAGCCCGGGTTACGAGGGCGCCGTGCTGGAAGTCTTCGCCCGCCTGCTGGAGCGCGGCGCGGTCTTTCGCGCGCTCAAGCCGGTGCACTGGTCGGTGGAGAACCGCACCGCCCTGGCCGAGGCGGAGCTGGAGTACTACGAGCGCGAGGACACCAGCGTCTACGCGCTGTTCCTGCTGGCCGGCGACGCCCGGCTGCCCGCTTCGCTGGGCGCCCCCGAGGGAGACCCGGTCGAGCTGATGATCTGGACCACCACGCCCTGGACCCTGCCCGCCAACCGGGCGGTCGCGGTCGCCCCCGGCGCCCGCTATGGGCTGTACCGCTTCGAGCTTCCCGGGGCGGGGCCGCGGCAGGCGATCCTGGCCGAATCTCTGGCCGGCAAAGTCTTCCCGCTCGGGGGGATCGAGGAGTTCGAGCCGCTCGGGAGCTGCAGCGGACGCGAACTGCTGCGGGCCGGCATCGACTACCGGCACCCGCTCTCCGGCGACGGCAGACGCTGCCCGGTCGTGGGCGCGGATTACGTCACGCTGGAGGACGGCACGGGGCTGGTGCACACGGCGCCCGGCCACGGCCTGGAGGACTACCACACCGGACTGGCCCACGATCTGGAGGTCTACTGCCCGGTGCGGGCGGACGGCACTTTCGACGCCAGCGTTCCCGAGTGGTTGCGGGGCCTGTCGGTCTGGGACGCCAACCCCGAGATCGTCGAGAGGCTGCGGGAGGACGGCCGGCTCTTCCACGCCCACCGCTTCACGCACTCCTATCCGCACGACTGGCGGGGCAAGACGCCGACCATCTTCCGCGCCACCGAGCAATGGTTCGCCGGCGTCGACCGCGAACTGCGCGCTCCCGACGGACCCACGCTGCGCGAGCTGGCGCTGCGGGCCACCGAGGACGCCGTGAGCTTCGTGCCGGAATGGGGACGCAACCGCATGCGCGGGATGCTCGAGACCCGGCCCGACTGGTGCCTGAGCCGGCAGCGCGCCTGGGGCCTGCCGATCCCGGCCTTCTACGGCGACTCGCCCGACCAGATCCTGCTCACTCCGGCCTCGGTCCGGGCCATCGCCGAGCGCGTGCGGGCGGAGGGCTCGGGGACCTGGTTCCGGCGCGAGTCGGCCGAGCTGCTGGACGCCTACGACCCGGGCGCGGACCCCGACGCGCCGGAGTGGCTGCGCGAACGCGCGGACCTCGCGGATCTGAGACTCTCGGAGGATATCTTCGACGTCTGGTTCGAGAGCGGCTCCTCCTGGAACGCGGTCCTGCGCGAGCGCGATCTGGGGTATCCGGCGGATCTGTATCTGGAGGGTTCGGACCAGCACCGCGGCTGGTTCCAGACCTCGCTGCTGCCGAGCTTGGGAGCGACCGGCTCCGCGCCCTTCCGCGGCCTGCTCACCCACGGCTTCATCGTCGACGCCCAGGGCCTGAAGATGAGCAAGTCCGGCGGCAACGCGCTGGCGGTCGAGGACCTGCTGCGGGATCACGGCGCGGACGTCTGCCGCTGGTGGGTCAGCTCGCTCAACTACGCCAACGACGTCAAGGTCGACCGCGAATACTTCCGGCTGGCCGGCGAGGAGTACCGCAAGGTCCGCAACACGCTGCGCTTCCTGCTCGGCAACCTGGGCGACTTCGATCCGGAGCGCGACCGCCGCGAACCGGGTCCCGAAGACCGCCACAGCCTCGACGCCTGGGCGCGCGCTCGCTTCGACGAACTGGTGGCGACGCTGCACCGCGCCTACGACGGCTACCAGTACCGCGCCGCGAATCGGGCCCTGTTCGACTTCTGCAACGAGTCCATGAGCGCGGTCTATCTGGCGGCGGTCAAGGACCGGCTCTACTGCGACCCGCCCGACTCGGAGCGGCGGCGGCGCTGCCAGACACTGCTCTGGGACGTGGCCAGCGGCCTGACCCGGCTGCTCGCGCCCATCCTGGTGCACACCGCGGACGAGGCCTGGCTGGCCCTGCACGGGCTGGACCCCGCCGGCGACGCCTGCGTTCACGACCAGCTCCTGCCCGAGCCCCGCGAACCCGTCGAGGATCCGGACTGGAGCGAGGTGATGAACCGGCGCGACCAGGTTCTGAAGGCTCTGGAGGAGGAGCGCAACCGGCGCGGGCTCGACAATCCGCTGGACGCAGGCGTGGCGCTGCGTCTGCCGGCCGGCGCCCTGGCCCGGCTGCGGCCTTTCGAGGCCGAACTGCCCGATCTGTTCGGCGTGAGCCGCGTGGCGCTGGAGGAGGAGGAGCGCGAGGCGCTCGAGGTTCTCGACCTGCGCGGCGAACCGCGCTGCGAGCGCTCCTGGAAGCGCGACGACAGCGTCCGCCGCCGCAGCGACGGCGGCTGGCTATCGGAGCGCGACGCCGCGGCCGTGGGGATGTGATGCGCTCCGGCCCGCGCGGGCTAAAATCAAGGGGGGAGAGGAGAGTCGATGGCACACGCAGGCGGACCGACGTTGAGGGAGATCACGGTGGTGAGCCCGGAGCACTACGCCAAGGCGGGCTACCCCCACGAGATCTGGACACGGCTTCGCGCCGAAGATCCCGTCCACTACTTCGAGTCGTGCGAAAAGCCCTTCTGGGCGATCACCAAGCACGCCGACATCATCGAGATCTCGCGCCAGCCGGAACGGTTTCTGAACGGGCCCCTGCTCTCGATCGGCATCGACCCGTCCGACGACCCGCAGAGAGTCTTCCCCCCCACGCTGCTCAACATGGACCCGCCCCAGCACCGCGAGTTCCGCGACCTGGTCCGCCGGCGCTTCACGCGCTCGTCGCTGGAGCGCATGCGCAACGACATCGAGCAGATCGCGGGCGAGGTGCTCGACGAAGTCTCGACCGGAGACGAGTTCGCGGAGATGGACTTCGTCGACCGGGTGTCGGCGCCGGTGCCGATCGCCGTGATCGCCTGGATGCTGGGGCTGCCGCGCAGCGACTGGAGAAAGCTGTTCCGCTGGAGCAACGAGCTGATCGGGGCCGACGACCCGGAGTACCAGCTCGAGGGCGAGGACCGGCGCGAAACCGCGCGCCGCTCCCAGCTCGAAGTCTTCGAATACTTCTCCAAGCTGCTGGAAGACCGGCGCGCCAACCCCCAGGACGACCTGATCAGCGCCTTCGTCCACGGCGAGCTGAGCGACGGCCGCAAGCTCGATCTGGGCGAGGTGCTGTCCTATTGCCTGATCATCCTGGTCGCCGGCAACGAGACCACCCGCAACGCGACCAGCGGCGGCATGCTGGCGTTCATCGAGCACCCGGACCAGTGGCGCAAGCTGCGGGACGACCCCTCGCTGATGAAGCCCGCGGTCGAGGAGATCCTGCGCTGGACCAGCCCCGTGATCCACTTCGCCCGCACGGCCACAGAGGACTACGAACTTCGCGGCCGGAAGATCCGCGAGGGCGACCTGATGGCGCTCTTCTACCCCTCGGCGAACCGCGACGAGGAGATCTTCGACGATCCCTTCGAGTTCCGGATCGACCGCAACCCCAACCGCCATCTGGCTTTCGGCGTGGGCGAGCACTTCTGTCTGGGCGCCCACGTGGCGCGCACCGAGATCGACGTGATCTTCCGCCACATGCTGACGCGGCTGGGTGAAATCGAGCTGCTGGCGGAGCCGGAGCGCCTGCGCTCCTGCCTGGTGGGCGGGCTCAAGCACATCCCCGTGCGCTACCGGATGTCCGCCGCGGCCTGAACCGCGGTCCGACACGAGCGCGGACGGCGGGACGCTGCGGATGGGCGAGGCGATCGGCCCGAAGCTCGGCATTCTGGTCGGCGGGGGTCCGGCCCCGGGCATCAACGGAGTGATCGCCGCTGCGACCATCGAGGCCCGCAACCGTGGCGTGCCCGTGGTGGGCATCCTCGACGGCTTCCGCTGGCTCGCGCAGGGCCGGGTGGAGCACGCGCAGCCGCTGGAGATCGCGGACGTCTCCCGCATCCACTTCCGCGGCGGGTCGATCCTGCGCACCTCTCGGACGAATCCCACGCGCGATCCCGGGGCCAAGCGACGCGTGCTCGACGGCCTGCGCTCCCTCGGCATCGGCCGCCTGGTGAGCATCGGCGGCGACGACACCGCATTCACCGCCAGCCAGCTCGCCCACGAGGCCGGGGGCTCGATCCGCATCGTCCACGTGCCCAAGACCATCGACAACGACCTGCCACTGCCCGGGGGCGTCCAGACCTTCGGCTTCGAGACCGCCCGACACGTCGGGGTGTCGATCGTCGAGACCATCATGGAAGACGCCCGCGCGACCAGCCGCTGGTACCTGCTGGTCGCGATGGGCCGCAAGGCCGGCCATCTGGCGCTGGGCATCGGCAAGGCCGCGTCGGCCACGCTGACGCTGATCCCGGAGGAGTTCCCCGGCACGGCGGTGCCGCTTTCGCGCGTGGCGGACATCATTGAGGGCTCGATCGTCAAGCGGCTGGCCACGGGCCAGGAGAACGGCGTGGCGGTGATCGCCGAGGGCGTGGCGGAGTGCCTCGACCCCGCCGACCTGACCGGCATCGAGACCGCCGAGCGGGACGACCACGGACACGTGCGGCTGTCCGAGCTGCCGCTGGGCGAGGTGCTGAAGTCCGAGCTGCGCGCGCGGCTGTCGGCGCGGGGCCTTTTGCTGAAGATCGTCGCCAAGGACATCGGCTACGAGCTGCGCTGCGCCGACCCGATCCCGTTCGACGCCGAGTACACGCGCGACCTGGGCTACGGCGCGGCGCGCTACGTGCTGGAGGGAGGCAGCGACGCGATGATCACGCGCCAGGCCGGCCGGATCGCCCCGCTGCCCTTCTCCGAGATGCTCGACCCCTCGACCGGCCGGCCCCGGCTGCGGCTGGTCGACACGAGCGCGGAGTCCTACGAGGTCGCCCGCAAGTACATGATCCGTCTGAGCGGCGAGGACGTCGCCGACCCCGGGCGCCTGAAACAGCTCGCCGAGTCCGGCCGGATCGAAGCGGACGAACTCCGCGCCCGCTACGCGGACCACTCTGCGTAACCCGGCGAGTCGCCCCCGAAGCGGCAGACCCCGCTCCCGCAGCGTCCGTGGCCGGCAATTCCGGCGAAGGGCCGGTCGCGGCTAGAGATCCGACAGATCCCGGCCCCTTGCGAGCGTTCCGTGGCGGCCCGTTCCCGACTCGAATCGGGCCACTCCCCGGTCGTGCGCGAAAGAGTCAGTCTCGTAGACCGCCATCGCCCGTCGAACTTCTTCGGTCACCGCGTCGAGTTCCGGAAGGCTCCCGCTCGCGTACCACTTCAGGTCGAAGCCCGCGCAGAAGACGCCCCCCGCGGCCGGATCGGGTCAGCGGGGCTTCTGGCTGTAGTCTCCGAAGGGGCCGTCGCGTTCGGCCACCGCGGCCGGCACGCCTTCCTTCGCCGACTTTTCCATGAAGGCCATCGACTCGGGCGTGTTGCGCATCATCCCGTCCAGAACCGATCCCAGCAGCTGCGTGGTTCGCATCCCCTGGTTCTCGTAGGCCTGGTTGACGATGGTCTTCATCGCGGCGAGCTGGGACGAGGAGATCGAGGCGAGCTGCTCCGCGAGCGCTCCGACCTCGGCGTCCAGCTCGTCGGCCGGGACGGCCTTGTTGATCAGTTCGATCTCCGCCGCCTCCCGTCCCGTCAGCGGCTTGCCCGTCAGGGCGTACTCCTTGGCCTTCGCCAACCCGAGCCGGAGAATCCACATGCCGCTCAGGTAACAGCCCCAGACGCGCGAGTAGGGCGTGCCGATTTCGGCGTCCTCGGCGGCGACGACCAGGTCCGCGCACAGCGCCATGTCCGAACCGCCTCCCACGCGATCACCGGCTTCAGGCTGTACCACAGACTCATGAAGCTTGGGACGGGGGCCGAGAACGGATTGGTGACGCCGATCATGTCCCTTCCCGGGTCCCAGTTCGCGGAGGTCGCGTTGGAGCCGGGGGCCGCGGCCCCTTCGACGGAAAAGTCGAAGCCGGCGCAGAAGGCCCTTCCCGCTCCCTTGAGAACGATCACGCGCACGTCCCTGGAGGCGCTCGCCCTGGCCACGGCGTCGCGCAGCTCCTCCCACATCGGCTGGATCAGCGCGTTGAGTTTCCGCGGGCGGTTCAGCGTGATCGTGGCGATCCGGCCTTCTTCTTCGTAGAGGACGAGTCCACTTTCCAAGGTCTTGCTCCTCTCCTGGATGGCCGCTTCAGAGTCGCACATCCAAGGCAGCGCCAGCGGCCGCGCTGCGCAACCACGGGGCCCGGCGCCTGGGTTTGTCGGATGAGCCTGCCGCTGGCCGCGCGCGTTTCACAGCTCGATGGCCGCCCGGAATCCTGCGTGGATCGCGCCTTCGATGTAGCCCACGCCGTTGGCATCCCCGATCGGGATCACGGGCGCTCCCGCCCACTTCAAGGCCTCGACCGGGCTCGGGTTCGCGACCAGTCCACGCGCGATCACCACCGTATCGGCGGGCACTTCCCGGGCGCGCGGCTCGGCGCCGGACTCGGATGCGGCGTCGAAGCGGACGACCGCCTCCCGAATCTCGCTCACCCGCGCGTTCGTCTCGAGCCGCACGCCGGCCTCCCGCAGATCCGCCAGCACGCGCCAGCGGCGGGGGTGCGCCATCTCGGCCGCGACGATCGGACCCTCCTCGAGCACCGCCACGGAGCGGCCGCGCGCGGCGAAGAATTCCGCCAGCTCGGCTCCGACCAGCCCCCCGCCGACGATCGCGTCCTTCCGGCCGATGGGCATGTAGAGTCGCGACGCCCGTCGCAGCCGCGACGGATCCCGAGCGATGCCGAGCAGGCGCCCCGCGCCGGTCGCCATGCGCGCGATCCACGGCAGGCGTGGTCCAGCCGGCCCCGCATCGCCCCCGAACAGCAGTCGGCGCAGATCGTCGCCGTCCCAGACGTGGTCCCGATCCGAGCCGGGGATGACCGACTTCTCGCGAACCGCCCCGACGGCCGCGATCACGACGTCGGGCGAGAGCTCCCGCACGGCCTCCGCCGAGGCCTCCTCGCCCAGCCGCAGTTCGACCGGGAGCTTGCGGATCCGCGCCTCGAGCCAGTCCAGCAGGTGCTGGTTGGGCTCGTAGGCGAGAGCTGCGAAACGGAGCGTTCCGCCCAGTTCCCGGCTGCGCTCGAAGAGCACGACCTGGTGGCCGCGCTGGGCCGCGACGCTGGCCGCCTCCAGTCCCGCCGGTCCGCCCCCGACCACCACGACCTTTTGGGGCTGAGAAGCCTTTTCCCGCGAGCGCTCCGCGTAGCGCAGCTCTTCCGCCGTGACCGGGTTGACCGCGCAGCGCACCTTGCGGTCGAAGAAGGGTTGCGCGACGCAGACGTAGCAGTAGACGCAGGGGCGGATGTCCTCGCGGCGGCTCTGCGCGAGCTTGGCGACGAGTTCGGGATCGGCCAGCAGGGCGCGCCCCATCGCGATCACGTCGGCGCGGCCGTCCCGCACCAGCCGCTGGCCCAGCTCCAGGGGGATCCGGCCCGCGGCGATCAAGGGGACGTTCACCTCGGCCTTGACGGCCGAGGCGAACTCGACGAAGCCGCCTTCCCGGTGGACGATCGGGGCCTGAGTGAAGCCGGCCCCCAGCGGGTTCGCATAGGCGCTGACATGGATCGCGTCCGCCCCGGCGGCCTCGAGGAGCTGCGCGGTCCGGGTCGAGTCCGACAGCCGAATCCCTCCGGGCGTTCCGAACTCGAGCGCGTCGATCCGGCACCAGACCGGGAAATCGTCGCCCGCGCGCGCCTTGCAGGCGCGAACCACCTCGCACAGCAGGCGGGCGCGGTTCTCGAGCGTTCCGCCGTACTCGTCCTCGCGCGAGTTCCACGCGGGCGAGAGGAACTCGGAGAAGATGTAACCGTGGGCACCGTGAATCTCGACGGCGTCGAAACCCGCGCGGCGGGCGCGGCCGGCGGCGTCCGCGAAGTCCTCGACCAGCCCTTCGAGATCCTCCCGGGTCGCGACCCGGATCCTCGGCCGGCCCCCGCCGGCGGCCTTCGCCATCAGGGAGATCTCCTCCGCGCTGAGGTCCAGGGGTCCCGGCGGCGCGGCGTTATCTTTTCGCGGGAGGGAGGGCATCAGCAGCTCGCGTCCCTGCTGCGTGTCGAGCCGGCCCACCTTGCCGTGGTGGGCGAGCTGGATCGCGATCTTCGTCCCGTGGGCGTGCACTCTCTCGGCGAGTCGCGCCAACCCCGGCAGGTAGTCGTCGCTCGAAACGGCGATCTCCTGGGCGGAGTTCGCGCCGCGCGGGTAGGCGGCGGCCGTGTTCTCGCTGATGATCAGCCCCACCCCGCCGCGCGCGCGTTCGGCGTAGTACTCGATCGTAGGCTCGCGGACGACACCGTCGGCCTCGACGATCTCGACACCCATCGGGGCCATCGCCACGCGGTTCTTGAGCTCCAGGCCTCCGATCCGGGTCGGAGAGAGCAGATCGCGAAAATGCATCGAGCCCCCGTCCCGGCGCGCTCAGTCCCGGACCGCCGCGCCGCGGCGGCCGCTGGCGGGCCGCCCGGGCCTGCCTTCCGCGCGCGGCAATCGGCTCATTCCCGTTCCCCCGGGGCCGGCGGCTCGTACCAGATCGGCGACGTCCAGGCGCGCTCCTGGATCACCGGGGAATAGAAGGGCTCGTCTTCCGCGCGCAGGCAGCACTTGCCGTAGACGTCGCCCTGGGCGCCGCGCTCGTGGGCCCGGGCGGTGGCGGCCCCGGCCTGCGCCTCGCAGCCGGCGGAGAACGGATTCACCCCCGCGGCCTGGCAGTGGAGCGTGCTCCAGCGGCAGGTCGGGTTCTCCAGCACCCGCAGATAGTAGAAAGCCGGCTGTGCCGGGTCGAAGTCGGGGTCCTCCCAGACCGTGCAGAGCGTGCCGGCTCCGCGGCCGGTCGGAGCGCAGGTCTCCGGATCGACCCAGGCGGCGCCGTCCGCGTCGCCGGCGATCTCGAATACCCGCTCGTGCGTCCGGCCCTGCGCATCGACCCAGCCCTTGACGATCTGCGCGCGCTGCAGATCGGTCCCCGGAAACCCCGCGACCCCGGGGTCCTTCTGCGCGCTCGCCAGGAAGCGCGGCGGGCCGGCCCCCGCGTCTCCGGACAGGGTTCCGCCCATCGGCGTTCCCCCGGCGTAGGCCCGCGCCACCCTGTCCGGGGCGCCGCAGAGCCCCGGATCCAGTTCGGGGCCGGCGAAGAAGCGCACCACCGGACGCGTGCCGCTGGTCGCGTAGGTCTCCCTGCGGCGCAGCCCGGCGAAAATCGCGTCGCGCGAGTTCTCCTCGGCCCAGACCACGGCGTGGCCGCCCGGGTTGGAGAAGAAGTGGTCCTGGACGTTGCGGTACTCCGCGTCGCGGCGGCCGAGGTGGCCGACGTAGTTGTCCTCTTCGGCCGCGCCCGGCGTCGCGCTGTGGCTGTCGGTGCTGCCGACGAAACCCATCCGGAAGGGGTTGGTGCCGGAGGCCTGGCCCAGCGCCAGCCCGTCCTTGAGCGCGTTGCGGAGCATGTTCCGGCGCGCGAAGCGGTCGAGGGGAACCGGCGCCGCCCGCGGGGTGCGCACCTCGCCGTGCACGGAGCCCAGCATCGACAGGTTGTCGGCGACGACCTGCTCGTGCGTGCAGAGCTCGTCCTCGGTGAACAGGCCCCGGCCCGCCAGCCGGTCGTAGCGGCACTCGGAGCTGCCCTTGTGTTGGGTGAGCTCGACCACGGGCTCGAAGAAGATCCGTTCCGTCGCCTCGGCCGGCGATTCGGGATCGCGGAACATCGCCCCGCCGGCCAGGTTCGGATTGTGCGGGATCGCGAGCACGTCGCAGCCGGTGCCCGCCTCGACGCAGAGCTCGCGCAGCAGCCGCCAGAGCCGCGGGAAGTTGCCGGAGCCGGTCTCGTAGACGGAGACGGGCATCCCGGGGACCCGCTCGTTCCGGAAGATCACGTTGCGGTGCATGTTGTTCGAGTCCGGAGTGTCGGTGTACTCGTAGCCGACGAAGCTGGTGAAGCGGCACTCGGGCGTTCGGTCGTAGGCGGCCTCGGCCGCGTCCTGGATCTTCTTCCAGGCCTCCGCCCCCGCCGACCCGCAGTCCGACAGAGTGCAGGCGAACGACTGCGACGGATCGCCCTGCGCATGACCGCCGAGAACGGTCCACCACCGAGCCGCCGAAAGCTGCGTCCAGTAGTTCCGGGAGCGGGTCATGACGCAGTGCGGCCACCAGTAGCCGAGGCGGAGGGGTTGCGTCGTGCAGACGGCGATCGGGCCCAGGTACTCGGCGTGGTCCGTGACCGCCGCGAAATCGAGCGGGCGCCGGATGCGGGCTTCGACCGTCGGCTCCCCGTCCGCGTCCGGCAGTCGGATCGGCTCGCCCCGCGCATAGCGGTAGGCCGCGTCCGGATCGTTGCGCTGGCTGGAGATGTACGAGTCGAACGAGAAGCTGGTGTGGACGTGCAGGTCCCCGAAGAGAGGACGGCGCAGCGGCTCGTAGCGCTCGCACGCAGCGCGCTCCTCGGTGCGCTCGAAGGGGAGTTGCGCTCGCGCCGCGGCCGGATGCAGCAGCGACCACGCGGCCGCGCAGACCAGGATCCAAGGCTTCACCCGCGTGTCCTCCACTCGAGAGCGCCGGCTACAGGTAGGTGCCGCTGCGCGCGTGCAGGCGCTTGGAAGCCTTCTTGAAGCGGTCGACCTCGGCCAGGACGTCCTCGGTGGTCACGCCTCCGGGCTTCTCGTCGGCCGCCTCGCCGCGGGCCTTGCGCCGCAGCACCGCGTGCAGCACGCGGACCCAGTCGCCGATGCCCGAGGAGCGGTCCTTCTCGATCGCCCGGGCCCAGTTGACCTGCTCGAAGAGCTTGCGGCCGGCCCGCTCCTCGGCCAGGCGGGCGTGGATCTGGAGCGCCTCGATGATGTCGCCGGGGATGACCGGCTGCACCGAGACCACGCGCTCGAAGCGGCCCGGCTCGAACCAGATCGGCGAAAGCGTGTCGGGCCGGGCGGTGGAGGCTCCGACCAGCGGGGTGTCCAGCAGGATGGTCTCGTCCACCAGCTCGAGCAGGAAGTCGGCGATCGGTCCGACGGGAATCTCCGGGCGCGGTCCGCCGACGGTCAGGTCGTGCATGAAATCGAGTTCGGAGAAGAAGATCGTGGCGCGCTCGATCTCGGCCAGGGTCTGGCGCCAGCCCTGCAGCAGCTCGCCGACCTTGCCCCCCGCGTGCATGATCTGCACCGCGAGCCTCGGCACGTTGACGTGCACGAACGGAGTCTCCGCGTGGCGCGCGAGCGCCTGGACCAGCAGGGTCTTGCCGCAGCTCTCCGGTCCGATCAGCAGCAGGCCGGACGGCTTGCCCGTCCCCCAGCGCGAGTACACCTCGGGGTCGGTCGCCGCGCAGGCGTAGGTGAGGATCTCGTCCTTCGGTTCATCGAGGCCGCCGATGTCCTCGAAGTCGGTCTCCGGATGCTTGTCGAACTCGGTCGACTTGGCGATCTGCGGGTACTTGCGCGCGAAGGGGTCCCAGAGATTGGCCGCCCTCTCGCGCTGGTTCGACCGATCCACTCCGTCGCCCTCCGGCCGCCGGAACCGCGCGGCTCCTTACTCCGCCAGAGACCGGGAGAGGCTCTCCAGCACGCGCTCTTCTTCGCCGGAGATCTTACTCCCCATTCCCAGGAAGCCGCCCGCGGCCTCCGCCACCGCCCGGGCGCGGGCCAGCAGATCGGGCGCGAGCCGGGCGCGCACGTCCGCGGGCAGCGCCGCCGCGTAGTCGCGCCAGGCGTCCAGAAGTTCCGCGTCCGGGCGCTGTTCCAGCCAGCTCTCCAGCAGCGCGTAGGAAGGGTCTTCCGGGTCCAGGCCGGCCTCGGCCGCGGCGCGAAGCACCGCCTCCCGCTCGCGGCGTTCCACCCTCCCGTCGGCCCAGGCGACCGCCACCAGCGGGACGACCCCGAGCGCGGCCAGGGTGTCCGGACCGATGTCCGAGGCGACGATCGCCTCCAGCACGGCGTCGTCGTGGATGCCCGAGGCCGAGGCCAGCGCCTGCTTGCGCTCCGCGCCCTCGCGCTCGCTCCGCAGGCGCTCGCGCAGTGCCTCGTCCTGCTTTTGAAAGAACTGCTCCTCCAGAGCCTTGCGGCGGTCGGAGAGGACCTCGTTGCTCATTTTCGCTCGCACCTCCGGAGGCCGGATTCCCTCGGCGGCCGGCCCCGCCCAGGCGCCGGGTGAGTGACCCTAGCAGTCCCGCGCCGGCGACTCCATGCGCGGCTTTGGACAGATTCCCCAGGAGCTTCCGTTTATCGCCCCGCGTGCTCGCGCGGGGCGGGTTGACCGCCCCCCGGACGGTTCGCATTCTCTCGGGACACCGACCGGAGGAGTCCCCGTCCCGATGACACGAATCCTGCTTTTCCTGGGCACCAACATCGCCATTCTGGTGGTCGCCTTCACCGTCATGAGCCTGCTGGGCGTGGAAGGAGTCCTGGCCGCGAATGGGGTGGACCTGAACCTGGGCTCCCTGATGGTGATCTCGCTGGTGTGGGGAATGGCCGGTTCGTTCGTCTCGCTGGCGCTGTCCAAGTTCATCGCCAAGCGGATGATGGGCGCGCGGGTGATCGACTCGCCGCGCGGCGACGAAGAGAACTGGCTGCTCCAGCGGGTCGGGCAGCACGCCCAGGCGGCGGGAATCGGCATGCCCGAGGTGGCCGTCTACGACTCTCCGGAACCCAACGCCTTCGCCACCGGGGCGCGCCGGAACAACGCCCTGGTCGCGGTGAGCACCGGGCTGCTGCGGAGCATGGACCGCGACGAAGTGGACGCCGTGCTGGCGCACGAAGTCAGCCACGTCGGCAACGGCGACATGGTCACGCTGGCGCTGATTCAGGGCGTGGTCAACGCCTTCGTGATCTTCCTGTCGCGGGTGTTCGGCCACTTCGTCGACCGGGTGGTGCTGCGCAACGAGCGCGGCTACGGAATGGGCTACTTCGTGGCCGTGATCGTCTCCCAGATCGTCTTCGGGATCCTGGCGAGCACGGTCGTGATGGCCTTCTCGCGCCGGCGGGAGTACCGCGCCGACGCCGGGGCCGCGCGGCTGGTCGGAGCCGGAAAGATGATTTCGGCCCTCCGGAGCCTCGAGCGCGGCGTGGCCGCGGCCGATCCGCTGCCCGAGCAGATCAGCGCCTTCGGCATCAACAACAGCACCCCCAGCCGCCTGGGCCGTCTGTTCGCCACCCACCCCACGATCGAGCAGCGCGTGGCGGCGCTGAGCGCACTGGGGTCCTGAACCAGAAGACTCTGATAAAGTCTCGGGCTCCAACCATCGGGGGAGAAGCCAATGGCCACGCCGTGCGTCAAGGAAAAGCTCGACTATTCGGCCGAGCGCGTCTGGGAGATCGTGGGCGACTTCGGAAACACCAGCTGGTTTCCGGGGGCGAACGCCGAGATCCAGGGCCAGGGGCCGGGAATGGTCCGGCTGATGGGTCCGCCCGAGGGCGACCGCATCCGCGAGGAGCTGATCAGCATCGATCCCGGAAAGCGCACGCTGACCTACATCATCCCCGAGAACATTCCGTTTCCCGTCACGGGCTACCGGGCGACCATGACGGTCACCCCCGGCGGCGCCGACAGCTGCGAGCTGGAGTGGAGCTGCGAGTGCGAGCCGCAGGGCGCGACCGAGGCCGAGGTCGTGGGCCAGATCGAGGGCATGTACCAGATGATGGTCGGCTGGCTTCGCGACCACCTGGGCTGAGCCGGTAAATCCCATGGCCTGGGATTTTTCGAACGATCCCGAGTTCCAGGAGACGCTGGACTGGATCTGGGACTTCGTCGAAAACGAGATCCGCCCGATCGACGTGATCCAGGAAGAGCTCGGCAAGCCGCAGCTCGACCAGCTGACCGCCCCGCTGAAAGAAGAGGTCAAGCGCCGCAAGCTGTGGGCGGCGCACCTCGACCCCGAGCTGGGCGGTCAGGGACTCGGCCAGCTCAAGCTCGCGCTGATGCACGAAATCCTGGGGCGCTACTCCATCGCCCCCGAGGTCTTCGGCAACCAGGCGCCCGACTCGGGCAACAGCGAGCTGCTGGCGGTGGGCGCGACCGAGGAGCAGAAGGACCGCTGGATGTGGCCGCTGCTCGACGGCAAGCTGCGGAGCTGCTTTTCGATGACCGAGCCGCACGTCGCCGGCTCGGACCCGACCCTGATCCAGACCCGGGCCGTGCGCGACGGCGACGACTGGGTGATCAACGGCCACAAGTGGTTCGCCTCCAACGCCTCGACCGCCGACTTCCTGATCGTGATGGTCGTGACCGATCCCGACGCGGCCCCGCACCGCCGCGCCGCCATGATCGTGGTCGAGAACCCCACCCCCGGCATGAAGATCGTGCGCAACGTGGGCACGATGTCGCACCCCTACCCTTCGGCCTACAAGCGCGAGGGGCGCGGCGGGGGCCACGCGGAGATCCTGTTCGAGGACTGCCGCGTGCCGCTCGACCACATGATCGGGCAGCCCGGCGAGGGCTTCCTGCTGGCGCAGAAGCGCCTGGGAGGCGGGCGCATCCACCACGCCATGCGTCTTCTGGGCCAGGCCAAGCGCGCCTTCGACATGCTGTGCGAGCGCGCGCTGTCGCGCGAGTCGCACGGCCGCACGCTGCGCGACCACCAGATGGTCCAGGACTTCATCGCCGAGTCGGCGATCGACATCGAGACCGCCCGGCTGCTGACGCTCAAGGCCGCCTGGACCATGGACTCGACCGGCGCGGCCAACTCGCGCAAAGAGATCGCGATGATCAAGTACTACGGCGCGAAGGTGGCGTACAACGTGATCGACCGCTCCATTCAGGTGCACGGCGCGCTGGGCTACACCACCGACCTGCCGCTCGAGGGGATGTACCGGCAGTGCCGGGCGCTGCGCATCGCCGACGGCGCCGACGAGGTGCACAAGGTGACCATCGCCAAGAACGTGCTGCGCGACTACGAGGCCGTCGAGGGCTGGCCGAGCGAACACATCCCGACGCGGCGCGAAGAGGCGATCCGGCGCTTCGGGCACCTGGTCGACCTGCACACCGAGAATCTTTGACCCCGCGGCGGGGAGGAGACGGCATGCACGGCCTGCGCGACCTGCGCGTGATCGACCTGTCGCAGGGGATCGCCGGCGCCTACGCCGGCAAGCTTCTGGCCGACGCCGGCGCGGAGGTGATCAAGGTCGAACCCCCCGAGGGCGACCCGCTGCGCCGCTGGTCGGCGACCGGCGCCGAGCTGGGCGACGAGGACGGGGCGCTGTTCCAGTTCCTGCACGGATCGAAGCGCTCGATCGTGGGCCGGGCCGAGGATCCCGAGGTGCTGGAGCTGATCGGGAGCTCGGACCTGCTGATCGAATCGTTCGAAGGCGGCGAACTGGATGGGCTGGATCTGGGCGAGCGCTTCCCCCGCCTGGTGCGGCTGTCGATCACGCCCTACGGCCGCGGCGGACCCTACACCGGCCGGCCGGCCAGCGACATCACCATCCAGGCGGAGTCGGGCTGCATCGCGGCCCGCGGCCTGCCGGAGCATCCGCCGGTGATGATCGGCGGGCGCACGCTCTACTGGGTCGGCGGGGTGTTCTCCGCCGTGGCGTCGCTGGCGGCGCTGTGGCGGGCGCGACGCACGGGCCGGGGCGAGCACATCGACTTCTCGCTGCTGGAGCTGATCACGATCGCTTCGAGCAGCTACGGCGACCTGATGTACCGGCTGCAGGGCTCGCCCCAGCGCAACCCGAACGCCCGCACGGTCGAGATCCCCTCCGTGGAGCCGACGCTGGACGGCTGGGTGGGCTTCAACACCAACTCGCGCGAGCAGTACAACAGCTTCCTGGTGCTGATCGGCCGCCCCGACCTCCAGGAGGAACCCGACTTCGCCCACGTGGGCGGCCGCTGGCGCCGGCGTGACGAGTGGAACAAGATCGTCCGCGCCTTCACCACCCAGCACCCCACCGACGAGATCGTCCGCAACGCCTCGCTGCTGCGCATTCCGGTGGCGCCCGTCAACGACAGCGCGGGCGCTCTGCGCCACCCGCACTTCGAGGAGCGCGGAGTGTTCGAACCCAATCCCGGCGGCGGCTTCCTGCAGCCGCGACCGCCGTACCGCATCGACGACGGGCGGGTGCGCGAGCCGGGCCCGGCTCCGCGGCTGGGCGAGCACGGCGGAGCGATCGAGCCGCGGACGCCCCCGCGGCCCAGCCACCCGGACGACCCGGCCAAGCTGCCGCTCGAGGGGCTGCGCGTGCTCGACGCGACGGCTTGGTGGGCGGGACCCACCTCGACCCAGATGCTCGCCATGCTGGGAGCCGACGTGATCCACCTGGAGGCGATCCAGCGTCTGGACGGCGGGCGCATGCTCGGAGGGATGTTCGCCGCCAAAGGGGGCGACTGGTGGGAGCGCAGCGGCCTGTACATGGGCGCCAACACCAACAAACGCAACCTGACGCTCAACCTGGCCGATCCCCAGGGCCTGGAGTGCGTCAAGCGCCTGATCCGCGAGTGCGACGTGGTGGTCGAAAACTTCTCGCCGCGCGTCTTCGACGGCTTCGGCCTGACGCGCGAGGCGCTGCGCGAGCTGAACCCCGAACTGATCTACGCACGCATGCCCGCCTTCGGCCTCGACGGACCGTGGCGCGACAACGTCGGCTTCGCCCAGACGATGGAGCAGATGACGGGTCTAGCCTGGCTGACCGGCCACACCTACGACCAGCCGCGCATCCAGCGCGGTCCCTGCGATCCGAACGCCGGCATGCACGCGGCACTGGCCGTGATGGTCGCCCTGTTCGACCGCCAGGCCAGCGGCCAGGGGCACTTCCTGGAGTGCACGATGGTCGAAGGCGCGCTCAACGCGGCGGCCGAGCAGCTGGTCGAGTACAGCGCCTACGGCGAGGTGATGCAGCGCGAGGGCAATCGCGCCCCCTACGCGGCTCCCCAGGGGCTGTTCGCCTGCCGGGGGGAAGAGCGCTGGCTGACCCTGGCGGTCGAGACCGAGGCGCAGTGGGAGGGCCTCAAGCAGGCCCTGGACCGGCCCGACTGGGCCGACGATCCCGCTCTGGACACGCTCGCGGGCCGGCGGGAGGCGCACGACGCTCTGGACGAGCAGCTGTCCGCCTGGGTGGCGGAGCGCGACCTCGACGAGGCGGTGGAGCGCCTGATCGCCCACGGCGTGCCGGCGGCCGCCGTGTTCGACGGCCGCATCGCCAGCGAGCACCCGCAGCACCGCGCGCGGGGCTTCTACGAGAGCATCGACTTCCCCGTGGCCGGTACGCAGCTCGTGCCGGGCTGTCCGTTCCGCTTCGCCAGCCTGGAGCGCTGGATCCGAACTCCCGCCCCGACCGTCGGCCAGCACAACCGCGAGATCCTGCGCGACGTGGTCGGCCTGAGCGAGGCGGAGATCGACCGGCTCGAGGCCGACGAAGTGATCGGCACGCGCCCCCCGGGGATGTAGCCAGCAACGGAGCGAGCGATGCCTGGACCGATGCAGGACGTGCGGGTGGTGGAACTCGGGGTCTGGGTGGCCGGTCCCGCGGGCGGGGGCATCCTGGCCGACTGGGGCGCGGACGTAGTCAAGATCGAACCGCCGGGCTCCGGCGACCCCGCGCGGAGCTTCGCCAAGATCCTGGGCGGCGACCTGCCCTTCAACCCGCCGTTCGAGATGGACAACCGCAGCAAGCGCAGCATCGCGCTCGACCTGTCGAGCGAAGAGGGCCGCGCGCTGGCGCTGGAGCTGATCGACGGCGCGGACGTCTTCCTGTCCAACATCCGCAGCTCCGCGCTCGAGCGTCTGGGCCTCGGCCCCGAGGCGCTGATGCAGCGCAACCCGCGGCTGATCTACGCGTCGCTTACCGGCTACGGGCTGGACGGTCCGGACTCCGACAAGCCCGCCTACGACATCGCCGCCTTCTGGGCGCGCTCCGGCATCGCCTGGGCGCTCACCCCTCGCGACGCCGACCCGCCCTTCCAGCGCGGCGGAATGGGCGACCACGGGGCGGGCCTGTCGACCGCGGCCGCGATCTCCGCGGCGCTGTACGAACGCGAAAAGAGCGGCAAGGGTCAGCTCGTCTCGACCTCCCTGCTGCGCCAGGGCATCTACACCATCAGTTTCGACCTGGCCGTGACCTGCCGCCTGGGCGTCTCCATGCAGCCGGGCCACCGCGCGAACATGGGCAACCCGACCGTCAACAACTACGTGGCGGGAGACGGAAAGCGCTTCTGGATCGTCGGCCTGGAGGCCGAGCGCCACTGGCCGCCCCTGACCGAGGCCGTCGGCCACCCGGAGTGGCAGACCGACGAGCGCTTTTCGACCCCCGGCGCGCGCGCCCAGAACGCCACGGAACTGATCGGACAGCTCGACGCGATCTTCGCCACCCGGCCGCTGGCGGAATGGGCCGGGATCTTCGACGGCCTGGAAGACTTCTTCTGGGCTCCCGTTCAGAGCGTCGAAGAGGTCGTCAGCGACCCGCAGGTGCGCGCTGCGGGCGGACTGATCGAGGTCCCCGACGGAGACTCGACCACCACCCTGCCCAACACGCCGGTCGACTTCGGACGCACGCGCTGCGAGCCGCGCTGGATGGCCCCGGACCTCGGGCAGCACAGCGAAGAAGTCCTGCGCGAGCTGGGCCGGGACGAGGCCCAGATCGACGCGCTGCGCCAGCGCGGCGTGGTGGACTGATCCCCGCCGAAGATCAGTCCGACAGCTCGTCGACCAGCCCCCAGGCGAGGGCCGTGGGCGCGTCGATCCGGTGGCCCGTCAGCGCCATGTAGAGGGTGCGCTGGCGGCCGATGCGGCGCGGCAGGCTGGCCGTGCCGCCGGCCCCCGGAACCAGACCCAGCGAGACTTCGGGGAGTTGGAAGAAGGCGTCCGGGCGGGCGGCCACGCGGCCGGCGAAGGCCGGCAGTTCGATCCCGGCCCCGACGCAGGCGCCGTGCAGTTCCACCCGCACGCGCGGCGCGATCGAGGACAGGATGCGGCCCGCGTTGCGGGTCGAGCGGATCGCGTGCGCGGTGGCGGGGTCGGGAACCGTGCCGAACTCGTCCAGGTCTCCGCCGCTGCAGAACGCGTCGCCCGCGCCCCTCAGCACGACCTGCAGCGACTCGTCGGCCTGTGCGATCCGCAGGCCCTCGGCCAGGGCATCGCGCATCTGCGCCGAAAAGGCGTTGCGCTTCTCGGGGCGGTTGAATGTCAGCGCCAGGCGGTCGCCGTCGCGCTCCACCAGCACCGCGGGCTCCGGGTTGGACGGACGGGTGCGCGGCGCGCCGCGCCCGGCCAGCCAGGCGGCGAACTCGGGCCCGCTCTGCAAGGTGGAATAGACCAGCGACTCGGCGATCAGCGCCTCGTGCAGGTCGGCGTCCTGGGAGTGGCGCATGAGCTGCGCGGCCGCCATCGAGGCCAGCGGCCGACGCTCGACCCAGCCCAGTACCGTCTCCAGGTCCGAGTCGTCGTCGAGCAGCAGATCGAAGTGCTCGCTCAACGGCGCGGCGGCCGCGCCTGCGCGGTCGGTCCAGCCGATCGTCGGGCACGGGAGCGTGGACAGCGCGGACGCGAAGGCCGATGTCTCGGCCCCGGAGAGGCCGGGAGCGGCTTGCGCGAGATCGACGATCAGCGGGGTCTCGCCCAGGAGCGGAGAGAACTCCTCGTGGGCGAAGGGCGAACGCAGGCGCGCCGCCGCCTCGGCTACCCCGCAGATCTTCCCCGCGTGCGTCGCCATCGAGGACCGCAGCTTAGCCCGAACCCCGCTCGGCCCGACAGCGGAACAAGCGCCCCGCGGGTCCCGCTTCAGCTCGCCAGCTCGGTGCGCAGGACGCGGCGCAGCAGCTTGCCGGTCTCGTTGTAGGGCAGCTCGCCGCGGAACTCGATCCGCTGCGGGGTGCGCGAAGAGCGCAGTCGCTCGCGCACCCAGACCTGGAGGTCTTGGCTGGACGCGTCCTGCCCGTCCTTCAGCACGACCGCGGCGGCGACCGCTTCGCCCCACTCCTCGTCGGGAACGCCCACCACGCCCGCGTCCGCCACCGCCGGATGCTCCAGCAGCACGTCTTCGATCTCGCCGGGCGACATGTTCTCGCCGCCGCGCACGATCACGTCGTCGGCGCGGCCCTCGATGAACAGGTAGCCCTCCGCGTCCATCGAACCCGCGTCGCGGGTCGGGAAGAAGCCGTCGTTCAGCACGCTCGAACCGCGTCCCAGGTACTCGCCCGAGACCTGCTCGCCACGCACGTAGATCTCGCCGCGCTCCCCCGGACCCAGCTTGGCGCCGTTCTCGTCGCGGATCTCGATCTCGACCGTCGGCAGCGCCTGGCCCACCGAGGTGAGCCGCCGGCGGACCGCCTCGTCGTCGCTGGCGGCGGCGACCCGGTGGTCCTCGGGACCCAGCACCGTGATCGTGGAACTGGTTTCGGTCAGTCCGTAGGCGTTGGTGAAGTTCGTGTCGGGGAACGCGCGCATCGCGCGCGCGATCACCGGCAGGGGCATCTTGCCCCCGCCGTAGGAGACCGCCCGCAGCCCCGGAAGCCCGGCCTCGGCGCCCTCGCCGATCGAGTCGACGATGCGGGACAGCATGGTGGGAACCACGAAGGCGTTGCTGACGCCCTCTTCGCGCGCCAGCCGCAGCCACTCGTCGGGGTCGAAGCTGGGGAGCTGGACGATGCGGCGGCCCGCGTAGACCGAGCTGCAGATCGCCGACATGCCCGCGACGTGGTAGGGAGGCACGCTCACCAGCGCGGCGTCCTCCTCGGCGGCGCCCGCGAACTCCACCGAGCCCAGGATGTAGGCCACCAGGTGCTTGTGGCGCAGCACCGCCGCCTTGGGGGCGCCGGTCGTGCCGCTGGTGAAAAGCAGGATCGCGATCTCGTCCGGGTCCATCGACCAGTCGGCGGTCGGCGTCTCCGCGCCGAGGGCGCGCTCCAGGAACTCGTCCCGTTCCATCACCTGCGTGTCGGGGAGCTTGGACAGGCTGCCGACGCGGTCGCGGCTGGTGACCAGCAGCGAGGGCGCAATCTGGCTGGCGAGACTCTCCAGCTCGGCGTCCGTCAGGCGGTAGTTGAGCGGCACGAAGGGCTTGCCCGACCAGGCGGCACCGAACAGTCCCACCGGAACCGCCAGGCTGCTCACGTCCAGCACGGCCAGCTTCTCGACCCCCGCCTCGCGGGCGATCCCGGCCGCTCCGCCGGCCGCGGAGAAGAGCTCCGCGTAGCTCAGGCGCTGGTCTCCGTTCTGGACGGCCCCCCGGTCGGCAAAGCCCTGGGAGGCCATCTCGAGCAGCATCATCAGGTTCATCGGTCAGTCCGATGCGGGAAGCGGCTTGGCCTCCTTGACCGTCAGAAGCGCCCCGGCGACACCCAGCGAGCCCTGGCCCGGCTTGGTGCACAGGATCTCGAGGTCTCCCGCCTCGTTCACGTAGCGCTTGCCGAGCTGCGTCCCCTCGGCCGCGTCCGGCGCGGGCGCGCCGTCCCCCGACCGCGCCGCTGCGATTTCCAGCATGGCGGCGCCGCCGCAGCTGAGCTCCACCTCCGCCGCGGGGGCGGCCACGACCATGACCTCGGTGTCGCACACGGCGCTGCGGAGCCGCGATCCTGCCTTCAACTGACCCATAAAGTGCGCTCCTCCGACGAAAAGCGGCGGGAGCATAGCATGGCCCCCGCGCGACGCTCGACCGGCGCGCCGACCGGGTTGGCGCTCGATCCCGGCCCCGAAGTAGCATCGAGCCATGAGCGACTACGACGAGTTCGCGCTGCTGTCCGAGAACGCCGAGGAGTTCGGTCTTCCCTGGTCCGGGACGCCCGCGGTCGAGCGGCGCTCGGTGGAGGTCGCCCCCGGCCAGCGGGTCAGCGCCCTGGTCTGGGGCGATCGGCCCGCGGAGCTGGTCCTGCTGCACGGCGGCTCCCAGAACGCCCACACCTGGGACACGCTGGCCCTGGCCATCGATCGGCCGCTGGTGGCCGTCGACCTGCCGGGCCACGGCCACTCCGACTGGCGCGACGACAAGGACTACGGCCCGGTGACCAACGCCGCCGCCGTCGCCGCCGCCATCCGCGAGCTGGCGCCGGAGGCGCGCGCGCTGGTGGGCATGTCGCTCGGCGGCCTGACCTCGTGCGCGCTCGCCGCGCGCCATCCCGAACGGGTGTCCAGGCTCGCGCTGATCGACGTCACCCCGGGCGTCGACGCGGACAAGGCCCGCGCGATCATCAATTTCGTGCGCGGTCCGGAGTACTTCGAGAGCTTCGAGGCGATCCTGGCGCGCACCGTCGAGCACAACCCCACGCGCAGCGAGGCGTCGCTGCGGCGCGGCGTGATCCATAACGCCAAGCCGCTGCCCGACGGCCGCTGGACCTGGCGCTACGACCGGCGCTGGGCCTCGCCCGAAAGTGAGTCCTCCGCGCGCCCGGCCGAAGTCCAGTTCGGAGGCCTGTGGGACGACGTCTCCCGCATCGCCGCGCCGCTGCTGCTGGTGCGCGGCAGCCTGTCGCCGGTGGTCGACGACGCGGACGTGGCCGAGGTCCTGCGCCGCCAGCCGGGGGCGCGGGTGGAAGTGGTCGAGGGCGCGGGGCATAGCGTGCAGGGAGACCGCCCGCTGGAGCTGGCGCGGATCCTGGACGAGTTCGCCGGCTCGGACTGAGCGAATCGCGCCTCGGGGCCGGGGATATACTGAAAACCCGCCAGCGGAGGGAGCGCCGTGTCGACACCTCACCCCAACCCGGCCGACCTTTCCGATCCCGAAGAGATCCTGGGCGTCATCCTGGACCCGGCCCGGCGCGGCGAACTCTACCCCTACTACCACCGGATGCGCGAAATCGCGCCGATCCACCCCACCGAGCAGTTCAGCCTGGAGCGGGGCTGGTTCGTCACCAGCCACGGCGCGGTCCACGCGGTGCTGCGCAATCTGCGCATGCTCAGCGACAGCCGCAACGTGGACATCTTCGACTCCGGTCCCTCCGGCGCGAAATTCTTCGAGATGATGAAGCGCCTGCTGCTCTACCTGGACCGGCCCGACCACGACCGCATTCGCGGGCTGGTCTCCCGGACCTTCACGCCCGCGGCGATCGAGAAGAAGCGTCCGCTGGTGCAGCGGGTGGTCGACGACCTGCTCGACGAGGTCGTGGACCGCGGCCGGATGGACCTGGTCAACGACTTCGCCTACCCGCTGCCGATCCGCGTGATCTGCGGGATGCTCGGCCTCCCGCACGAGGACGTGGCGCACTTCATGACCTGGGCGCACGATTTCGCGCGCCGTGGGGACGTCGCCGCGCTCGACGACGAGGTGATCCGCAACGGCGAGGACGCCTCGGACGGGTTCGAGTCCTACTTCGGCGAGCTGATTTCCAAGCGCCGCGCCAGCCCGGACGACGACCTGATGAGCGCGCTGATCGGACTCGAAGACGAACGGGGCGCGCTGACCGACCGCGAGATCGTCGCCACCTGCGTGATCCTGCTGCAGGCGGGCCACAACACCACCGCGGACCTGACCAGCATGGGCGTGCGCGCGCTGCTGATCCACCGCGACCAATGGGACCTGCTGAGGAGCGAGCCGCGGCTGATCACCAACACGGTGGAGGAGCTGATCCGCTACGACACCTCGGTGCAGATCAGCCAGCGGGTCGGCCCCTCGGACATCGAGCTGGACGGGATCTCCATCCCCGCCGGCGAGATGTGCATCCTGGTCAACGGCGCCGCCAACCGCGATCCGGCCCGCTACCCCGAGCCCGACCGCCTGGACATCACCCGCTCCGACGTCGGCCACCTCGGTTTCGGGCTGGGCAACTACGTCTGCCTGGGCATGTCCCTGGCGCGCTGCGAGCTGCAGACCGCCATCGGCACGCTGGCGCGGCGCCTCCCCGACCTGGAACTGGCCAGCGAGACCGCGGAATTCCGCCCCACCCTGCTGCTCCGCGGCCTGGAAAGCCTGCCGCTGCGCTGGTAGGCGTCACGCGCGGCGAAGCTCCCGGCGTCAGGCGAAGCGCTCGGCTCGGCAGCGGTCCTTCGACCCCGGGCCCGCTCTAGGCCTCGAAACCGTAGACCCGGGCGGCGTTGCCGGCCAGGACCTTGCGCTTGTCCCGGGCATCCATGCCGTCGGTCAGCTCGGCGATGTGCCGGCGGGACTCGGGCCAGAGCGTGACGCTGTGCGGGTAGTCGTTGGAGAACATGGTCATGTCCGCCAGCCGGGGAGAGCCGGCCTTGATCAGGGCGTAGCCGACGTGGTCGTCGAGGCCGGTGGTGAAGACGTTCTTTCCGACGAAGCTCGAGGGCGGCGCGTCGATCTCCATCTCCGACCACGCCTGCTGCAGTTCGTACTCGCCGTCCATGGTCTGCAGCCAGAACGGCACCCAGCCGAAGTTCACNNCGGGATGCCGCTGGAAGATCCCGGAGAAGATCATGTAGGTCAGCGGCCGGACCGAGCTGAAGAAACGGTAGGCGATGCCCGCGGGGGTGACCTTCTGGGCCATCAGCTCGTCCCAGTCGTTCTCCTGCGGCCTGCCGCCGAAAGTCCGGTGGATGGTTAGAGGGAGGCCGGCTTCGGCGGCGGCCTTCCACAGCGGTTCGTAGTACTCGTGGTGGTAGGGCTTGATCGGGAACCCGGGCAGGAAGCAGCCGCGCGCGCCCTTGCCCGCGACGCGCTCGAACTCCTCCAGGCAGGTGGGCATGCCGTCGTCGACCGGCAGCATCGCCAGTCCGACCAGGCGCGCCGGGTCGGCGGCCTGGAACTCGTCCAGGACCCAGTCGTTGTAGGAGCGCATGCAGGCCACGCCCAGCGGCCGGTCCTCGGTCACGTAGGTGAAGATCGCGTGGGCGGGGTAGACCACGGCCGCCTCGACGCCGTCGGCGTCCATGTCCGCCAGGTGCGCGGCGCCGTCCCAGTTGCCCTTCAGGATGTCCTCGAAGCGCAGCCCGCTGACCTGGTAGTCCTGCTTGCTGCGCCCCGCCATGGCCTCGATGCCGAAGGTCCGCACCGGCGGCTTGCCGTCGAAACTCCAGCCGTCCCCGCCGTCCTCGCCCCGCATCATCTTCGGAGCGCGGTCCCGGAACTCCTTGGGCACGCGGTCGAAGACCCAGGGCGGCTCGTTGATGTGGTTGTCGGCGGAGATCACTTCGAAGCCCATCTCTCTCCCCTTGCCCCCGCCCGCTAGTCGGCGGGCTCCCAGTGCACCAGGGTGACCTCCTCGGTGACCGGGGCGAACACGGCGCGGACCGGCAGGCCGTCGGCCGGCTCGGTTCCGCCGACGAGGCGCCCGAAAAACGCGATGTCGGGCTGCTCTTCCAGCGCCACCTGGACCACGCTGTAGGGCACCTCGTCGCGGTAGGCCGGCATGAAGATTTGGTGGTTGCGGATCCAGCTCACCACGCGGCCGCAGCCGCGGGTCGCCCGCCAGGTGCTCTCGAAGCTGCGGCAGTCGCCGCACACGGCGCGCGGCGGCCAGCGCCAGCGTCCGCAGCCGTCGCAGCGCTGCAGGCGGAGCTCTCCCGCGCGCGCGCCCTCCCAGAACGGAATCGAGTCGCGGTCGGGGAACGGCAGCGGTTTGTCGTAGGCCAAGCTCAGCCTCCCCGGCGCAGGACCAGCGCGGAGGTGTTGCCCGCCACGTAGCCCGGCTGGCCGGTGCTCAGCGCGATCTCGGGGCCGGGCACCTGGCGCTCGCCGGCGTCGCCGCGAAGCTGCGAGACGGCCTCGCAGACGTGGTTGAGGCCGTGCACGTAGCCCTCGGACAGGAACCCGCCGTGCGTGTTGACCGGCAGCTCTCCCCCGCGTTCCAGCGCGCCGCTGGCCGCGTAGGCGCCGCCCTCGCCCTTGGCGCAGAAGCCGTAGTCCTCGAGCTGCACGATCACGCTGTAGGTGAAGCAGTCGTACAGCTCGGCCACGTCGATGTCGGCCGGCTCCACGCCGGCCTGCGCGAAGAGGCGCGGCGCCAGGTCCGCCGCCGAGGTTCGCGTGGGGTCGTCCTGGGGCGCGTACAGCGTCAGGCCCGACCCCCAGGCGGCGCCCCGGATCAGCACCGGAACGCGCCTCAGGTCGCGCGCCCGCTCCGCGCTGGTCACCAGCACCGCCACTGCGCCGTCCGTCTCCAGACAGCAGTCCA
>JAGWBS010000039.1:4793-5536 GCA_021295775.1 Pseudomonadota bacterium | reverse complement strand
GGCGCCTGGTACTGCGTCTCGACCGCGTCCACCGGCGGCCGCCCGCTGCCGCCCATGCGGAACTCCGAGCGCGCGTTCAACGCGCGGTAGCAGACCACGTGGCGGGCCTGGCCCGTGGCGACCGCCATCGCGGCCTGGCCGACGATCGAGTGCGAGACGCTGCCGCCACCGAACTGGTCGACGTAGTAGTGCAGGTCGCGCACGCCCAGCGCCTGGGCCACGTTGGCGGGCAGCGCCGAGTCGCCCACCCGGAAGGTCGCGATCCCGTCCAGTTCGTCCGGCGGCACGCCCGCATCGTCGAGCGCCGCCAGGATCGCGCGCGTGGCCAGCGTCAGTGTGCTGACGCCGGAGTTCTTGGAGAACTCGGTCCAGCCGACGCCCGCGATCGCGGTCCGCTCGCGGAACTCCGACACTACTCAGCCGAGGTCGATCCAGCAGGTCTTGATCTGCTGGTAGCCGCGCAGGCTCTCCAGCCCGCTGTCCTTGCCGTAGCCGCTCTGCTTGACCCCGCCGAAGGGCGCGCCCCAGTGGATGCGCCGGTAGGTGTTGACCCAGACGACGCCCGACTCGATCGCGGCGATCATGCGGTGGGCGCGCTTGAGGTCGCTCGTCCAGACGCCCGAGGCCAGGCCGTAGGTGGTGTCGTTGGCGATCGCCACCGCCTCTTCCTCGTCGTCGAAGGGGATCGCCGCCGTGACCGGTCCGAAGATCTCCTCGCGGCAGATGCGCATGTCGTTGCGCGC
>JAGWBS010000039.1:3009-4751 GCA_021295775.1 Pseudomonadota bacterium | reverse complement strand
CGAAGAGCTCCCCGCCCCAGCGGCCGCCGAAGGCCACCTCGGCGCCCTCCTCCGGGCCCAGCCGCAGATAGCCGGTGACTTTCTCGAACTGCTTGTCGAAGGCCACCGGGCCCATGCCGGTTTCCGGATCGAGCGGGTCGCCCAGGCGGATCGCTTCGACCCGCTTGGCGATGCGCTCGATCAGGTCGTCGTACACGGGGCGCTGGATCAGCAGGCGCGAGCCGGCGATGCAGGTCTGCCCCGCCCCGCCGGTGAAGACCGCCGCCACCGCCCCCTGCGCCGCCGCGTCGAGGTCGGCGTCGGCGAAGACGATGTTGGGGCTCTTGCCGCCGAGTTCGAAGGACAGCCGCTTGAGCGTGTCGGCCGAGCGGGCGGTGATGGTCTTGGCGGTGAGGGTCTCGCCGGTGAAGCTGATCTTGCCCACGTCCGGGTGTCGCACCAGCGCGTCGCCCGCGTCTTCGCCGATGCCCGCGACTACGTTGACGACGCCCGGCGGGAAGCCCGCCTGTTCGAAGATCTGCGCGAACGCCAGGCAGGAACAGGCCGCCTGCTCCGCCGGCTTGACCACCACGCAGTTGCCCGCGGCCAGGATCGCGCCCACCTTGGCCGCCAGCAGCGAGAGCGGCGAGTTCCAGGGGATGATCGCTCCGACCACCCCGATCGGTTCGTGCAGCGTGAAATTGAAGCTGTCCGGGGAGATCGCCAGGGTCTCGCCGTGGATCTTGTCGGCCGCGCCGGCCCAGTAGTGGAACATCTCCACCACGGCCTGGAACTCCGGCCCGGTCTCGCGCACGACCTTGCCGTTGTCGCGGCTCTCGATCGAGACGAGTTCGTCCATGAAGCCCGGCAGCAGCTCGCCCACCCGCCGCAGCAGCGCGGCCCGGCCGGCCGCGGGAAGGCTGCGCCAGGGGCCTCCGGGCCGGTAGGCGCGCCGGGCGGCCTGCACCGCGCGGTGGATGTCCGCCTCGCGGCCGTCGGGCACCAGCGCCCAGACCTGGCCCCGCGAAGGGTCGACCGACTCGATCCACTGGCCGTTGGCGGCCTCGACGTAGCCGCCGTCGATCCAGTTGCGGAAGCGGACCGGGCTTTTCGAAGTGTCGACGAGCTGGGTCAAGAAGCGCCTCCCGGGGGGCGATTCTATCAATCGCGGCTGGCGGCGAGGTCGACGGCGAGCGTGCGCGAGACGCGGTACGAGTGGAAGACGGCCCAGAACATCAGCACGCACACCGTCAGCAGCGAGTAGCGGATGCCCAGCTCGCCGTAGGGCCCCCGGAACAGATCGTTGAGGATGCCCAGCGCGAACGGACCCAGGCCGGTCCCGAAGATGTTGATGTTCAGCAGCAGGATGGCCGCGGCCATGGCGCGCATGCGCAGCCGGGCGAGGCCCTGGCAGACCCAGAAACTGGGTCCCATCCAGAACGTCGAAAGGAAGACCTGCAGGGCGTAGAACGCCAGGCCGACGCGCGGCTCGGGGGCGAAAAGGAAGCCGACCGCGAACGGCAGCATGCCCAGGCCGCCCAGCATGGGGATCCACATCTGCCAGCGGACGTCGCGCAGCGAGAGGCGGTCGGCCAGCGCCCCCGAGGCCAGCGTGCCGGCGAAGCCGGCGATGCCGGTCACCGGGCCGAAGAACAGACCGGCTTCGGCGATCGGCATGTCGTGCACGCGCATCAGGAACGCGGCCCCCCAGACGTTGAAGGCGAAGCTGACCACCACGTACAGCACCGCCGAGTAGTACAGGT
>JAGWBS010000039.1:0-2853 GCA_021295775.1 Pseudomonadota bacterium | reverse complement strand
TGAAGCCGCCCAGGATGTAGCCGACCTTCATTCGGATGTGGCCGCCCGAAGTGTTGATCGCCAGGGCCTTGGCGCGGCTCTCCGGGGGGTAGTAGTCCGAGACCATCGAGTGCGAGGCCGGGCTGATCGTCGCCTCGCCGACCCCGACCAGCACGCGCGCCGCCAAAAGCTGCCAGAACAGCCGCACCAGGCCCTGGGCCGCCGTCATCAGCGACCAGATCACCAGCCCCGCCAGGATGATCGCCTTGCGCGAGGCGCGATCCGCCCAGCGCGCAACCGGCACGCCCAGGATGGCGTAGAAGAGCGCGAAGGCCGGGCCGGCCAGCAGTCCCATCCAGGTGTCGGAGACGTCGAGTTCGTTCCGGATGGGATCGATCAGAATGTTCAGGATGTTGCGGTCGACGTGGCTGGAGACGAAGAGCACCAGCAGCATCCCCAGGCCGTAGTGGGCCTGCCATCGGCGCAGTGGACGGGCGGGCCCGGAACTCACGCAGGACCCTCGGAGACGCGGCGCGCCCACTGCAGCAGGCGTCCGAGCTGCCGGCGAACGGTCATCTCGCGGTCTTTCCGGATCGCCGTTTCGAAGTCCTCGTGCGGCGGGGAATGCTGCGCGACCTGCTGAACTTCGACCGTCCGGGGCCGACGCAGCCCTGCGTCACCGCCGCGCCTCCGTGCGAACCCGCGGATCCTCAAGGAGCTCGCCGCCGAGCGGCCTGGGTTCTATTCGGAGAAGGACTTCCAAGTTGACCTCAAGACGCTGATCGGGAGGACAACGGAAGCACCCGTGCGGCTCGAGGCACCGGCCGCTGACCACGGGTACCGTCAATCGGAAAAGTCAGCGCCCGATGGCGATGCATCTGGATCGTCCCCCTCCCCCTCGTCACGCAGCCATCGGGTGAGCGAGACCATCGCTTCACGAGCCTGCGTTCCGTGAAATTCAGCCGGCCCTGAGTGTGCGCAGCGGCAGCGCTTCGGTCTCCAGGGTCGAAAGATCCAGACGTTGAGACGCTTGGTCGATATCCAAGCCGACCACATCCCCAGCAGCATCGAGATCGACGTTCAGCCCGTCTGAAACCTCCCGCGTCTCCGCACCCGGTTTGGCCCGGAGTTCGATATAGAGGCTGTCGGTTTCGGGATAGTAGTGGAGCTTCATGGCCCCTCCATTCTAAAGCCTCGATCGAAAAACGCATTGTGGACCGTCGCTCCGTCGGCCAACGTGATCACTCGTAGGATGCGCCGGAGGTTTTCATTCGGGAACGCTACTTCTCCCCAAAAGCGCACCCGTCCGTCCGGTTGAGCCTCGCGGCGAATCGGGGCAGCGAGAACCTGGGCACACCAAGCCCGTTCAATGTAGGGCCGCTTGCGCAGAACCTGTTCCTCGAAATAGCGAGTGGTCTTCATTCAGGGGATATCATAGGGACGGTTCAACCGAAGAACTGAGGCAGGGGAGCAACACCAGCAGCATCCCCAGGCCGTGTGCGCCTGCCAGCGGCGCAGCGGACGGGCGGGCTCGGAACTCACGCCGGTTCCGTGAAGATCCGCCGCGCGGGGCCGCTGGACAGGCCAGGGTAATCGCACGACCCGCCGGCCGTTCAGGGCTGTTTCGCCCGTGTTATACCGGGCCCGAAATCACGGGAGTTCGCCTTGTCCGTCCGACCGTTCCGGATCGATGTCCCTCAGGAGACCCTCGACGATCTGGTCCGCCGGCTCGACCAGACGCGCTGGCCCGACGAGATCGAGGGCGCGGGCTGGGACTACGGCAGCTCGGTCGGGTATCTCAGGCAGCTGTGCGAGTACTGGCGCACGAACTACGATTGGCGCGAGCACGAGCGCGCGCTGAACCGGCTGCCTCAGTTCAAGACCCGGATCGACGGGCTCGACATCCACTTCGTCCACGCCGAAGGCCGGGGGCCTCGTCCCCTGCCGCTGGTCCTCACCCACGGCTGGCCCAGCAGTTTCTACGAAATGCACAAGGTGATCGGTCCGCTGACCGATCCGGCCGCCCACGGCGGCGACCCCGGCGACGCCTTCCACCTGGTGGTGCCCTCGCTGCCCGGGTACGGATTCTCCGACCCGCCGCGCACGCGCGGCCTGAACACCACGCGGATCGGCGAACTCTGGGTCGAATTGATGCAGCGGCTGGGTTATCCGCGCTTCGGGGCGCAGGGCGGCGACTGGGGGGCGGCCGTGACAACGGCCCGGGGCGTGCGCCACGCCGAGCGCATGATCGGCGTGCACTTCAACATGTTCTCGCCCCCGATCGACGAGGCGAGCTTGACGCCCGAGCAGCTCGAGTGGTGGAGGGGCGTTCAGGCCTACCGCGCCCAGGAGTGGGGCTACGTCCACCTGCAGAGCACCAAGCCGCAGACGCCCGCCTTCGGACTGAACGACTCGCCGGCGGGGCTGGCGGCCTGGATCGTGGAGAAGTGGCGGCGCTGGAGCGACTGCGACGGAGACGTCGAGCGCGCCTACACCAAGGACGAGCTGCTCACGAATCTGACCCTCTACTGGGTGACGCAGACGATCGGTTCGTCGATGCGGCTTTACTACGAGAGCTTTTCGCGCGCGATCGCGCCTTCGAGCGCGCCGCGGATTTCGGTGCCGATGGGGGCCGCGGTGTTCAAGGAGGCCAATCGGCCGCCGCGCGAGCTGGCCGAGCCTTACTACGACATCCGGCGCTGGACGTTGATGGAGCGCGGGGGGCACTTTCCGGCGCTGGAGAATCCGGAGGGGCTGGTGGAGGAGATTCGGGCGTTCTTTCGGCCGTTGCGGGCGGGGGAAGGCTGAAGGTCCCTTCGCGTCGTAACTCGGGGGGGGACGGGGGTCGGGGTTGGCGGTCAGGGGAGGGGGGGG
>JAGWBS010000098.1:5570-7100 GCA_021295775.1 Pseudomonadota bacterium | reverse complement strand
GGAGGGGTAGGCCATGAGAAAAGGCTTCCCGGGGCGGGGCGACTCACATCCACCCCCTCCGGACGGCCCTCAGAGGTTCCCGACGTCGTGCTCCAAGTGCTCCGCGTACTTGGCCCGGGCCGTGGCCAGCTTGTCGGGCAGGAACTCGCTGGGCCAGAGCCCGTCGGACGGCTGGTGCTCCTTCAGCACCTGCTTGGCGACCGTGACCTTGTGCACCTCCGTCGGCCCGTCCATGACACCCATCAGCGGCACCCCCGCCCAGAGCTTGACCAGCGGCATCTCGTTGGAACAGCCGAGAGCCCCGTGAACGTGCAGCGCGCGCCGCACGATGTCGTGCAGGACTTCGGCGGCCTGCACCTTGACCGCGGAGATGAAGGTCCGGGCCTTGTCCCGGTGGCCCTGGTCGATGTGCCAGGCGGTGTAGAGCACCAGCAGCCGGAACTGTTCGAGCTGGATGAACGAGTCGGCGATGTACTCCTGGACCATCTGCTTCTTGGCTAGCACCTCGCCCTGGGTCACGCGGCTGAGCGCGCGCTCGCACAGCATGTCCAGCGCCTTCCGGCACTGCGCGATGGTGCGCATGGCGTGGTGGATGCGCCCCCCGCCCAGGCGCTTCTGGGCGATCGCGAACGCCTGGCCGGGACCGCCGAGCAGGTTCTCGTCGGGCAGGCGCACGTCGTTGTAGTGGATGTAGGCGTGGTGACCGGTGCCCAGGGGCTCGCCCGCCAGCCCCGACAGGCGCTTGATCTCCACCCCCGGCGTACCCTTCTCGATCAGGAACATCGAGGTGCCCTGGTAGACCGGAACCTCGGGGTCGGTGACCACCATCGTGATCAGGAAATCGGCGATGTCCGCGTGCGAGGAGAAGTACTTCTCGCCCTGGATCACCCACTCGTCGCCGTCTTTCCACGCGCGGCAGCGGAATTCCTTGGGGTCGGAGCCCGCGTGCGGCTCGGTCATCGAGTAGCAGGACACCAGTTCGCCGTCGAGCAGCGGCTGCAGGAACTTCTGCTTCTGCGCCTCGGTGCCGTAGGCGGCCAGGATCTCGGCGTTGCCGGAGTCCGGCGCCTGACAGCCGAAGATATTGGGCGCCCAGGCGGAGCGGCCCAGGATCTCGTTCATCAGCGCCAGCTTGACCTGTCCGAAGCCCTTCCCGCCCAGGTCGGGGCCCAGGTGACAGGCCCAGAGTTCGCGCTTGCGGACCTCGTCCTTGAGCGGATTGGTGATCTTCTTGTAGAGCGGGTTGCGCCGATCGTAGGGAGCGGCGCTCCCGCCGAAGGCCAGGTCGAGCGGCTCGACCTCTTCGCGGACGAACTCGTCCATCCAGTCGAGCTTGCTCTGAAACTCGGGCTCGGTCTCGAAATCCCAGGCCATGGCGCCCTCCTCGCTGCGGGAGTCTCGCAGCTTCTCACCGGCGCCCGGCCGCCTGCAAGCCGCGCGGGCGCCGCCGGAACTCCGTCCGGGCGCCTGATATCATTCCGCCGCCAAGCCGCCCGGAGATCGCATGTCCGACCATCCCACCCGCGAGGG
>JAGWBS010000098.1:0-5524 GCA_021295775.1 Pseudomonadota bacterium | reverse complement strand
AACGCCCCGGTCTACTGGGACGCGGAGGGCGACGACGCGGGCGGGATCTGGGGCCTGACCCTGCACGAAGACATCATGCTGGCCTCGAAGACGACGCAGGTCTTCTGCTCCGTCAAGAGTTCCCGGCCCGAGATCGACTCCTGGATCCCGTCGATGATCAACCTGGACGACCCCCTGCACAAGCGGCGCCGCAACCTGGTCAACCGCGGCTTCACGCCGCGCCGGGTCGCCGACCACGAGCCCAAGCTGCGGGAACTGGCGGACGATCTGATCGACGGGGTGATCGAGCGCGGCGAGTGCGATTTCGTGCGCGACATCGCCCAGTGGATTCCGATGATCGTGATCGGCGACATGCTGGGCGTTAAGCCGGAGGACCGCGACAAGCTGCTGCGCTGGTCCGACGAGATGCTGGGCGGCGGTCACGTGGCCGAGATCGAGGACGAAGACGAGCGCCGCCAGTACATGAGCACGATGAGCGCGGAATACTTCGCCTACGCGGCCGCGGTGATCGCCGACCGCCGCGCGCGCCCCCCGCAGGACGACCTGATGAGCGTGCTGGTGCACTCGGAGCTGGGCGGAGACCGGCTCGAGGACGAGGAGATCCTGCAGGAGAGCCTGCTGATTCTGATCGGCGGCGACGAGACCACCCGCCACGTGATGACGGGCGGTCTGGAGGCCCTGATCCATAACCCGGAGCAGAAGCGCAAGCTGATCGAGGACCCCTCCAAGATCGAGACGGCGGTCGAAGAGATGCTGCGCTGGGTCACGCCGATCCAGAACATGAACCGCACCCTGACCTGCGACTACGAGCTGCGCGGCCAGAAGATGCGCGAGGGCGAGCGCGTGCTGCTGCTCTACCCGTCCGGGAACCGAGACGCCCGCCAGTTCCCGCGCCCGCACGAGTTCGACGTGGAGCGCACGCCCAACGACCACGTGGCGTTCGGCGGCTTCGGCACGCACTTCTGCCTGGGCGCGAGCCTGGCGCGGCTGGAGCTCAAGGTGACCTTCGAGCAGGTCCTGAGGCGCATGCCCGACATCGAGCTGGCCAGCGACGACCCGCTGCCGCTGCGCCCGTCCAACTTCATCACCGGCATCGAGGAGATGCCGGTCCGCTTCACTCCGGGCAAGCCACGTTGAGCGTCTACGACCGCCTGGCCAAGCAGATCGAGGCCTACGCGGCCCACCGCCTGACCGAGGCCCGGGACGTGAGCGTGGAGGGCCTCGACCGGATCGTCGGGGGCGCCTCGCGCGAGACCTACCGTTTCCGCCTGCGCTACGCGAGCGGCGGCGAGAGCGTCGACCGCGGCGTGATCCTGCGCCGCGACCCGCCCGGCAGCGTGATCGAGACCGACCGGCGCAACGAGTTCAACGCCTACCGCGCCTTCGCCGGCGTCCCCGACGTGCCGGTTCCGGAGGTCTTCTGGCTCGAAGAAGAAGGCACCTGGCTGGACTACCCGTTCTTCATGCTCGAGGAGATCGCGGGCTTCGAATCCAGCCCCGCGGCGATCGGCCAGCCTCCCTACGCCGAGCGCCGCGAACAGCTCGGCCACCGCAAGTGGGAGATCCTGGGCCGGATTGCCGCGGCCGATCCCGCCGCGATCGGCCTGACCGGGTGCATGCAGGCGCCCGCGCCGGAAGACTGCTGGCGGCGGGAGCTGGACTACTGGGAAGGCGTGATCGACGCCGACGAGCTGTCTCCCTGGCCGATCGCGCGCGCCGCCATCCGCAGGCTCAGGCGCAGCCCGCCGCCGCCCGCCCAGAAGCTGAGCGTGGTGCACGGCGACTTCCGCACCGGCAACTTCCTCTACGACGGGCAGGGCGGCATCCACGCGATCCTGGACTGGGAGATGGTCCACCTGGGCGACCCGCTCGAAGACCTCGGCTGGACCTTCAACCCGCTGTGGGACTTCGCCGGCAACGGCTACATGGGTTCGCTGCTGGCCCGGGACGAGGCCATCCGCACCTGGGAGAGGAGCAGCGGGCTGTGCGCGGACCCGGACGCGCTGGGCTGGTGGGAGCTGTTCAACGCCGTCAAGGGTCAGGCGATCTGGGTGTCTTCGGCGCGCGAGTTCATCGACGGCAAGAACCACGATCCGATCATGGGCATGGCCGGACTGGGGATGGCGAACAAGCAGGACCGGGCATTGCTCGAAATCATGGGGAAGCCGACGTGATCGACACCCTGGCGTACCTGCAGGTGCTGGCCGGCGGGCTGGCCAGCGGCCACTTCGTTAGGGCCGGCGACGCCTACGAGCAGAGCAGCCTGAACACCTACGCCGGGCTGGCGCTGATCTGCGCCGGGGACATCGACCGCGCGGCCGAGCGCCTGGTGGAGGAGAACTCCGCGCTGCGCGCCCTGTTCGGCGAGGCCGCGGCGGTGGTCGCGGATTCGGCGCTGGCGGGCGAGCTGCGCGAGGCGGCTGCGGAAACCGAATCGAGCCTGCGCCTGTCCGTCCTCAAGCGGCAGAACGACGGGCTGCGCTCGCTGCTGATCGGGCTGCACGCGCACGTCGAAGACATGGACACTCCCGGCGGGCGCGGGATCGAAGCGGCGATTTGGAAGGAGCTCGAGCGCTCGGTCGATCGGCTCGAGATCCGGATGCCGGGCTAGGACGCGGGCATGGCTTTCGAGAACCTTCGGCTCGAGCGTTCCCCCGACGGCGTCGCGACGCTGACGCTCGACCGGCCGGAGCGCAAGAACGCCGCCGACCTGGCCACCTTCGACGAGCTGCGGCGCGCCTTCGACGAGGTGGCCGAGAGCGCCGAGGACCGCGTTCTGGTGCTGACGGGCGCCGGCGACGCCTTCTGCTCCGGGGCCGACCTGACCGGGATGGGAAGCACGCAGCGCTCCACTCTGGACGTGATCCGGCGCATCCACGCCGGCGTGCTGGCGCTGTCGGAGATCCCCAAGCCCACCATCGCCAAGGTCAACGGGGCGGCGGCGGGCGCGGGCATGAATCTGGCCCTGGGCTGCGACCTGATCGTCGCCGCCCGGGGCGCGCGTTTCTCGGAGATCTTCACGCGCCGCGGCCTGAGCATCGACTACGGCGGCTCCTGGCTGCTGCCGCGCCTGATCGGCCTGCACCGCGCCAAGGAACTGGTGCTGCTGGGCGACTTCGTCTCGGCCGAGGAAGCGGAGCGCATCGGCCTGATCAACCGCGCCGTGCCCGACGCGGAGCTCGACGCGTTCGTCGACGCCTGGGCCGAACGCCTGGCGGCGGGACCTCCCCTGGCGCTGAGCATGGCCAAGCGCCTGCTGAACGCCGGTCTCGACGCCACGCTGCCGCAGGCGCTGGAGAACGAGGCGATGGCGCAGGCCGTCAACTCGGGGACCGAAGACATGCGCGAAGCCTTCCAGGCGTTCCGCGAAAAGCGCGAGCCGCGCTTCGGGGGGCGCTGAGATGGGCCGCGGCAGCGCCTCGCGGCGTTCGCCCGGCGCCCGCTGAGCGTGTCGATGCGGGGGCGCTGGCTCTGGCTGGGCGCGGGGCTGGTCTACGCCCTGTTCCGGCTGTGGTACGACGGCGTCTCCGGCCCGCTCTCCCCGGCGGAGATCGAGACCTACGTCGAGAAGCTGCGGGCGGCAGGCGCCGTCGAGGAGCCCGAGCGGCTGGCCGGCATGCGCGAGTTCCTGCGGCGCGACGACGGCGAAGAGTTCTTCATGCTCAACCTGCTGCGCCTGCATCCCGGTCCCGTGGCCGATCCCGGCGACGCGCGGCCGCGGCCGGCGCGGGAAGTGCTCCGGGTCTACACGGACGGCTTCCTGCCGGCGCTGTACGCGCGCGCGGGCCATTTCTCCTTCGGCGGCGAGGCGGCGGGGCTCTACATCGAGCGCTGGGGGGTGGAGCCCGATCCCGGCTGGAGCGCGGCGGGCGTGTTCCGCTACCGCAGCCGGCGCGACCTGATGGATCTCGCCACGGATCCGGAGTTCGAGTCGATCCACGCCTACAAACTCGCCGCGCTGGCGAACACGCTGGCGCTCCCGGTCTCGCCGGGAGCGGCGATCTTCGGCCCGCGCGTCTGGGTCGCCCTGGGGCTCGCCCTGCTCGCGGCGCTGGGCCATCTGGCGCTCGCGTTGCGCCGGGGGAGCTGAGTTCTTGGCTCCGCGGGAATCCCCGCGGGCGGGCGGAGCACGGCCCGGCCTGAGCCCGGGGGAGAAGAGCGCGGAGACCGGCTCTCCGGAACCCGGCGCGGGGATCCGCGTCGAGCTGAAAGGGGTCACGCGGAGCTTCCACGAGGGAGCCCTGGTCCGCAGCGTACTGCGCGATCTCGATCTGGAGATCGAGCCCGGCCAGAGCTGCGTGCTGCTGGGCCGCAGCGGCTCGGGCAAGACCACGCTGCTCAACCTGATCGCCGGCCTCGACGCGCCTGACGCGGGGCGGGTGAGGATCGACGGCCGGGACGTCGCCGCGCTCTCGGAGCGCGAGCGGACGCTGCTTCGCCGGCGCCGGATCGGCTTCGTCTTCCAGTCCTACAACTTGATCCCCACGCTCACCGTGGCCGAGAACGTACGTCTGCCGCGGGACCTGGACGCCCGCGGCGGGGCGGCCGGAGTCCCGGACGCTCCGGAACGGTTCTGGCTGGAGCGCGTCGGGCTGGCCGATCGCGCCGACAGCTTTCCCGACCGGCTCTCGGGCGGCGAGCAGCAGCGCGTGGCGATCGCCCGGGCGCTGGCCTCCGGCCCCGGCCTGGTGCTGGCGGACGAGCCCACGGGAAACCTGGACCTGGAGACCGGCCGGGGAGTCCTGGACGAGCTTCAGGGTCTGGTCCGGGACCGGGGGATCACGCTGCTGATGGCCACGCACAGCCGGGAAATGCTGGGCCGCGCCGACCGCGTGCTGGAGCTGCGCGGGGGGCGGCTGGGCGAGATCCGGGCGTGAACGCCCCGGGATCTCGGCCGCAGGGCGGTCGAGCGCGCGGGGCCCGGGCGTGAACCGCGCGCTGTGGCGGATCGCCTGGCGCAGCGGCGCGCGCCGTCCCCAACGGGTCGCGCTGCCGCTGCTGGGCGTGGCGCTGGGGGTGGCGGCGGTGGTGGCCGTGGACCTGGCCCAGCGGGGCGCTCTGCGCGGCTTCGAGATCGCCCAGAGCAGCCTCGCGGGGCGCGCCACGCACCGGATTTCCTCCGGCTCCGCGGGTCTCGACGAGCGTCTGTACGCGCGACTGCGCCGCGACTCCGGCGTGCGCGGGATCGCCCCCGTGGTGAGCGGCGAGTTGCGCGCCGACCAGCGGACCCTGCGCCTGCTGGGGGTCGACCCGTTCGCCGAGGCGCCCTTCCGTTCCTACTTCGGTTCCGCCTCCCGCCGGCGCGGCGCGAGCCTGGAGCACTGGCTGCTCGAACCGGGTGCGGTGGTGGCGTCGCGCGCGGCCGCGGAGCGCCTGGGCTGGCGAACCGGCCAGCGCGTCACGCTGCGCGCCGGCGGTGCGGACCGCGAAATCCTGGTCGCGGGCACGTTCGACGACGCCGGCGGCGGGACCGACGACCTGCTGGTCTGCGACTTGTCCACCGCCCAGGAAATCCTGGGGCGGC
>JAGWBS010000038.1:24952-27974 GCA_021295775.1 Pseudomonadota bacterium | reverse complement strand
GTGAACAGAACGCGGATCAGACTCGCATCTGCGTCGACAAGACCTACTGACGGAATCATCGGGTATTCACAGCAGCCAGAGTGTAGCCGGTTCGATCGCCCAATCCTCAGGGCGCGTTTAATGCCCGGACCCGCTCCCAGAGCCCGGGTCTGTTCGCTGTGACTGTGGTTTCCCGAGAATCGATCTGGACAGGACCTGAAATCGCCTCTAAGGCTGGCTGAAGGCCCTGATTGCCTCCCGGGGGCCGTCAACCTCGGATACGTCTGCGACAGGTCGAAGAGGATCTCTTCGCTGCCGTCCGGAGAGCTTTCTTCGATATCCTGTCCTCCTGCACGCTGAAACTGTGCGTCGGGGGGAATCGCCATCAAGCACATCGGGATTTCGTATCCGCTGCCGTCGCCTGAAGATCCGGATCTGTTCGTGGACGGGGGGTTCTTCGGCCGGGAGGCGGAGGGGCTGGGGTTCGAGTCGGCGTGGTTTTCGGAACACGTGGTGGCCCCGGTCGAGGTGACGCGGAGCGTGTCGCCGTTCTTCGAGAACGGGCAGGTGCCGGGATTTACGGATCCGTTGATCGGGATGGCGCGGGCCTCCGCCGTCACTTCCTCGATCAAGCTGGGCACCAGCGTGATCCTGGTCGCGGAGCACCAGCCGATCCGTCTGGCCAAGGCGCTGGCCACGCTGGACCGCTCCTCGGGCGGGCGGATCGTGCTGGGCGTGGGCAGCGGCTGGCTGGAGGAGGAGGCGGTGCTGATGGGGGTGGACTTCGAGCACCGCGGCACGCAGGTGGGCGAGGCGGTGCGCGCGCTCAAGGCGCTGTGGAGCGGAGAGGCGGTCGAGTTCCACGGGCGCTACTACGACTTCCCGCCGGTGCGCTCGCTGCCGCGGCCGGCGCAGCGGCCCGGGGTTCCGGTTTACCTGGGCGGGGTGGCGCCCGCCGTGCTCAAGCGCGTGGTGGCGTACGGCGACGGCTGGGCGCCCGAGAAGGTGACGCCCGAGGACGTTCGCGAGCGTCGCCGCGAGCTGGACGAGCTGGCGCGGGAGGCCGGCCGTGACCCGGCCGGGCTGCCGATCACGGTCTTCGGCAAGCCCCCCGAGCCCGAGCTGGTGGGCGAATACCTGGCGGCCGGAGCGGACCGCGTGGTGGTCGGCTCGGGGGTCGCCGGCCCCGAGGCGGAAGTGGCGGAGGCCATGCGGCAGGCCGCGAAAGACGTTCTGCCGCTGGCGCAGCGCGACTACTAAGTCCGGAACGGCCGCTGTGCTGGCGCCGCCGCTGCGCCGCCTGCGGTGGAGCGGTTTCTCCGATTGGTTCAGGACAGGCCTGACTCTTCCGCTCGGCGCCGAATCCGATCAGGCGGGCCGCTCCAGGCGCTCGGTATGGAAGGGCTGCAGCGTCTCGATCGGCTCCGAGGACGCGCCCGGGAGCCAACGGAACTGGCGCACTTCGATCGCGTCCGGGGTGAAGTCGAGCAGGGTGAAGCCGTTGTTCTCGACGCAGGGCAGAGTCTCGTCCACTTCCAGCCACTCAGGGGGCGTTCCGCGCACGCCCCGGCTGAGCGAGTTCGACGGCCAGATCACTCCGGAGCCCAGTGGCCCGGCCAGCAGCGAGACCACCGGGTTGCTTCGCAGGTCCAGCTCGCGGCTGCGCAGGATGCGCCCGGAGGCGATCGAGTGCAGGTCGCCGCTGACGAAGAGCGGTACGCCGTCGCGGTCGTGGGCGGCTTCCAGCAGGCGGTTGTGCTGCGAGAACCAGCCCTCCTGCCAGTAGGGCTTGTCCCGGCCGGCGGACAGCGCGCCGTCGGGGCCGAGCAGATCCGGGTACCACTCCAGCCACTTGCCGGCGCTCCAGGCCACCGGCGTCGAAGGGACGGCCGCGACGTGGGCAACGTCGCGAGCGCCGAGCCGGCCGATCAGCCAGCTTTCGGTCTCGGGCGGCACGAAGCCGGCGCTGGGACCCTTCAGGCTCAGATGGCGGCGGCAGTCGAAGAGCAGCAGCTCGGCCAGCCGGCCCCAGCGCACGCTGCCGTAGCTCTCGGAGCACTCCGGCGGCCGGTCGCCGGCGTCCACGCCCGCGAGACCGCGCGGCAGGTTCCGATCCGGGAACAGCTCCGGGTAGTAGAGCCGCTGGGTGGCGCGCGCCGCCCGCAGCATGAACGGATCGGGTGGGAAGGTGACGTAGCTGGCCGAGGTGCTGTCGTTCTCGAAGTGGTCGTGGTCGTCCTGGGTGAGGAAGCTGGGCACGGAACGCAGCGCGGTTCCGTACAGGTTCGCGATCTGGTGGTTCGCGATCTCGACCAGCAGCTCTTCGTTCGGCCCGCCCAGGATGGGCTGGGAGCGATCGAAGATCGGGAGTCGCGTGCCCTCCATGCGATCGCGCATGGCTTGATGCATCGGTCCGTCGAGCAGCAGGGACCGGCCGAGCGGATCGAGCTCCCCGCCGTGCTGGTCTCCGCCTTGGAAGCGCCCCAGCGTTCGCATCACTCCGCTGAGCTGGTCCTTGTAGATGTGGTCTCCGACGGCCAGCACGGCGTCGGGGGCGAAGCTCAGGCCGCGATTCAAGAGTCGGCGGCGGTCGACCATGGGCAGGAACAGGGGCCGTCCGTCCGGCAGCAGGAGATTGTCTTCTCCGCCCGCGCAGGTGTAGATCAGGACCCTGAAGGAGGCGGGCTCGGCGTCCGGCGCCGGGAAAGTGGCGAGATCCCAGGACTCGCACAGCGGTTTTCCGGCGGCGTCGCGCAGTTCCAGCCTGTGCCGCGTTGCGGGATCAAGCACGGCCAGATCGAAGCTCCAGAACCGTCCCTGCGAGTCGGTGCGGACGCCGCGGGTCGATCTCGAGCCGGCGCGAAGTTCGGGCGCGGCGTCGAGGGGGCGCTGGAACGACGCCTTGATCCGCACCCGCTCGTGGTTGGCCGCCGGGATCAGGTGCGCCAGCTCGCCCGCGTCCCACTCGCCCGCCCGGGAGGCCGCGGGGTCCGCAGCGGCGCGGTAGGGAAGGGCGAGCCCCGCCGCGCCGGCCGCGGTCAGC
>JAGWBS010000038.1:0-24843 GCA_021295775.1 Pseudomonadota bacterium | reverse complement strand
CTCCAGAGGTCCGACAACTAGCGTAAGTCGGGTACACCTTCGACGTTCCGAGGGCTAGCTACTCGAACCTGATGGCGTTGGGGCGCCGTCCATGCCGCCCGTCAAGCGACCGGGTTCGCATTCGGGCCTGGTCGTGCCGGATTGGATTCGGCGCAGGTCCTCTTGCATCGCCGACTTTTGGCAGCGGGCACAGGTCCATAATGATATATATGATTATCTAAAACAGGAGATGGGCGATGATCGAGCTGCTGCGGGGAGTTCGGGTCGTGGAGTGCGCCGTCCTGTTCAACGGCGACCAGACGGGGCGGATCCTCGGAGACCTGGGCGCCGACGTGATCAAGGTGGAGGCGCCGGGCGTCGGCGACTACCTGCGCGAATTCCTCGGGCAGATCTCGCCTCACAACAGCCCGGCCCACCTCTACGCCAACCGCAACAAGCGCAGCATGACCGCGAACCTGCGCAGCGAGGAGGGCCGGGCCGTCTTCTTCGACCTGCTCCAAACGGCCGACATCTTCGTGGATGGCTTCGCCTCCGACGCGTGCACCAGACTCGGCATCGGCTACGCGGAGCAGCGCGAACGGAAACCCGGCATTATCTACTGCCAGTGCAGCGGCTTCGGCGCTCGCGGGCCCTACGCCGAGATCCCGACCCACGGTGGGATGATGGGTGCGTTGGCGGGTGAGCCGGTCCTTGAGATGTGCGACGATGGCTTCGTGCGCCCCGTCGAGGGCGGTAACGGCGACGGCACGGTTGCGGGTGCGATCAACACGGTCGTCACCGCACTCGCGGCGCTGCGCTACCGGGATCGTACCGGCAAGGGTGCATACATCGACTGCGCGGGTTCGGACGCCGTCCTGGCCCAGAACTGGTACGGAGCGGTCTACGAGTGGAACGACGCTCGGATCACGGACCGGCGCGGCATGGCGACCTCGCTTACCAACAAATCCAAGTACCAGTACTACGAAACCAAGGACCGCCGCTTCATCCTGTTCTGCGGAATCGAGCACAAATTCTGGAATTACTTCTGTCGTGTGATCGGCCGCGACGATCTGATCGAGCACAAGGACGAGACGACGCCGGTCGACTTCGGGACCGGCGATGTCGCGCTCCGTCGCGAGCTCCAGGAGATCTTCCATACGCGGACGCTCGAGGAGTGGGTCGAGCTTGCCCGCAAGCACGACATCGCGATGTCACCGAAGCACAGCCTGCGCGAGATCCCCGCTGACCCGCACTTCCGCGCACGCGGCACTGTCCACGAAAGCGTGCATCCCGATGCAGGCCCCTTCACCGCCGTCGCATGGCCCGCCGCTGTAGAAGGCCAGCCCTTCGAGGTCGAGCGAGCAGCGCCGGCGCTGGGCCAGCACACCGCAGAGATCCTCGGCGAACTCGGATACGAAGCCGAGCGCATCCAGGCACTCGCCGAGGCGGGCGCCCTCTGAGTCGTTCGTGAGCGCGGAGTCCGTTCGTCGACGCCCCGGTACGCTCCACAGCGTGCCGCTTGCAGAACCGACCGGATAGAACAAATTCTTAGATTTCGAGGTGGGTCATTTCGGCACCAGCGGACAGCAAGGGCGATGCGGTCAGGGTCCCCAAGGCCGCGGAGATCATCGCGGCGCAACTGCGGCGTCAGATCGTGCTAGGGGAACTCGAGGAAGGCGATATCCTTCCGGCGGAGTCGGCCCTCCTCGAGCGCTTTGACGTATCGAGGCCGACGCTCCGCGAGGCCTTGCGCGTCCTCGAGGCCGAGTCGCTGATCGTGATCCAGCGCGGAGCGCGCGGGGGCTGCCGGGTCCGTGGCCTCGACGTCGCGAACGTAGCAGGACAGTTCGGGCTGCTCCTGCAGCACGCGAACGCCCGCATCGAGGACGTCCACCGGGCGCGCGCGGTCGTGGAGCCGGGCGCCGCACGCGAGGTTGCGCTCCTCAAGAGTCGCGACGCGGCCGTGGCCGCGCTCTCCGAGATCCTGAGCCTGGAGGTCGAGGCCACCGAGCGGGGCGAGTTCGAGCTGCGCGCCCGACTGTCGCTGCGCTTTCACGAACGCGTGATCGAACTTGCTGGCAATCACACTCTGACGCTCTTCACGCGGATGATCCACGACATCGTCGAGCGCCACTTCGAGGTCTTCTCGCGTTCGGGCACTCCGGAGGCCTCCGCCAAGGCCCGAGCCTCGCGGGCGGAGTCAAAGACCCACCAGCAGCTCATCGAACTGATCGAGGCCGGCGATCCCGACGGCGCCGAGACCCTCTGGCGGCGACACCTCGAAGGCGCGTGTGGCGTCCTGTTCCGGTACTCCGACAACCGAGCGCTGATCGACCTGCTCGGCTGACGCGGCGGAAGGGCTTGAAAACGGGCCGCCCGCCCTCCCGCCTCGGGGCCGGGCCGCCGCTCACGCAGGATCTGCGGATCGGATCTTCGGCTTGATGACGTTCGAATAATCGTCTAAACATTTTTCGATCCTGCTGGAGTTCACCATGACGACCCCCGTTCCTCTCTTCGACGCCGACAGTCACTGCTACGAGCCTTTCGACGCATTCACTCGCTTCATCGAGCCCCAGTACCGGGATCGCACGGTCCGCGTCATGGAGGGGCCGGGCGGCAAGCAAGCGCTGATCGCGGGCGATCACGTGATGACCCTAGGCGGCGAGGAGGCTTTCGAGATCCACGCCCCCGGCTCGCTGCGCGAGCTGATCGCGGCGCTCGAGCGCGGCGAGAAGCCGCAACCGATCGAGATCCAGCCCGAGTACGAGGAGCGCGAGGCGCGCCTGGCGAAGCTCGACGAGCAGGGAGTCGCAGGAACCTTCCTGTTCCCAGCGATCGGGATGGGAGCAGAGCACTACCTGAAGGACGACCCCGATCTCCTCTACGCGAGCCTGCACGCCTACAATCGCTGGGTCGATGACGCCTGGAACTTCAGCTTCCGCGATCGCATCTACTCGCCGCCCTTCATCTCGCTGAAGGACTGCGAGCGGGCCGTGGCCGAACTCGACTGGGCGCTCGAGCGTGGCGCGAAGCTGATCGGCCTCAAGCCCGGACCAGCCTACGGACGTTCGCCGGCGGATCCGCACTTCGACTCCTTCTGGTCGCGGATGAACGATGCCGGTGCGATCGCCGCCTATCATCTCTGCGAAGCCGGATACAACGAGCTCCTTGCGACGAGTTGGGGCGAGCCGCCCAACCCACCGGCGCGGCTCCAGTCGGCCTGGCAGTGGACCTCGACCTATTGCGATCGCCCGATCATGGACACGCTAGCCGCCCTGGTCTTCGGAAACCTCTTCGGGCGCTTCCCGAAGCTGAAGGTCATCTCGGTCGAGAACGGTGCCGAGTGGCTCCCCTACCTCGTTCGCCGCATGGACAAGATGCAGAAGATGGCCGGCGGTCGCTGGATCGGTGGACGGCTCGCGGATCGAGCCAGCGAAGTCTTCCGCGAGCACATCAAGGTGACACTCTACCCGGAGGACGACATCGAGGGCATCGTTGGCGCTGTCGGAGCCGAGGGCTTGCTCTTCGGCTCCGATTGGCCGCACCCGGAAGGGCTCGTCGAGCCGCGCGACTTCGTGAAGCTGCTCGACGGTCTGACCGATGACCAACGCGATGCGATCCTCTACCAGAACGCCGCGTCTCTGGTTGCCTGAGCGCAAGCCGGTACTCGAAAGGAGCAAGATGCGAACCCGTGTCGACGCCGACAAGTGTCAGGGGCATGCGGTCTGCAACCGCTTCGCACCGGGCGTCTTCAAGCTCCGCGACGAGGACGGGCGGGCCTATGTGGAGAGCGAGGGAGTGCCCGCCGAGTTCGAGGAGCAGGCGAAGCGGGCGGCGCTGTCCTGCCCCGAGCAGGCGATCGAGCTCGATCCATGATTCGTGCAGCCTTCCCATGAAGATGCCGACCGACCCCCTGCCCGAGGCGGCGCTCTTGATCGGCGACAGTGGAAGGGCGTGGAACGCATGACGAGATCGTTGTCTCATCCCGTGGCGGATCCCGTCTCGGCCGGAGTAGATCCGGCCCGGCTGGACGTGCTCCTGCGGCGAATCCGCCTTGAGGTGGAGAGCGGCGCCCTGCCCTCGGCGCAGGTCGCCGTGGCGCGGAACGACTTGCTGGTCGCCTTCGAGACCTACGGAGACGCTTCCAGGGGAAGCCGCTACGTCCTCCAGTCCACGGGCCGCCCCGTCGTGGCGGGTTTGATCTGGAAGCTCGTCGGCGACGGGGAGCTCCGCGTCGACGAGAGAGTTGCCGAGATCATTCCCGAGTTCGGAACGAACGGAAAGGATGTCGTCACCGTCGAGCAGGTGTTGACGCACACGGCCGGCTTCCCCTTGGCTCCTCTCGGCTATCCGGCCATGCTCGATCGCGACGACCGGCTCGCGGCCATGGCGAGCTGGAGACTCGCCTACGAGCCGGGCGGGCGGCTCGAGTACCACCTCACTTCGGCGGCCTGGGTGATCGCCGAACTCGTCGAACGGCGGGGCAAGAAGCCGATCGGCGACTATCTGCGGGACGAGATCGCCCGCCCGCTCGGTCTCGGATCCCTCGAGCTCGGCGTCCCGGTCGATCGGCAGCACGACATCGCACCGTTCACGCTTATGGGGGCGAGCGAAGGCGAGCAGAAGATCGACCCGTGGGGTCCGTGGTTCATGGGCGACCCGCGGATCATCGCGGCCGGCGAACCCAGCCACGCGCTGGTGGGCTCGGCGGTCGATCTCGTCCTGTACTACCAGGCGCTCCTCCACTCGGACCTGTGGAGCAGGGCGGCGCTCGAAGAGGGGACCCGGCCCCGTTTCACGGGCGTGCCGCACGGCGACAAGCTCTACGGGGGAGACACTCGGCCGGTCACCATGGGCCTGTTCGTCACCCTCCGCGGCGAGACGCCCTCCAATGGGAGCTGGATGCCCATCACGAGTTCGCCCGGCACCTTCGGGCACGGCGGGGCCGCAAGCCAGCTCGGCTTCCTGGATCCGGAGACCGGCGTCTCCTTCGCGATGCTGTCGAACGGCTACCCGGCCTCCGGCTACGACTACACGCGTCTGGGCGAAAATCGCATTACGAACATAGGCAACCTGGCGGCGGATCTGATCGGATGAACCTCTGGTGAGTCGGCGCGCTCGGTCGCCTGTCGAGGTGAGCGGAGCATGGACGGCGATCTCTTCGATCTCTCTGGCAAGGTGGCGTTGATCACCGGGTCGAGTTCCGGCATCGGCGAGTCGACGGCGCGGCTGTTGGCCGCGTACGGCGCCCATGTGGTCGTCAGCAGCCGCAAGCTCGACGCGTGCGAGAAGGTCGCCGAGTCGATCCGCGACGAAGGCGGGAGCGCGGAGGCCATCGAGCTGCATGTCGGCGATCGGCAGCGCATTCGACGCGTCGTCGACGAGATCGTGGACGTCCGCGGCAGGCTCGACATCCTCGTCAACAACGCAGCCGTGAATCCCTGGATTGGCGCCGTCTGGAAGCTGCCGGAGTCCGCTTGGGACAAGCTGCTGGAGGTCAATCTGAGCGGCGTTTTCATGACCTCTGTGGAGGCCGTGAAGCGCATGAAGGAGCAGGGTGGAGGCCGGATCGTCAATATCGGCTCCCGCTCTGGGCTGAGGCCGGACTCCGGGCAGGTGGGATACGCGATCACCAAGACGGCCGTCGAAGGCCTCACTCGCGCTTTCGCCCGCGAGTGCGGCCCGCTCGGGATCACGGTCAACGCGGTCACGCCGGGCGTCGTCGAAACGCAGATGTCCGCACCAGTGCTCGATGATCGCGAGGCCTACGCGAAGCTCATCGCCATCACCCCCCTCCGCCGGCACGCATCCACCGAGGAGATCTCGCCGGCGGTGCTCTTCCTCGTCTCGTCTGCCGGAAGTTTCGTCAACGGGGCCGTCCTCCGCGTGGACGGCGGCAACACGCTCTGAGCGGGAGGCCCGATGGAGTTCCAGATCACCGACGAGCAGCGTGCTTGGAAGCAGAAGGCCCAGAGCTTCGCGCGCGAGGCGGTGGCGCCGCACGCCGTCGAACTCGACGTGGAGGCGAAGTTCTCGCGCGAGATCTGGGAACAGATGGCCGACTTCGGGATGACCGGGTTCATCATCCCAAAGGAGTACGGCGGTCTCGGGTACGACACCTTCACCTCGTGCCTGATGTTCGAGGGCTTCGGAGCCGGTGGCGCGCCCTTCGGCGTCGGGACCTGGTGTCATCCGCACCTGAACGACTGCGCGATGGGCATCCTCGAGCACGGGACCGAAGCCCTCAAGCAGCGTGCGCTCCCGAAGATGGCGTCAGGGGAGTGGATCGGTGCCTTCGCACTCTCGGAGTGGGCGGCCGGCTCCGACGCCGCCGGGATTCGCACCACGGCGCGCCGCGAGGGCGATCACTACGTACTTGACGGCGTGAAGGCGTGGATCACCAACGGGCCGATCTGCGACCTAGCGCTCGTCCTGGCCTACACCGATAGGAGCAAGGGGCCGCGCAACGGCATGACCGCCTTCGTTGTCGAGGAGGGCTTCGAGGGCTTCTCGAAGGGCCGCGACCTCACCGATGAGCGCATGGGGGAGCGCCCGAATCAGAACGGCGAACTCATCTTCGAGGGCTGCCGGGTGCCAATCGAGAATCGCCTGGGCGAGGAGGGCCAGGGCAACCAGGTGATGCGCGACGTGCTCTTCTGGGAGCGCGCCGGCATCAACGGCATGTGCGTAGGGATGATGGAGTACCTGATCGAGCGCTCGGTGCGCTACGCGTGCGAGCGCGAGACCTTCGGCAAGAAGCTCCACGAGCACCAGGTGATCGTGCACAAGCTCGCGGAGATGAAGCTGGCCACGGAGGCGGCGCGCTTGATCATCTACAAGTGCGCCTGCGGAAAGCGCGACGACACCATCACGACCATGGACACGGCACTGGCCAAGATGATCATGGGGGACAACCTGATGAAGGTCGCCCTCGAGGCTGTCCAGATCCACGGGGGTCGCGGCTACCTGCGCGAGTACGAGGTCGAGCGCTACATCCGCGACGCCAAGGTCGTGAACCTAGCGGGAGGCTCCGATGAGATCCTGCGCGACATGATCGGCATGCGCGTCGTCCGCGACACCGACGTCGAAGGCCTCGGCCCCTACCTGCGCGAGAAGTGGTAGCCCGGAAGGGCACCGAATCCCTTACGGCTCCACCAGGATCTTCGCGTGGCGCTCGGGGTCGGCCAGAGCCTCGAAGGCGCCGGCCACGCCTTCCAGGTCGACCACGCCGGTGATCAGCAGATCGGCGTCGATGCGACCCTCCGCGAGGTGCTCGAGCGTTCCCGCGAACTCCGCGCCCGTGTACATGTTGCAGAAGCTCAGGTTGAGCTCCTTGGTCAGGGCGACGTAGGGTTCGAGGACGTCGGTCTCCAAGCAGTTCCCGACGACGAGGACTCGCGTTCCGCGCGGCACTCCGTCGACGATCGATTGCAGTACGCCGGGCCGGCCGACGCACTCGAAGACCACTGGGCGCCTCGCGCCCCGCGGGATGCCGCTCAGCAGCCCCTCCCACAGCTCGTGCGGAGAGTGTTCTGCCGGATCGACGACGCGATCCGCACCCATCGCCTCGGCGAGCCCCCGGCGGAAGGGGGAGTAGTCGGCGACGACGACGGGACCCAGCCCCTCCGCGCGCAGCGCGGAGAGCACGGCGAGGCCGATCGGGCCGGCCCCGATCAACATGATCACGCTGTCGCGCTCGAGCTGTGCGCGCGCCACCGCGTGGACGCCGACCGCGAGCGGCTCGACGAGAGCCGCTTGCCGCGACGAGAGGCCATCGGGAACCGGGATCAAGCGATCCGCCGACAGCAGCATGCGCTCCGCGAAGCCGCCCGGAAAGCGGTTGGAGTAGCCGACGAACTCGGCGCCGGCAGGACCGCAGATGGTGGGCATCGCGACGACACGCGTACCCGGTGGCAACCGACGCTCCGTCCCCGGCCCGTAGCCGATCAGCTCGGCGCAGAACTCGTGGCCGAACACGATCGGCTGCACATCGCTCGCGGCGATCGGGAGACCGGCGCGCTTCGAGATCTCGATCAGATGGCCGAAGTGACGGAGCGCATGGAGATCCGTGCCGCAGATGCCGCAGTGCAACGTCCGCACGAGCGCCTGTCCAGAGGTCGGCTTGGGCGCCTCGATCTCCTCCAGCACCAGCTTGGTGTCGCGCTTGAGGACGGCCCGCATCGACGACGCGTTCAGCGGACCGCGCTCAGACCACTGCGCCGGCCGCGCGGATCGCTTCGATCCGGCGATCGTCCCAGCCCAGCCAGCGCAGGATCTCGTCAGTGTGTTCGCCGCGGTCCGGTGCCAGCCGATGCGCGGCCGGCTTGGCGTCGCTGACGCGCATCAGTACCGCGAGTTCGCGGACCGTGCCGTACTTGGGATGCTGCACCTCGGCGACGCGGCCGCTGCGGTGGTTCTCCGGGTTGCGCAGGAAGTTCGTACAATTGTAGGGGACCGGCTCCGCTGCCGGAACGCCCGATTCCGCGAGTTCCGCGAGCCAGTCGGCGGTCGCTCGCTCGCGGAAGGCGGTGTCGAGGAGCTCCGAGAGCGGGTAATCGTTCGCCTCGCGCGCGCTGCGCGTTGAGAAACGCGCGTCGCCGGCCAGGTCGAGCCCGAGCACGGACGCCAGCGCCTCGAAATGATCCTGGCGCGTCGCGACGATGCAGAGCCAGCCGTCCGCCGTCTGGTAGAGCCGCTCGAGCGCGCTGAATCCCATCTGCAGCGGATCCAGGCGGTTGGCCCCGAGCGCCTCGCCGTCGGCGGTGCGGACCATGTGGGCCGTGTGCGTCATCGTCGCGTTGAGTTGCGGGTTCTCGATGAACTGACCCTCGCCGGTCCGGCGGCGGTGGAGCAGCCCCATCATCATCGCCACGGCTCCGATCAGCCCGTTCCCTGGGTCCTCGTTGCCGGCCGGGAAGAGCGGCGGATTGAACTGCCCCGCCACCTCCAGGCCCACGCCGACGTAGCCCGAGAGCATCGGCGCGAAGCTCTGCCTCAGGCGGTCCGGGCCACTCGAGCCCCAGCCGGGCGCGTAGACGTAGATGGCGTCCGGCCGACGTGCCCGCACGCTCTCGTAGTCGACGCCGAGCCGCTCGGCCGCGCCCGGCCGTTGGTTGTGGTGGAGGATGTCGCACCATTCGAGCAGCTTCTCGAGAGCGTCGCGCGTGCCGGCATGCTTGAGATCGAGCGCGATCGACCGCTTGCCGGCCGACGCGGAGCGGTACACGACGGCCATGCCACGCACCGGATCGCCGGCCAGCGGCTCGAGCTTGATCACCTCCGCACCGAGATCGGCCAGCAGCCGTGAGGAGTACGGTCCTGCATAGAAAGCACCGAGATCGAGGATCCGGATTCCTTCGAGCAGGGGCCGGTCGTCAACGGCCCCGGGCGGTTCGCAGGCGCGGCGCGGCTCGTTCTTGAGTGATGCGAACACCGCATCGGTGTGCTGGCCGATGCCCGGCGCAGGCCCTTGCACGATCGGCGGTGTCGCGGAGAACTTCGCGGGTGGCGCCACCTGCTCGACCCGGCCGAGTACAGGGTCGTCCACCACGGTCACCATCTCGTTGTGGCGGGCCTGGGGTGTGTCGAAGACACGCGTCGGCGGCAGATGCTCGATGCAGCAGACCTCGGCCTCGCGCAGCGTCTCCACCCAGTAGGCGCTCGGCTTGGTGGCGAATATGTCGACGGGCACGGAGTCGAGAATGGCGCGCTCCTCCGGCGTGAGCGGCGTGCCCATGTCGATGCCTGAGGCGCTCGAGTCGATCCGGTCTTCGAGGCCAAGTACTTTGAGCAGCCGACCGAAGGCGCCGACCGCACCGGAGTTGACGCCGACGTACTCACCGTCGGCGCACAGGAAGGAACGCGGCACGATCTTGTGTGACCCGGGCTCGGGGCGGTCCTCGCCCTGGTCGGTGTCGCCCCAGAGCATCGACAGGTAGGCGAGCGCCCCGTCGAGCATCGAGGTCTCGACGTGTCGCCCCGTGCCATCGTCCTCGCGGCGTAACAACGCCGCGGTCGTGCCGATTGCCGCGAGGGTCGCGGCGCCGATGCTGGCGAAGGGTAGCGCCTGGAAAATCGGCCCTTCACGGTGTCCGGGCTGCTCGGCCATCGTACCCGCAAGCGCATGTACTAGCGCCTCGTATCCGGGCACGTCGCGGTAGGGCCCGTCGTTACCGAAACCCGTGATGGAGCAGACGACGAGACGCGGGAAGCGTGCGCGAAGCCCGTCGAAGCCCAGCCCGAGGCGCTCGGCGACCCCCGGCCGCCAGCTGCGCACGAACACGTCGGCCGTGGCGAGCAGATCGAAGAGGCGCTCGCGCCCGTCGTCGCTTCGCAGGTCGAGTACGACGCTCCGCTTGCCGCGATTGAAGCCCGAGTATGGGACGGCGAGCTCTTTGCGGTAGGGATCGCCCCCGGGGGGCTCTACCCAGATCACCTCGGCGCCGTAGTCGGCGAGCAGGCCTGTCGCGCGGGGGCCCGCGGTGCCGCGCGAGCAGTCTACGACGCGCAGTCCACGCAAGGGGCCGGAAGCGGTCGGTTCGGTCATGGCGTGCTCCTCCCGCGCGAGTCGCCCTTCCTCCGGGGACGCCGGGATCCGGCACGGCGCACCCGGCCGGATCCTTTTCTTCTTTTAATCATATATACGATAATATCGGGCAGCACAACATCTTCGCACGGAGGGCGCTCTGATGAGCCGCTTCTGCAAACACCGAGTCTGCGTCGTTACAGGCACTGGGCTCCGCTGAGGGACGAGCCCTTGTGGATCCACGAGCACCTCGACTATCACGCGCGACGGCAGCCCGACGCCGAACTCGTCCGCTGCGGCGGGCGGGCTACGACCTATGCCGAGGGGGCGGAGCGCAGCGACCGCATCGCGGCCGCCCTCGCCGCGCGCACAGCCAGCGGCGACCGTGTCGCCGTTCTGGCCAAGAACTGCACCGACTACGCGCTGTTGTACGCAGCCGCCTCGAAAGCGGGCGTCGTTCCCGTGCCCCTGAACTACCGGCTCGCGCCCCCCGAGTGGCAGTACATCCTCGCCGACTCGGGTGCGCGCATGCTGCTGGCGCAGTCGGCCTTCTGCGAGGGGATCGACGATGTCCGCTCCGTGCTGCCCGATCTCGAGCATTGCGCCGTGCTCGACGGTGCGGTGGAATCGGGGTGGGCGCCGCTCGAAGCCTGGCTCGGCGAACCGATCGACGCCGAGTTCGCGCATGCGCGCCGCTGCGACGACGTGTGGCAGCTCTACACAAGCGGCACGACCGGTAGGCCCAAGGGCGCGGTGCTCACGCAGGCTGGCGTGTTCGCGACGCTCTATCAGTGGCGCGTCTGCTATCCGATCTTTCCCCGCGAGCGCCAGCTTCAGGTCATGCCGCTCTATCACATCGCCGGTGCGCTCCTCGTATTCCACTTCGTCGGCCACGGTTCCTCCATGCTGCTGATGCAGGACTTCGATCCGCATGAGGTGGTGCGCCTGCTGGACGAGAAGGGCATCGCCACGACGACGCTGGTGCCGGCGATGATCCAGGCCTGCCTCACAGAGGTTCCGGACGTCGCGGAGCGTCGCTACGAGCGCTTCCGCTTCATCAGTTACGGGGCGTCCCCGATCGCGGAGGCGACGCTGCGAAGAGCCATGCAGGTCTTCGGCTGCGACTTCATCCAGGGCTTCGGCATGACCGAGTGCCCGAACCTCGTCTATCTCACGCCGGAGGACCATCGGCGGGCGCTTGCGGGAGAGACTCATCTCCTGCTCTCGACGGGACGCGCCGGGCCTGGATCCCAGGTGAAGATCGTCGACGAGGCTGGTCGCGAAGTGCCGCCGGGCACCGTCGGCGAGATCTGCGGCCGCGGCCCGCAGACGATGCGGGGCTACTGGAACCAGCCGAAGGCGACTGCCGAGGCACTCCGGGACGGCTGGATGCACACGGGCGACGCCGGCTACCTAGACGAGGAGGGCTACCTCTACATCAAGGACCGCATCAAGGACATGATCGTCTCCGGCGGAGAGAACGTGTATCCGCGCGAGGTCGAGGACGTGCTGTTTCGGCACCCTGCCGTCGCCGATGTCGCGGTGATCGGTGTGCCGAGCGAGCGCTGGGGCGAGACTGTGAAGGCGATCGTCGTGCTGCGGGCCGACCAGCGCGCGACGGAGGAGGAGCTGATCGCCTACTGCCAGCAGCACTTGGCCGGCTTCAAGCGGCCGCGCTCGATCGGGTTTTCTGAGGAGCTGCCCCGAAACCCGAGCGGAAAGGTCCTCAAGAGGATCCTCCGCGAGCCCTACTGGGCCGGGCACGCTCGCCGCGTCTCCTGAGCCGGCGCTCGCGGTCCCGGCCAAGATCGATTATCGTTTATATGATTCTTGACGTTCCTGGCATCCGATGGCGCGGTGGCGTGCCACCGAAACAGCGAGCGGCGCGGAGGTGGCAACCGGCATGAGCGCGATTCGAACCGAGCGGCCGACGGTCGACTTCGATCACAACTCGCCCGAGTTCTCGAATGACGTCGCGGGCCAGTTCCGCAAGCTTCGCGAGACCCATCCGGTCGCGTGGTCGCCCCATCACGGCGGCTACTGGATCCTGACGCGCTACGAGGACGTCGCCCGGGCGGCCCGCGACGACGAGACCTTCTCCTCCGAGCGAAGCAGCTTCGACGATCCCTGCAGTGCGCTGACGATCCCGGGGCCCGAGGTGCACCGCCAGATCCCCATCGAATACGACCCGCCGCAGTCGCTCTCGATCCGGAAGCTCACGAACTCGCTGCTGGCGCCCAAGGCGGTCGAGCACCTCCGGCCCATGATCGAGCGGATCGTCGAAGACTGCGTGGATCGCGTGATCGAGTCCGGCGAGTGCGACCTCATGCTCGACATCGCCGTCGCGGTCCCGGCCACCTTCACCATCGAATGGCTCGGGATGCCGAGCGAGTACGCGGAGCGCTTCCAGCAAGTCGAGCACGGGATGGTCAGCTTCCCACCCGGGTCGCCCGACTTCGAGCGGGCGATCGCTCTGCTGCCGTGGAAATACGCCGTGATCGTCGAAGAGCTCGAGAAGCGCAAGCGCGAACCGCGCGACGACGCCCTGAGCTACCTGGTCACGGAGACGATGGCAGACGGGAATCGTCTCTCGGACGACGACGCGCTGGGCGTCGTCTCGCTCCTGATCTCGGGCGGGCTCGACACGACGGCTTCGCTCGCGGGACAGGCGCTCATGTACCTCCATCGGCGCCCCGACGACCGCGATCGCCTGATCGCAGATCCCGAGCTGCTCCCTGATGCGACCGAGGAGTTCCTGCGCTTCTTCTGCCCAGTGACGGCTCTCGGACGTACGGTGCGCAAGGCGGTCGAGGTCGGTGGACAGAAGCTCGAGCCGGGCGAGCGCGTCCTGCTGTGCTGGGCGGCGGCGAACCGCGATCCCGAGGTCTTCGAAAACCCCGACGATGTCATCCTGGACCGCTTCCCGAACCGACACCAGTCCTTCGGTCTGGGATCTCACCGCTGCTCAGGCTCGCACGTGGCGCGAGTCCAGTTCGCCGCGATGATCACCCAGATCCTCGAGCGTATGCCCGACTACCGGATCGACGAAGAGCGGTCACACACGTATCCGAACCAGGGCGTCGCGAGCGGCTGGGCCCAGCTGCCGACGACCTTCACGTCCGGCCCGCGGCTGCGGAACTGAGGACGAGCGCATGTATGAGTCTTTCGAGGTCGAGCGGGAGGGCGGCATCCTGTGGCTCAAGCTCAACCGTCCCGAGCGCCTGAACGCGATCAGCCGTCAGATGATCGGCGAGCTCAACGCCTTCTTCCGCGAGCTGCCCGAGGATCACGATGCGCGCGTCGTCGTGATGCGCGGAGCGGGACGCGCGTTCTGCGCGGGCGCCGATCTCAAGGAAGGCGCCGAGATGGAGCCGGAGAGCGTCCCCGAACTGCTGCGGGTGCAGCGCGCGTTGAGCCAGATCACCATCATGATGCAGCGCGCCCCGCAGCCGATCATCGCGATGCTGCACGGCGCGGTCTCCGGCGGGGGCTTTGTGTTCGCGCTGGCGGCCGACCTGCGCATCGCGGGAGAGACGACGCGCATGAACGCGGCGCCGATCCGCATCGGGTTGTCCGGCTGCGAGATGGGAACGAGCTTCCTGTTGCCGCGAATCGTCGGCCAGTCCACCGCGGCCGAAATGTTGCTGACCGGGAGCTTCGTCGACGCCGAGCGTGCCGAGCGCATCGGGCTGGTCTCGCGCGTCGTTCCCGACGCCGAGCTCGAGGAGGAGGCGCGCCAGCTCGCGCAAGACATGCTCCGTAACACGTCCCTTGGTCTGAAGCTCACCAAGGAAGGGCTGAATCTCGGCGCCCCGAGTCTCGAGGCGGCTGTCGCGATGGATGACCGCAGTCAGATCCTGTGCGTTCAGACCGAGGACAGCCGGGAGGCGATTGACGCCTTCTCGGAGAAGCGCGAGCCGCACTACCGCGACCGCTAATACGGAAGCGGGGATCCAACGATGGACCGATTCTCCAGCGTTGACGAATAGGAGGAGCTGATGGCCGCTCCCATCTTCGAGGGCAAGGTTTGCATCGTCACCGGCGCTGCGCGCGGCCTGGGTCGCGATTACGCGCGCTTCTTCTCGGAGGACGGCGCGACCGTCGTCGTGGCCGACATCGATGTTTCGGGCGCGCGTGAGACCGCGGAGTCGATCGTCAAGAAGGGTGGCAATGCGCTCGCCGTACCGGTCGACGTCACCGATGCCGCAAGCACGGAGGCGATGGCCGCCGCCGCGGTCCACGAGTTCGGCCGCATCGACATCCTCGTGAACAACGCTGGCCTGTTCGGCGACTTGAAGATGACTTGGCTGCTCGATACGGATCCCAACTATTGGGATGTGGTCATGGCCGTCAATGCGAAGGGCCCGTTCCTGTGCAGCCGCGCAGTCGTGCCTACGATGGTCGATCAAGGCCAAGGTCGTCTTATCCACATCTCCTCCATTGGGGCCTGGACGCCCGGCACGGTCTACAGCGTGAGCAAGCTCGCCGTGCACCAGATCTCGGCGAGTCTGGCGGCGGCGCTGGGCGACTTGGGAATCACCAGCAACTGCGTGGCTCCTGGGGCAATCTGGAACGAGGCGTCGCAGAGGCAGATCGACGACGACGACAGCCCGGTGACGGTCGAACAGATGGAGAGCATGCGCGCGACATTCATGATCAAGCGCTTCGGCACGAGTCGCGACATGTACGGCGCCATCCGCTACCTGGCGAGCGACGACGCGGCGTGGGTGACGTCGCAGGTGATCTCGCCGAACGGCGGCGGTACCCCGCGCTTCTGACCCCTGAGAGTCGATGTCCTCGTCCCTGAAGGCAAGAGGGATGCGACCCGCACGAAAAGGAGACCACTGAATGGCCCGCCCGCTCATCGTCTACGGGATGCCAGCCAGCCAGCCGTCGCGGTCTGTCTTCTGGGTGCTGCTCCACAGGCAGACCCCCTTCCAGCTCGGAGAGCCCATGTTCTCCGCGGCAGACCTCCCACGCTTTGAGCCACTAAATCCGCGGAAACAAGTGCCGATCATCGACGACGACGGCTTCGTGCTGCACGAAATGGGTGCGATCCTCGCCTACTTGTCCACGACGCGCGGCTGGGAGGATCTCTACCCGAGCGATCCGCAGCGGCGGGCGATCGTCGACCAGTATCTCCACTTCCACCACCTCTACACGCGGCTTGCCACGTTCAAGCTCATGGGCCCGCACGTGACCATGGCCTTCGAAGGCGGACCGCCCGAAGAGTCGACCGACGTCGTCATGAAGGAGACCATCAACGGGGTGATCGCTTCCGGCGACAAGCTCGCGGCGGGCAAGCCCGCGGTCGACGACGTCCTCGATCTGATCGAGCGCAGTTTCTTCCGGGTCGACGGCAAGGACAGCGATTTCCTCTGCAGCGACGGCGCTCCGACGATCGCCGACTTCGCCTGCTACGAGGACGTCGGGCAGCTGCGGTGGGCGGGCCTCCACGACTTCCGCCCCTGCGAGAAGCTCTCTCCCTGGCTGGAGCGGATGTCGAGGCTTCCGGCGCACGATGTCGTGCACGCCTACAATTTCGCCCTGGGCGACATCGTGACGGAGCCGAATACGCTCGAGCGCTTCCTCGCCGCCAGCCTCGCCGGACTCAGCGCGCTGCGCGATGCCGGAGTGACCTTTCAGTTCAGCCTGCCGACCGCCTGAGCAACTTCCGCCCGGTTCGCTATCCACAATAGAACGGCTCGCGCGGGAGTTGTTGTCGCACTTTGCGGGGTCGGAAGATGAGGAGGATCCGGTGGTGAAGGAGATAGTCCGATGAGCGAGAGACCGGCCCTGCGGCCGAGCGCGCTGAGTGTCGCGGAGGTCGCCCGGCTGGCCGCGGATCACGGGGAGTTCGAGAGTCGGGGCGAGCTGGAGCCGATCCTCGGGACGCTGGTCGAAGAGCCCATCTTCGAGTTCCACCCGCCCGGCGGCGCGCTGATCGGAATGGACCGGCTGCGGCGTTACTACCAGCGCTTCATCGACGAGTTCATGCCCAGCGTGGAGGAGTCGTTCCTGCTGGGCGAGTGGAGCAGCGAACGGGCGCACGTCTACGAGTACCAGATGCGGATGTGCATCGGAGGCGCGCTCGAAGAGCACCAGATCGTGGCGGTCATGTACGCCGCGGGCGACCGGCTCGGCGGGGAACGAATCTATGGCAGCGAAGCCGTGCTGCTCCACATGCTGGGGCCATTCGTCGACGAACTCGAACCGATCCGCGGCAGGTCGCTCTGGGCCATCGGCTGATTCGCGGATTCGTCCTCGAGAGGTTCCCGGAGGCCGGACGATTCAGTCGCCGCCGGCGCTCTTGGGCGGCCGGGCGGGGGTGCTGGGCCCGTCCATGAAGACCAGCTCCCTGGACATGAAGATCACCGAGCGCGACCAGTCGACGAACTTCTGCTCGTCCTCCATCAGCCGCCGCAGGGCGGCCTGGCCGGCCTCGCCCAGCCAGTTCCGCTCGAACGACTCTTCGTCGTCGAGCCAGATCTCGGCCACGGCGTCGAACTCGGGCTCTCCGCCGCGCCCCATGTCCAGCCGCGCGCACTGCTCGGCGGACAGCGCGTGGAGCTGGACGTAGCGCCGCATGCCCAGCGCCTCGACCTCCTCCGGGTTGAGAACCCGGGTGTGGTCGCGGCGGTAGTAGGTCTGGAACTCCTCGCGCGAGAGCTGCGGCAGGCGCCGCATGCAGAAGCAGATCTTGAGCACGATGGAATCTCCTAGATGCGATCGAGCCAGCGTACTCCAGGCGCGAGGTCTACTCGCCGCCCGTTTCCGAGCGCTCGATCTGGGACAGCACGAAGAGCGTGCCGTGGACGCGCTCGCGCAGGTGGCATTCCTGCAGCACGGAGTAGTCGTCCTTGATGAACTGCGGGGCGTCTTCGTGCAGGGCGTCGAAAACGCCGCGGTTCTTCACCCCCAGGGCGTCGAGCCGCTTGCGGGTGGCGTGGGCGTCGGCGACCCCGAAGGTGATCGAGTGCACGCCCTCGCCCTTCTGGTCCAGCAGCCGCTCGAGCGACTCGCTGGCGGGTGAGCCGTCGCGCAACGGCGCGATCACCTCGAGCAGGGTCTCGTCGGAGAGCGCCCCCTTGATGCCCTGCCGATCCGCTTCGAAGTACTGGAATTCGGTTTCGAAGATCTCTTCGAGCCGCCGCACGCAGGACTCCAGGTTCTCTGGCCACACCATCATGACCACGTGGTCCACGCGGCCGACGTTCTCGCCCATCCCCATCGCGGATCTCCCTGTCAGGCGGCTGGATTCTAGCCGCTAGAATCAAAGCATGGGCGTCCCAACCCCGCCGCGTCCCCACTTCGGCACCAGCCTGCCCCAGGCCAGCGCAGACTGGCCCGCCGTCGCGGAGGAGGCGCGCCGTCTGGAGGAACTCGGCTACGACTCGCTCTGGGCCTCCGATCACATGGCCACGCCGTCCCAGTACTCCGTGCCCGGCGAGGGCGCTGGCGCGGTGGGCGGGCAGGCGCCGCTGCTCGAGGCGTGGACACTGCTGGCCGGGGTGGCGGGCGTCACGCGCCGGGTGGAGCTGGGCACGAACTGCGCCAACATCATGTTCCGGAATCCGGCGGTCGAGGCGCGTCAGATCGCCACGCTCGACCACATCTCCGGCGGCCGCGTGGTCCCGGGTCTCGGGTCCGGCTACGCGACCAGCGAGTTCATCGCCTACGGCTCGCCCCCCTGGCGGCAGTGGCAGCGGGTGCGCGCGCTGTCGGAGGCGCTCGACATCGTCGCGCCGCTGCTGGCGGGCGAGGTCGTGACCTACGAGGGCCGCTACTTCCAGGTCCGCGGGGCGGTCTGCGCCCCGCCGCCGCTGCGCTGCCCCCCGCCGTTGCTGGTCGGCGGGGCCAGCGAGACGACGCTGCGCGCCAGCGCGCGTCACGCCACGATCTGGAACAACCCACCGCTCTACGAGCCGGCCCTGGAGCGGAACCTGGAGCGACTCCGCGGCCACTGCTCCGAGATCGGCCGCGACCCCGACGAGATCGAGGTCTCCCAGCGCGCGCGGATCTCGATCGCGGAAACGCACGAGGCGGCAAGGGCGGGCCTGGACGAGATGGCCCGGAGCGTCGGCAGGCAGGCGGCGGCGAACGTCGAATCGGACGGGATCTGGGGCACGCCCGAGCGCGTCTGCGAGCGGATCGAGCGGCATCTGGCGATGGGCTGCGGCCACTTCGTGATCGATTTCTACGGCGGCGACCGCGGAGAGTCCCAGGAACTGTTCGCCCGCCGGGTGATCCCCGAGCTGCGCTGACCGGAAGGCCCCGCCGCTGTCGGTTTGCCCGCGCGCGTGGTATGCAACGCCTTCGGCTGCCCAACGAGGAGACCCATGGCCTACACCGTCGTTCTGACCGATGACCCCGCGCCGCACGTCCGGCGCGTCACCCTCAACCGGCCCGAGAAGCGCAACGCTCTCAACCACGCGCTGCGCGGCCAGATCATCGAGGCCCTGCGGGAGGCCGACCAGGACCCCGAGGTGCGGGTGATGATCGTGCGGGGGGCCGGCAAGAGCTTCTCGGCGGGCTACGATCTGGGCGGCGGCAACGAAGGGCTGGAACTGCCCTGGTACACCCCCGGCGGCGACGGGCACTGGCCGCGGCACGTCACCCAGGGCTGGATGAGCATCTGGGAGCTGGCCAAGCCGGTGATCGCCCAGGTGCACGGCTACTGCCTGGCCGGAGGCAGCGAGCTGGCGACCTGCTGCGACCTGGTCTACATGGCCGACGACGCGCAGATGGGCTACCCGGCGGTGCGCTTCGGCGTGCCGGACAACCACTTCCACGCCTGGTTCGTGGGCATGCGCAAGGCCATGGAGATGATGGTCACCGGCGACTCGATCTCGGGCGTCGAGGCGGCGCGCCTGGGCTGGGCGAACGCCTCCTACCCGGCCGAGGAGCTGGAGGAGCAGGTGCTGGAGGTCGCGCGCCGCATCACCAGCGTGCCCGCCGAGCTGGTCCAGCTCAACAAGCGCGTCGTGCACCGCCAGATGGAGATCATGGGCCTGCACACCGGCATCCGCGCCGGCTCCGAACTCTGCGCGCTGGGAACGCACACCAAGGCGATGGAGGAGTTCGTCGGCAGCATCCAGAAGCAGGGCCTGACCCAGGCGCTGCAGGAGCGCGACGCGCCGTTCGACGACTACCGCACCAAGGAAGGCGGCGCCTAGCGCCGCACCGGGTTCACCAGGCCGCGGCCGGCGCCCCCGTGGAGCCGGTCGCGCCCTGTACCGGGACCGGCGTGTAGAGGTAGGCGAAACGGTACACGCCCCGAGCCGCCAGTTCGGACAGCTTCAGGTTCTCGTGGATCAGGATGCCGTGCCGGGCCTGCAGGTAGGCGTGCACGCAGAACACGCAGTCGGGGTCGGGGTTGGGCACCGCTTCGACCGGCCAGGTGTCCGCACCCACCAGACCGGCCTGGCCCGCGGCGAGCCAGCGGGCGACTTCCATGCCGATTCCCGGCGCCCCGGCGTTGAAGCGCGCGTTGTCCGCGATCCAGTACTTCTCCCAGCCCGTCCGGAAAAGCACCGCGTCGCCCGGTAGCAGCTCGAAGTCGGCCAGGCCCTGGCGCTCCAGGGCGCCCCGTACTTCGGCCATTTCGACCCGCTCCCCCGCCTCCAGCGACTCGACCCCGCGGGCCGCCGCCACGTCGATCAGCACCGCCCGGGCGACGATCGGGTGGAGCGCCTCGGCGCCCAGTTCCCGCAGGCCGTAGGCGTCGATCATCTCCTGGCCGGTCACGCCGTTGTAGTAGCGCATGCTCGACTTGTCGCCGTCGGGGCCCACCTGCGCGCCGAAGTGGCCGAGGCCGTCGAGCTGGGTTCCGACCTGACCGATCTCGGTGGCCAGGAATTCGTCCATCCAGATGCCGCGATTGGCGCCGGCGACTCCCCCGGTGGGCGCGCCCAGGATGCGCAGCGAGAAACGCCGGGACCCGAAGAGCGGCATCTCGGCGCTGTAGGCGTGCCCGATGCGCAGCAGCCGCCCCTGGCTCACCGACGCCAGGGCGCGCTGGACGACCTCGGGTCGCGTGTACCAATTGGTCGAGCCCGCCCGGTCGTCTCCGCCCCAGAGCGGGTTCGGCCACCAGCGCTCGCCCAGCGGCGTCTCCATGCAGTCGCCGTCCACCCAGGCTTTGTCCTGCAGCTCCCGGTACGCCTCGCAGTCGGCCGATGCGGGTATCGGCGAGGCTGCGGCCAGAAACAGAGTCGCGGCGACGAGAAATGCGCGGAAATTCACTCCGAAGCCCTCCCGCGCTCCATCTTGCCACTTCCCGGGGGCCTTTCCGCGGTTGCGGCGGGTCCGCGGACGTTCCTCCCGCGCCGCCCGAACTGATATCCTCCCGGCGCTGCGCGCGGAATGCGCCGGAAGAGGAGCCAGGCATGGGTCGCAAGTACCAGATCATCTCCGGGGACGGACACGTCGAGACGCCGCCCGAGTCGTGGATCCGGCACCTCCCCGAAGAGTTCCACCCCTACGCTCCGCAGCTCATCAAGCTGCGCGACGGCGGCGAGGCATGGCTGATCGAGGGGCAGCGCCTGGTCCCCAACGGCCAGAACATCACCGGCGGCGGCCCGGTCAAGATCAAGGGCGGCAGCTACTTCAAGGAGGACGGCAGCCCCGCCGAGGGCGCCGGCGACGCAGCCCAGCGCCTGCGCGAGCAGGACAAGGACGGCATCGACGCCGAGGTGCTCTTCCCGCCGGTCTTCGCCTCGCGCCTGATCGAGGGCATCTCCGACAAGGACGCCTACCGCGCGCTGATCCGCGCCTACAACACCTTCCTGGCGCGCGACTACTGCGCCGTGGCGCCCGACCGCCTGATCGGCAACGCGGTGCTGCCGGTGACGGGCATCGACGACGCGATCGCCGAGCTGGAGTTCGTGGCCAGCGAGGGGCTGCGCTCGGTCTCGTTCCACCAGTTCCCTAACGGCAGCGGCTACTCGTCCCCCGAGGACGACCGCTTCTGGCAGCGCAGCCTGGACCTGGGCGTCAAGCTTTCGCCGCACTTCTCGTTCGGCCTGCACCAGCCGCGGCTCGACTTCGTCGGCCTGGGCGACTCGGGCGACCCGTTCGCGGCCACGCTCACTCAGCGCACCGGCAGCCTGCCGCCGGTCTACACGCTGGCGCAGCTCATCGTGGCCGGCGTGTTCGACCGCTTCCCGGAGATCGAGTTCTACTTCGCCGAGACCAACGCGAGCTGGTTGCCCTGGGCGCTGTTCGTGCTGGACGACAACTACGAGATCTTCCGCGGCCCCTACGACCGCAAGCTGGAGCGCAAGCCCACCGAATACGTGCGGGACCACTGCTACTTCGGGATCATCCGCGACCCCAACGCCATTGCCATGCGCGACCTGCTGCCCTTCGACAAGCTGATGTTCGGCTCCGACTTCCCGCACTCCGTCGGCTCGTTCCCCAACACCCGCGAGTTCCTGGACGAGGTTTTCGACGGGGTCGACGAGTCCTACCGCCGTTCGATGCTGCTGGACAACCCGGCCAAGTACTACGGCCTGGACCTGAACGCCGACATCACCGAAACCCCCGCGGCCTGAGCGGGCCAAGCATCGAAAAGAGCGAAAATACCGGCCGGGCCTCCAGCTGACCGGCAAGGGCCGGGGGACTTGAGGCTGCGGCGTTTTCGTTTGCGCTCGCCGGGAAGGGGAGAGGCGCGCGGCGCGACGCCCGGCGCGGATGCGGCAGGGAGGGTCCGTCGATGAGCGTTGCGTCGTTCGAGCCGGTCTTCATGCCGGTCGGGGTATTGACCGCGGCGCTGCAGGAGCTGACGCCGCGGGAGCGGCGCGATCCGGACCCGGACCTGGCGGTCGAGGAGTGGCTCGACTTCGCGCGCGAGTTGGAGGTGGAGTGCATCCAGCTCTCGGCGGCGCTGCATCCGGAGCGGGCCGACGTGCCGGCCGAGGCCATGCTCGATCCGGTCGCCAACACGCTCGACCTGCGGGAGCCGTTCACGCGCGAGCGGGCGCGGCGCGTCGAGGCGGCGGTGCGGGCCAGCGGCGTCGAGATCGCCGACCTGGGCTACTTCGACGACATGCTGCACTGGGACCCGGAGATCCGCGCGCGCAAGCGCGAATTCATGCTGCGCGTGTTCGACGCGGCGGTGCTGCTCGGCGTGCCCGCCGTGTGCGGCTTCGTCGGACGCAACCAGCGCAAGTCGATGGACGAGAACCTGCTCGATTTCGAAGAGAGCTTCGTCCCGCTGCTGCAGGAGGCCCGCGCCCGCGGGCTCGAGTACCGCGTCGAGCAGTGTCCGATGCCCGGCTGGACTGTCGGCGACTCCTTCCACAACAACATCGCCTACACGCCCGGCACCTGGATCGCACTGCACCGCATCTGCGAGCGGCACGGGGTCGGCGACCAGTGGCGCATCCACTACGACCCCTCGCACGCGATCCTGATGGGCCAGGACACGCGCTCGATCTTCCAGTACCTGAAGGACGAGGGTTACGGGTTCCTGATCACGGGCTTCCACGTCAAGGGACAGGTCGTCGACGCCCGCGGCCTCGCCGCCTGGGGCTACGGCGGACAGACCCTCGAGCGGGGCGACTGGAAGGACGGCCGCCCCTCCCCGGACCCGGCCGACCAGGGCAAGGCCTGGGCCAAGCAGTCCGCCATCTGCGAGCACGAGCTGCCCGGCACGGCCCGTCACGACCCGCTGGCCTACCTGCAGAACCGCAGCGTGGACTGGCTCGACCACCAGCTCGCGGCCCGAGAGCTGCTCGAGCTGGACCCGGCGAAGACCCCGCTCATCATCGAGCACGAGTACGGCCCCGCCCGCGTCCAGGACAAGCACGCGCTGAAACCGATCCTGGCCGGCTCGATCGCCTACGCCCGACACATCGACCGCGCCGCCGCCTGCATGTACGCCCTGCAGCACCGCGTGCTCCCCGCCCAGGACATCCCCGTTCAGGGCACCGGCCGTCAGCCCTACCGCAGCTAGAACGCCGCCCAGTTCGTGGAGCGCACGGGAGAGAGTTCGTGAGAGCCGCCATTTTCGAAAACGGACGCGTCCAGGTCGGCGAGTTTCCCGAGCCGGTACCCGGGAAGGGTCACGCGCTGGTTCGCACCCATCGCTGCGGGCTCTGCGCCTCGGATGCGCACTTCATCGTCTCCGCGTCGACCGTCGTGGAGAGATCGAGGAAGACGGGCGGCGCCTACGGGGGGATCGATCTGGCAAAGCCCATCGTCATGGGCCACGAGTTCGTGGGCGAGATCCTCGACTATGGTCCCGGCAGCCGGCGCCCCCTGCCCACGGGCACGAGGGTGACCGCGGTCCCCGCGCTCCAGACCCGCCATGGCCTCAGCATCGTCGGCTACTACCCCGAGTGTCCGGGTGGCTACGGCGAGTACATGCTGCTCGACGAGGACCTGCTGCTCGAGGTCCCGCGCGACCTCGACCTCGAACTCGCCGCGCTGATCGAGCCGTTGGCCGTAGGCGTCGAGCACGCGCGTGCGGGCGAGGTCCGCGAGGGGGAGATTCCGCTCGTCATCGGCTGCGGCGCGATCGGACTGGGTGTGATCGCCGCCCTGCGGCTTTTAGGGATCGCGCCGATCGTGGCCAGCGACTTCGACCCCGCGCGCCGGGAGCTCGCTCTCGCCATGGGCGCCGAGGTCGTCGTAGACCCGCGCGAGACGTCTCCGTACCAGATACGCGACGATCTCGGGGACCGCGCACCCACGGTCGTGTACGAGTGCGTCGGCAAGGCGGGCATGCTGAGCCAGATCGTCGACGGGATCGCACCCGGGGGACGCATCGTGATGGGCGGCTACTGCCTCGACCCGGAGCAAGTGTACGTGCCGACCGCACAGGAGAAACGACTGCGGGTGCACTTCGCGGGCGGCGAGACGCCCGACGACATGATCGCCGCGCGCGACGCGATCGTTGCGGGCAGCGTCGATCTCCGGCTCTGGCTCGGCGATGGTATCGGGCTCTCCGGCGTAGCGGATTCCCTCACCCGGATGTCCGATCCGGCTTCGCCGGTGCGTACGGTCGTGGATCCCTCGCGCGAATGAGTGATCGAGGCGCAGGTTCAGACGCGCTCCCAGCGGCGGCTGGCGTGGGAGCGCTCGATCGCGTCGAGAACGCGCTGGTTGGCCAGGCCGTCCTGGAAGTCCGGCCTGGCCCGGGAACCCGCATCGAGGGCGAGGAGGAAGTCCAGGACGGTGTGGGTGAAGGTGTGCTCGTAGCCGATCGAGTGGCCGGGCGGCCAGCAGGGCTTTACGTAGGGGTGCTGGGGGGCGGTCGCCTGCAGCGTGGGGTAGCCGGTGTGGGGTCCGTGTTCGGTGTAGATCTCCAGTTCGCCCATGCGTTCGAGGTCGAA
>JAGWBS010000097.1 GCA_021295775.1 Pseudomonadota bacterium | reverse complement strand
CCATGTTGCGGCGCAGGGTGTGCATCAGGTGGTTGCCGCCGATCGACAGCGCGTCGCCGTCGCCGGTCACGACCCACACCGACAGGTCCGGGCGCGCCAGCTTGAGCCCGGTGGCGATCGCTGGGGCGCGGCCGTGGATGGTGAGAAAGCCGTAGGTGTTCATGTAGTAGGGGAAGCGCGAGCTGCAGCCGATGCCGGACACGAACACGGTGCTCTCGCGCTGGACGCCCAACTCCGGCATGACTTTTTGCATCTGCGCCAGGATCGCGTAGTCGCCGCACCCCGGACACCAGCGCACGGCCTGGTCTGAGACAAAGTCCTTCTTGGTCAGCTTGACCGCGCCCGAACCGTTGGTGCTCATGCCCGCATCTCCCCGCTGTCGCCCGACAGCAACGGCCGGATCGCCTCGGCGACTTCCGCGACCTTGAACGGCTTGCCCTGGATCTTGTTGAGTCCGCGCGCGTCGACCAGGAAGCGGTCGCGCAGGATGGAGCGGAGCTGGCCGCGGTTGAGCTCGGCCACGACCACGTGGCGCCAGCCGCGCAGCAGCTCGCCCAGGTTGCTCTGCAGAGGGTTCAGATAGCGCAGGTGCAGGTGACCCACGGCGTGGCCCTCTTCGCGCAGGCGCGCGGCGGCCTGGTGCAGCGAGCCGTAGGTGCCGCCCCAGCCGACCAGCAGCACGTCGCCCTGCTCCGGGCCTTCGATCTCGGCCGCGGGGAGGCGCCCGGCGATGCGGTCGATCTTGGCCTGACGGGTGCGGACCATGTGTTCGTGGTTCTCGGGGTCGTAGGAGACGTTGCCGGTCACGTCCTCCTTTTCGATCCCGCCGATGCGGTGCTCCAGCCCGGGGGTGCCGGGCGCGGCCCAGGGCCGCACGAAGTTCTCGTCCCGCACGTAGGGGGCGAAGCCGTCCGGCTCGGTGCACAGCGGCGGCACGATCGCGCGCAGGCCGGCGGGGTCGGGCAGCAGCCAGGGCTCGGAGCCGTTGGCCAGCCCGCCGTCGGACAGGAACGCCACCGGGCACATGTGCTCCAGCGCCAGGCGGCAGGCCTCGATCACCAGTTCGAAGCACTCGGCCGGGGTGGCCGGGGCGACCACCGCGATCGGCGACTCGCCGTTGCGGCCGTAGATGGCCTGGAACAGGTCGGCCTGCTCGTTCTTGGTGGGCATGCCGGTCGACGGGCCGGCGCGCTGAATGTTCAGGATCACCAGCGGCAGCTCGGCGGCGACCGCCAGGCCGATGCCTTCCTGCTTGAGCGCGAAGCCGGGGCCGGAGGTGGAGGTGATGCCCAGCGTGCCGCCGAAGGCGGCGCCGAGGGCGGCGGAGACGGCCGCGATCTCGTCTTCGGCCTGGAAGGTGGCCACGCCCCAGCGCTCGTAGTTGGCCAGGCTGTGCAGGATGTCGGAGGCCGGCGTGATCGGGTAGCTGGCGAAGAGCACCGGCAGGCCGCACAGGCTGGCCGACGCGGCGATGCCCAGCGCGGTGGCCTCGTTGCCGGTGATGTTGCGGTACTCGCCCTGGTCCAGTTCGGCGGGCGGGACGCGGTAGCTGGTGTCGAACAGCTCCATCGTCTCGCCCAGGTTGTAGCCGGTCTGGAAGGCGGTCACGTTGGCTTCGGCGACGTCGGGCTTGCGCGAGAACTTCTTGCGGATGGCGTCGATCTCGGGCTGGGGCTCGCGGCCGTACAGCCAGAACAGGATGCCCAGCGCGAAGAAGTTGCGCGTGCGCTGGATGTCCTTGGTCGACATCCCGCTGCCCTTGAGCGCGGCGGTGACCTGCTTGCCGAAGTCGATTTCGACCAGGCGGTAGTCGCTCAGGCTGCCGTCTTCGAGCGGGCTGGTCTGGTACCCGGCCAGGTCGAGGTTCTTCTTCTTGAACGCGCCGGTGTCGATCAGCAGCAGGCCGCCCTGCACCAGGTCGGGCAGGTTGGTCTTGAGCGCGGCCGGGTTCATGGCGACCAGCACGTCGGGCGCGTCGCCGGCGGTGTAGATGTCCAGGCTCGAGAACTGAAGCTGGAAGCCGGACACGCCGGCCAGGCTGCCCGCGGGCGCGCGGATCTCGGCAGGGAAGTCCGGGAAGGTGGCGATGTCGTTTCCGAACAGCGCCGCCGTGCGGGTGAACTCGGTCCCCGTGAGCTGCATCCCGTCGCCGGAGTCACCCGCGAAGCGGATGACGACGGATTCGAGTTCTTCTACGTCCGATCCTGTGTCCGGTCCGTTCGAGTTGGCCATGGGCTCAGCCGCCGTACTCCGTCTGAATCGCTTCCGGATCGGGGGGCACGTTCAGAACCGCGTCCGGGAACAGCGAGACGATGAAGCTCACGATGTCCCGCATGGCGACGATCCCGACCGGTCTTCCGAGTCCGTCTACGAGAGGAATGTGCCGGAAGCCGCCTTCCGACATCTGGTTGAGGGCCTGGGCTATCCCGTGCCGCGGGCGGAGCGTCACAGGCTTTTCGGTCATCACCTGCCCGACGGGGGTGGTTGCCGTGTCGATCTTCCCCTGAACGATCCTCAGGAGATCGCGCTCGGTGAAGATACCTACCAGAATTCCACCTTCAACCACGCACACGCAGCCGGTGTGGGTTTCGGTCATCTGTAGCACCGCCTCCGCGACGCTCGCGTCGTGCGGGACGGACACGTGGCGGCGCAGATCGAGCGATGAGATCGGCTCGGTCAGGATCGCGCCGCGCATGGCTTTTTCGTCCTCTTCGTAGCCTTCGAGGAAGTCGTTTTCGACCATCGCCTGCTCCCAAAAGCCCTGCGGATTTCCCCACTCCCCGCCCAGGGGGGCGCCTGGAGCCGGATCGGGGAAGGGACCTCGACGAGCCCGCGGCCGGCCGCCGCGTCTCGCACGGGGACGGGAGTCTACACCAAGAGCCCCCGCACCGGCAGACCGAAACGCGGACCCGCCAGCGGCGCAGGGTTCATCCACGAAATGACCCCGTCGGGGAGCCGGCGCGGGGGCCCGCGCCGCGCGGAGCCCCGGGCGGGGCGGCTGGCTCAGGCCTGGGCCTGGGCGTAGCTCTTGGCGCTGGCGAAGTCGGGCTTGCCGCTGGGGGAGCGGGGGACGCGCTCGATCGGCACCACCCGGCGCGGGACCTTGTAGGCGGCCAGGCGTTGCCGGGCGTACTCCCGCAGGCCCTCGGCGTCCGGGGCGGCGCCCGGGTGGAATTCGACCACGGCGGTGACGATCTCGCCGAAGCGCGGGTCGGGCAGGCCGACCACGATCGCGTCGGCCACGTCCGGGTGGGTCTTGAGCGTCTCTTCGACCTCTTCGGGGTAGATCTTCTCGCCGCCGCTGTTGATGCACACGCTGCCGCGGCCGAGCAGGGTCAGCGTGCCGTCGGCGGCCACGGTGCACCAGTCGCCGGGGATCGAGTAGCGCCGGCCGGCGATGGTCGGGAAGGTTTTCTGGCTGGCCTCGGGGTCCTTGTAGTAGCCCAGCGGGATCGGGCCGGTGCGGGCCACGAAGCCGCGCTCTCCGCTGCCGGGCACGACTTCGCGGTGGTCTTCGGTGAAGACCTTGCAGTTCTCGCCGATCTTGAAGCGCGCGGTGCGCTCGGCGCTGTCGGCCGAGACGGTCGAGGTGCCAAAGCCGATCGCTTCGGACGAGCCGAACAGGTCGGCGATCTTCAACTGCGGCACGCGCTCCAGCAGGCGCTGCTTGACTTCCATGCTGAACATCACGCCGGACGAGATCACCACGCGCAGGGCGGACAGGTCCCAGCGCCCGGGCTCGGCTTCCAGGGCCTCGGCGATCGGCCGGGCGAAGGCGTCGCCCACGATCACGGCCGAGTCCGCCCTCCGCCGCTCCAGCGCGTCGAGCAGCTCTTCGGCGCGGAAGCGCGGCTCGGCCAGGGTGATCACCGCGCCCCCGCCGGTCAGCGTGCCCAGGCTGCTGAACAGGCCGGTGCCGTGCATCAGCGGGCAGGCGATGAGCTGGCGCGGCCGCTTGGGGTAGGCAGCCACGTTGGCCAGGTGTTCGTCGGGTGTTTCCGGGACGGAGCGGCGGTTGGCCGGGGTGTTGGAGCCCCCGCCCAGCGCGCCCCACAGGTCTTGCTGGCGCCACATCACGCCCTTGGGGAGTCCGGTGGTGGGGGTGGGGCGCGGGGGGTTTTCCCCGGGGGGGGCCCCCGCCGGAGCCCGCCCACTGTTCGTAGTCGAGCGCGAAGTCGGCCGGCGGGCCGTCCACCTGCAGCCAGTCCCGGACCCCGGGCAGGTCGCCGCGGACGCGGTCGCACAGCTCCGCGAACTCGCACTCGAAGACCACGAAGCGGGCGTCCGAGTGGCCGATCACGTGCCGCAGCTCGTCCGCCTGGTAGCGGTAGTTGACGTTGACGTGCACCAGCCGGGCCTTGAGGCAGGCGACCAGCGCTTCGCCGTATTCGGTGCGGTTGCGCAGGTACAGCGCCAGCTTGTCGCCGGGCTCGGCCCCGCGTTCGCGCAGCGCCCGCGCCAGGTTATTGCTGCGCGCCGCCAGCTCCCCGCGCCGCAGCGCCCGCTCCCCGTGCAGCAGGACCTCGCCCTCCGCCGGCAGCAGGTCGTCCAGCCGCTCCATCAAATCGCCGAAATTCCAACTCACGCGAACCTATATACCTGACTGGACCGAATTCCCCTTAGCGTCGAGGTCGAGGGACGAATCCGCGGCGACCCCGCCGAGCACTGACCGAAGGGCGTGCCGCCTTGTTGGGATATGGTGAAACCCCTATAGTGCGGAGTGGACACTGCCGTGTCGAAGACTGTCGAATGGGTCGGTTCGAGCAAGGGGGATCTGAAGCGTTTTCCGGAACCCGTCCAGCACCGCATGGGCTTCGCGATCTATCAGGCCCAGATCGGGCTCCGGCACCGCGACGCCAAGCCGCTCAAGGGTTTCGGTTCCGGCATCCTCGAGGTCGCTTTGCGCCACGACGGCGACACCTTCAGGGCCGTCTACACGGTTCGGTTCGAGGCCGCCGTCTACGTCCTGCATGCCTTCCAGAAGAAGGCCCGGCGGGGCATTGCGACGCCGAAGCGGGATCTCGACCTCGTCCGCAGGCGCCTCGCCGTCGCCGAGCGGCACTACCGTGACACACACCGTGGAGAATGACGCCATGGGATCTACCGACACCACCGTGGAACGCGGGAGCGGCAACGTCTTCGCCGATCTCGGCCTGCCCGATGCCGACGCCCACCTCGTGAAGGCCGAGCTGGTCGGCCGCATCGACGCCATCGTCCGCCAGCGCGGCATCACGCAGACCGATGCCGCTCGTCTCCTCGGCCTCTCCCAGCCCGACGTGTCGCGGCTCCTGCGGGGCGACTTCCGCGAGTATTCGCTCGAGCGCCTGTTCCGTCTCCTCACCACGCTCGGGAGCGACGTCGACATCGTCATCCGGCAGCCGCGCTCCACCGCCGGAGGCAAGCTCCGAATCGCCGCCACCTAGGCCGGCTGACGCTCCGCTTCCTGTGGTGGGGTTTACTTCGGAATCAGCAGCTCACGGGTCTCGGCGCTTTTCCGCGGAAGCCTGGTATCGACCACGATCCTCAGTCGCGCCGCTGGCGTCGCGCGTCGTCGATCTCGGTATTCACTTGATCGAGGCTCCAGCGGTCGATCCCCGCTTCGCGTGACCGCTCTTGCATCGCGGCGACGGCCAGTTGCGCCCGGGCCAGCCGGAGCGCGGCCAGCGATGCCTCCAGGGTGGTCGGCGTGGTGGCCGACAGAATCGCGATCGGCTTGCCGTTCGAGGTGACCACCACGTCCTTGGATTCAGCCAGATCGTCCCAGACCGCGGCCGATCGGCTGCGCAGTTCGCGGATGCTCACGAACTTCACTGGGCACGCCTCCCGGATACGACCATGCCTCCAATCGTGTCGCGATCGAGTCATCCGATCAAGGGTCGCGACCAACGGCCAGGGATCGCCGGGGGCTGCGCCTTGGGTGGGCGGATCGCTCATACTCGGGCGCATGTGGGACCGATGGGGACTGGGGCTGGGGCTCGCGCTGGCGTTGAGCGTGGCGTGTTCGGGGCAGGAGCGGGGGAGCTACGACGCGGACCTGGCGGCGGAACTGCACCGCGGGGCGATCGTGGTGGATACGCACGCGGACACCACGCCGTTCTTTCAGGATCCGGAGTGGGACTTCGGCGCGCGGCACGGCGCGGACGAGACGCAGGTCGACCTGCCGCGGCTGCGCGAGGGCGGGGTCGACGTGCAGTTCTGGTCGATCTACCTGCCCCGGCGCGAGGGCGACGGGCGCGCGATCCGCGAGGCGCTCGAGCGCATCGACGCGGTGCACGAGATGGTCCGGCGGCACGACGAGGTGGTGCTGGCGGGCTCGGTCGCGGAGATCCGCCGCGGGGTCGCGCAGGGCAAGCTGGTCAGCCTGATGGGCGTCGAGGGCGGGCACATCATCGAGGAGCGGCTGGCGGCGCTGCGCAGCTTCTACCGGCTGGGGGTGCGCTACCTGACGCTGACGCACTCGTTCAACACCTCCTGGGCGGACTCCTCGGGCACCGGGGAGCCGGTCGAGCCCGAGCACGGCGGGCTGACCGAGTTCGGCCGCGAGGTGATCTACGAGCTGAACCGCCTGGGGATGCTGGTCGACGTCTCGCACGTTTCCGACGGGACGTTCTGGGACGCGCTGCGGGCCAGCCGCGCGCCGCTGCTGGCTTCGCACTCGAGCAGCCGGGCCGTCACCGACCACCCGCGGAACATGAGCGACGACATGCTGCGCTCGCTGGCCGCGGGCGGCGGGGTGGTGATGATCAATTTCTACTCGGGCTACATCGACGCCGCGGCGGGGGCGGCCCTGGCCGAGCACCGGCTCCGCAACCGGCCGGCGTTGGAGTCGATCTTCCAGGAACCGGGGCTGGACTTTCGCGCGCGCATGGCGCGGGACCGGAAGATCTACGCCATCGACCCGCCGCCGCGCGCGCCGCTGGCGTCCCTGCTGGACCACTTCGACCACGCGATCCGGGTAGCGGGCGCCGACCACGTCGGCCTGGGCTCGGACTGGGACGGCGTGCCGAGCTTTCCCGAGGAGCTGGACGACGTGAGCCGGCTGCCGACCCTGACGCGCGGCCTGCTGGAGCGCGGCCACTCGCCCGCCACGGTCCGCAAGGTGCTGGGCGAGAACCTGCTGCGGGTGATGGCCAGCGCGGAGCGGGTCGCCGCAGAGATGGCGGGGGAGTGAGCCGGCCGCGGAGCGATCGGGCGGAGACCGTGCGGGCGGCACAGGAAACGGTCCGGGTGTGAACCTTTTGCTGCTCGACCCCGGGGAGCTGGCCGCGGGCCCGCGCGTCCGCCTGGACGGGCGGCGGCTGCGGCACGCCCGCGAGGTCCTGCGGGCGGAGCCAGGCGACGATCTGCGGGTCGGCGAACTCGGCGGGAGGCTGGGCCGCGGCCGGGTGCTGGCGATCGACGACTCCGTGCTCGAACTCGAAGTCCGCCTGGACAGCGAGCCCCCCGACCCTCTGCCGGTCGATCTGGTGCTGGCCCTTCCCCGCCCGCCCAGCCTGCGCCGGGTGCTGCAGCAGGCTACCGCCCTGGGGGTCAAGCGCTTCGCCCTGATCCACAGCGCGCGGGTCGAGAAGAGCTTCTGGAACTCCTCCGCCCTGCGCCCCGCGGCCCTTGAAGAACAGCTCCGCCTGGGCCTGGAGCAGTCCCGCGACACCGTGCTTCCGAGCGTCGAAACCTTCCGCCGCTTCCGGCCCTTCGTGGAGGACACCCTCCCCGAGTGGTCCCGCGGCCGCCGCCTGCGGCTCGCCCATCCGGCGCCGGACGGGCCGCCGAGCCCGGGCGAGACGCCGGAAGCTTCCGGGCCGAGCGTGCTGATCGTGGGGCCGGAGGGCGGGTTCGTGCCCTACGAGTTCGAGCGGCTGTGCGAGGCCGGCGCGCGGCCGCTGGCGCTGGGCTCCCGCCCGCTGCGGGTGGAGACGGCGGTGGTAGCGCTGCTGGGCGCGCTGGCCGCTTCCGTGGAACGCGGCCGCCAAAGCGGCGCGCCGACCTCGGACCCGCGGGGCTCCCCATGACCCCTCCCGTGCTCGACGACGCGCTCAAGGCCTTCGTGCAGTTGTCGGACTGGCGCTTCCTGCGCGTGGTGCTCGGCTCGGGCGCGCTGGCCGCGACGCTTCTGGTCGGGCTGGTGGTCGGCGTGGTCGGAGGCCTGATCTCCCTGGCCGCGATCGGACTGGGCGGATTCGTCCCTTTCCTGGGGTGGGCGGGCGGACTGCTGGCCCTGACCGCGGGGGTCTTCCTCTTCCCTTCGGTGGCGGTGGCGATCCAGGGCATCTTCCTGGAGAGCGTCGCCGGGTCGGTGGAGCGAAGGCACTACCCGGAACTGGGGACGGCGCGGTCGCTGCCCTGGCGGGAAGCCCTGGCGGGATCGCTCGGTCTGGCCGGCGCGATGCTGGGGCTCAACCTGCTGCTGCTGCCGTTCTACTGGCTTGCGCCGCCGCCGTTCAACTTCGCCGTCTCCTGGTCGATCAACGGCTACCTGATCGGCCGCGAATACTTCGAGACCGTAGCGCTGCGCCGGCTGGAGCCGGCGGAGGCGCGCGCGCTGCGCCGAGCCCACCGCGGGCTGGTCTGGAGGGCGGGAATCGCCGTCGCCGCGCTGCTGAGCGTGCCGCTCCTTCACCTGGCCGCCCCCGCCCTGGGCACCGCCTTCATGCTCCACCGCTTCGAACGCCTGAGGCGCTCGAATCGAGTGGGGGTGCAGGGGAATTCCATGCTCCCCTAGTTCCCGGACATTTCCCTTCTTTTGAAAACGGTGGCGATGCGGACCGGTCCTTCGTCCCTGATGTGAACGGGGACGGTGTCGACGCGTTTCCCTTTCGGGCAGGACCACGGCCGCTTCGGGTCGGGCGGGTTTTCCCGGATTCCGCTTCGAGGTACCCTCCAGGCTCCGCGACCGGAGGCGAACGTCGAACCGTGCCCAGCGCCCGCGACAGACTCCGATTCGAACGCTTGGCGAAGCGGATGGACGCGCTCGAGGCCCAGGAGGGGATGCGGGCTCCGCGATCCCTCGCCGAGTCCCTCGCGGCGACGCCGGACCCGCGCGACATGCCCTTCGCGGACCTCGACGCGTGGCACGCCGAGGAGCTGCGGGACCACCTGTGGGAGAAACGGCGGTGGCGGGAGGCCGAAAGGAACCGTCGGGACCGATCCTCGAACGAATCGCCGAACTAGGCCGGTTGTGCGGGGACGCCGGGGTCCCCTGGGCGCTCGGCGGCGGTCACGCGGCCAACCGGTACCGGTCCGAGGCCCGGGCGACGGTCGACATCGACCTGTTCGTGGACGCGCCACCGGAAGTCCGCGACCGGATCGAAGCCGAACTCGTCGAGCGGGGTTGGGACGTCCGGCGATTTCCCAGCGACGATTCCATCCGGACGGCGCGGCGCGGAGACCACGAACGGCTCGACCTGCTGTACTCGGAAACGGATCTGGAGCGGGAGGTCATCGACCGGGCGCAGTCGAACGTCGAGTCGGACGTTCCGGTGATCGACGGGGAGGCCCTGATCGTCCTCAAGCTGATCGCCGGCCGGTCCCGGGACGAAGACGACGTGCTGTCGATGCTCTTGGCCCATCCGGATTGGTCCGATTCGGATTGGATCCTTGCGAAGGCTAAGGAATGGGACCAGGAGGAACCGTGGGACCGGTTGCGCGCGTCCGCGGACGCCAAGCCCCGGGAAGCGGGTCTGGATTCGGCCGAGTCGGACCCGGACGAGTCCCCTCCGAAGAACGGCCTTCCGGATCCCCCGTCGGCACGGTCGCCGTCGGTGGTACCCGCCGCCTGCACCCTCCGATCCGCACCCCGCGTTCGGCGGCGCGCGGGGATTCCGCGGACGGTGCGGAGGCGGAGCGGCGGTTGACACCCCCTGGGGCGGGCCGGATACTGCGCGCCGCTTCGGCCCCGGGCGCCCGGCAGCCCGCTGCGGCGCCGTCTGGAGATCCGAT
>JAGWBS010000037.1 GCA_021295775.1 Pseudomonadota bacterium | reverse complement strand
CTGCGGTGCGACAGGCAGTCCGGTCCGTCGTGCCAGATCCAATCGGCGAACGGACCGTCCCAGCACTCGCCGGGAGGTTCGTCGCCCAGGCGCCGGAAAGTCGCGTTCTCGAACTTCTCGAAGTCGCACCACTCGTCGTCGCTGCCCAGGATCGTCGACAGGCCGCGCCGGCACTCCGAGTCGCCCTTGTGCTGCATCACCTCGAACACCGGCTCGAGCGCGGCGCGCAGCTCCGCCCGCGCCGCCTGGGCCGATTCGCCCCAGGCCCCCGGGTAGTCGACCGCGAACATGCGGCCGTTGCTGATGTTGGAGTTGTGCGGGATCGCCAGCGCGTCGCAGCCCGTCCCCGAATCGATGCAGGTCTCGCGCAGCCACTCCCAGAGATGCCACTCGCGCTTGGCCTCCAGGAAGCTGATCGGCCGTCCCGGCACCACCGAGCCGCGGAAAATCACGTTGCGGTGATGGTTGGAGCCCATGCGGAACGAGCTGTACTCGTAGCCGATCAGGGTGGTGCGGCTGCAGGCCGGGCCGCGGTCGTACCACTGCTCGGCCGCGGCGACGATCTCCCCCCAGCCGCTCTCGGCGGCCCGCGCGCAGCGCTCGCCGTATGGCCCGCAGACCTCCGGCTCGCGCCGCGAGTGCGGGTCCCATTTCTTCGCGACGATCGGCGAGTCGAACGGCCCGGTGATGGCCCGGATCGCCTGACACGTGCGCGTGTCGTACACCTCGGACTCCGGGTCCCCGCACAGCAGCCGCTCGCCCAGGAACTCGGCGTGGTCGGTCACGGCCGCGAAGTCCAGCGGCCGCTCGATGCGCACTTCCCGCGTCCCGCGGCCCTGCGGGTCGTTTGGGGGCAGCCGGATCGCCTCGCCGAAAGCGTAGGCGTAGGCGTCGCCCGGCCTCGCCGCCAGGTCGTTGCTCCAGGCGTCGGTCGACAGAGCCGTGTGCACGTGCAGGTCCCCGAACAGCGCCCGCCGCAACGGACTCCGCTCCGCGCAGGCCTCGCGCCCCGGTTCCCGGCTGCCCTCGGGAATCCCGAACGCATCCAGATCCAGATCCCCCCCGCAGCCGCCCAGCAGCAGAGCCAGTCCCAGCCCGACCCACACACGCCAAGATCCCATCCCCCCAATCTCCCCCAGCTCCCGGCGGAACACCTCCGCCGGGAGCCGCCCCCCATTCGCTAGACTGCCGCCATGCCGCAAGCCGGGCAGAAATACGTGCTGGTGATGGTCGGGCTGCCGGCCCGCGGCAAGTCGTACACCGCCCGCAAGCTGGCGCGCTATCTGCGCTGGTTGGGCTACCCCACGCGCGTCTTCAACGCCGGCGAGCTGCGCCGCCACAAGCTCGGCACCGGCTACTCGGCGGCGTTCTTCGACCCGGGCAACGCCGACGGGCAGCGCGCGCTGGAGGCGATGGCCCGGGAGTCCTTCGGCCAGCTCACCGACTGGCTGCTGCGCGAAGGGCGCATCGGCATCTTCGACGCCACCAACACCACCCGCGAGCGTCGCGAGTGGATCCGCAAGCTCTGCGACGGGCGGGGGCTGGAGCCGGTCTTCGTCGAGGTGATCAACGACGACCCGGCCGCCATCGAGGAGAACATCCGCGCCAACAAGCTGGGATCGCCGGACTACGAGGGCACGCCGCTCGCAGAGGCGGTGCGCGACTTCCGGCGCCGGATCGCCCACTACGAGCGCGCCTACGTGCAGGTCGACGATCCCGAGGGCAGCTATCTCAAACTGATCGACCGCCACCGCAAGATCGTCAGCCACCGCATCGACGGCTGGATCCCCGCCCGGATCGTCGGCTTCCTGACCAATCTGCGCATCACCGAGCGCCCCGTGCTGCTCACCCGGCACGGCGAGAGCAGCTTCAACCAGGAGGGGCGGATCGGGGGCGACCCGCCGCTCTCGCCGGGCGGCCGGGGGTTCGCGGCCGAACTGGGCGCGTACCTGTCCCGCCGCTTCGGCGGGGAGGGGGCCGAAGTCTGGACCAGCACCATGCGGCGCACGGTCGAGACCGCCGCCCCCCTGGACCTGCCGGTGCGCGAGTGGCGCTCGCTGGACGAGATCGACGCCGGCATCTGCGACGGCCTGACCTACGAAGAGATCCGCCGGCGGCATCCGCAGGAGCACGCCGCGCGGACGCGCGACAAGCTGCGCTACCGCTACCCCCGGGGCGAGTCCTACCAGGACGTGATCCAGCGGCTCGACCGCGTGATCATCGAGCTCGAGCGCCAGAACAGCCCCGTGCTGGTGATCTCCCACCAGGCGGTGATGCGGGCGCTCTACGCCTACTTCGCGGACGTGGCGGCCGAGCGCATCCCGCACGTCCCGGTTCCCCTGCACACCTTGATCGAGCTCACGCCGCGCGCCTACGACTGCATCGAGGAGCGGATAGCCCTGACGGCCGATGCGGCGTAGAGTGCGGCCGACACGAGGAGGATCACCGTGAGCCAAGCCATCTCCCGACCGGTCGTGGCCGACTGGGTCATCGACGCCGACACGCACATCACCGAGCCGCCGGACCTGTTCAGCTCCCGGCTGCCGGCCCGCCTGCGCGACCGCGCGCCGCGCGTGGTCCGCAGCCCCGACACCGGCATGGAGATCTGGCAGGTCGGGGACCGCAACCCGATCACGCCAGTGGGACACACCGCGGTGGCGGGCTGGCCCGAGCCGTTCCCCGCCGCGCCCAATGGCTTCGACGAGATCCCGCAGGCCGCCCACGATCCCCACGCGCGGCTGGAGTACATGGACTCGCTGGGGATCTGGGCGATGGCCCTGTACCCGAACGTCGGAGGCTTCGGCAGCCAGGTCTTCCTGGGGCTGCAGGACCCGGAGCTGATGCTCGCCTGCGTGCGCGCCTACAACGATTTCCTGACGGACTGGTGCGAGCCCGCGCGCGAGCGCTTCATCCCGATCACGGCGCTGCCCTTCTGGGACGTCGAGGCGTCGGTGGCGGAGATCGAGCGCTGCGCCAAGCTGGGCCACAAGGGCGTGCTGTTCACCGGCGAGCCGCACTCCCACGGCCAGCCCGTGCTGGCAAACCCGCACTGGAACCCGCTTTGGGAGTGCGCCCAGTCCCTGCAGATGCCGATCAGCTTCCACATCGGCGCGGGCGACTTCACCGGCGACACCTTCTGGACGCCCGAGCGCCGGAAGCACTACGGCACGGGCGGGGTGAACGGCGTGTTCACCGTCGGCATGTTCCTCGACAACGGCAAGCAGATCGTCGACCTGCTGTTCTCGGGCATCCTGCCGCGCTACCCGGACCTGAAGTTCATCTCGGTGGAGAGCGGCATCGGCTTCGTGCCCTTCCTGCTGGAAGCCGCCGACCACACTTTCGACTACGGCGACGTGCGCGGGCAGCGCCCGGAGTTCGAGCTCAAGCCCAGCGAGTACTTCGCCCGGCAGGTCTACGGCTGCTACTTCTTCGAGGAGTACGCTCCGTCGCACCTGCTCGACGGGATTCCGGAAGACAACGTGCTGTTCGAGACCGACTACCCGCACCCCGTCTGCCTGTACGGCAACGTGCGCGAGAAGATCGACGCCGGCCTGGCCGAAGCGACCCCCGAGGTGCGCCGCAAGCTGCTCTTCGACAACGCGGCGCGGCTGTACAAGGTCGAGCGGCCGAGCGCCGAGCCGGCGCTGGCCACCGCCTAGGCCGAGCCGAGAGAATCCGGGCGGAGCCGGGCACCGTACACCGTCCCCGGGGCCGCGATCGACGCGGCCCGGGCGAGGCTTGCCGGGTGCGCGGCGCAAGCCACCGGCAGCGGGGATCGCCCCGACGGACGAGGAGACCTGCATGACCTACCGGACCGAGGGCGTGGCGATCGTCGTCGGCGCGGGCGAGGGCATCGGCCGGGCCTGTGCGCTGCGCCTGGCCGAGGGCGGCGCCGACGTGGTGGTCGCGGCGCGGCGTGAAGCGCCGCTGCGCGCCCTGGCGGAGTCCCTGGCCGCGGAGACCGGCCGGCGCGTGCTGCCGATCCCGATGGACCTGGCGCGGGTCGAACAGTGCACCGGCCTGGTCGAGCGCGCGGTCGAGGAACTGGGCCGGGTCGATTCCGTGGTCAACGTGGCGACGGCCGGCTCCGCCCGCGCCCCGGTCGAGAAGTCCGACTGGGACGACTGGCGCCAGGCCTTCGAGGTGAACGTGGTCGGCACGCTCGAGGTCAGCCGCGCCGCCGCCCGCCGGATGAAAGAGCAGGGCGGCGGTGGCTCGATCGTGCAGATCGGCAGCATCGGTCTGCAAGCCCTGCGGCGCAGCCTGGGGTCGTACACCTCGACCAAGAGCGCCATGATCGTGGCCTCCCGCACGCTGGCGCGCGAGATGGGACCGCACGGCGTGCGCGTGAACGTGGTGACACCCGGTTACGTGACCGGTCCCCCGCTGACCGCCAACTTCCAGGCCCTCGCCGATCGCACCGGCCAGGAACTCGACGCCGTGGTCCGCCAGGCGGCCTCGACCGCGGCGCTTCGGCGCCACGTCGATCCCGAGGACATCGCGGCCGTGGTCCAGTTCCTGTGCAGCGACGCGGCCCGCAACGTCACGGGCGTCGAGATCCCGGTCGACGCCGGCCAGATCCTCGGCGGCTGAGGAGCCGGCGCTCCGCCTCGCCTATCATGGGGGCGTGAGCGCCCCCATCATCTCCGCCGACTCGCACGTGTTCGAGCCCGGCGACCTGTGGCTGAGGCGCGTCGACCGGGCTTTCCGGGACCGCGCCCCGCGGGTGGTCGAGCTGCCCGGCGGCGGCGAGGCGATGCACTACGCCGACGGCACGAACGTGCCCTACGGAGGCTTCGGCAGCGCCGGCGACCGCGGCCGGACCAGCAGCGTCATGCCGCTCGAGGAGGTGCGCAGCGGCGGCTTCGACCCCGCCGCCCGCCTGCAGGACATGCGGCTCGACGGCGTGAGCGCCGAGGTGCTGTACCCGAGCTTCGGCATGCGGCTCTTCGACCTGGACGACCCCGGCCTGCAGCGTGCCTGCATGCGCGCCTACAACGACTGGCTGGCCGAGTTCCAGGCGGCCGCGCCCGAGCGCCTGCTGGGCCAGGCGCTGCTGCCGCTCGACGTGGACGACGCCGTGGCCGAGCTGGAGCGGGTCGCCGGCCGAGGTTTTTCGGGGGTGGTGATCAGCGGCCATCCGGAGCGGGGCAAGGACTACGCCACCGACCGCTTCGAGAAGCTCTGGCGCGCGCTCGAGACGTCGCGCCTGCCGGCCAGCCTGCACATCTTCACCGGCCCCTACTCCCACCGGCCCGACGCCTTCCTGTCCGAGTACTCCGTCGCCACCAGCCTGGTGGCGCGCTCACTGACCCAGCTGGTCTTCAGCGGCGTGTTCGAGCGCTACCCCGGCCTGAAGATCGTGTCGGCCGAAAACGACATCGGCTGGGTCGCGCACCTGATGCAGCGCATGGACCACGCCTACGAGCGCAAGGGACCGCGCTACCGCCACGGCCTCTCCGGCGAACTGCTGCCCAGCGAGCTGATCCGGCGCCAGGTTCGCTGCACCTTCATGGACGACCGCGCCGGCCTGCTCACGCTGGAGGTCGCGGGCCCCGAGACCTTCATGTGGGCCTCGGACTATCCCCACGACGACAGCACCTTCCCGGAGTCCCGTCAGGTCATCGAGCGCCTGTTCGGCGACCTCCCGCCCGAGGTCCGCCACCGAGTCGTCTACCAGAACGCCGCCGACTGGTTCGGCCTCGCCTGAGCCCGTCCTCCGCGCCCGCCGGGACTCAGTCCAGGTTGTAGATGCGGCGGACGTTGCCGCCGAGCACGTTGCGGCGCGCTTCGGGGCCGAGCGGCTCCAGGAAGCCGGCCAGGTTCTCCAGCCAGTTGGGCGGATGGTCGCCGTGCGGGTAGTCCGAGGCCCAGAAGAAGCACTCCGAGCCGACGCTTTCGATGATCAGCGGGACGGCGCGCTCCTCGGGGTCGGAGGAGATGAAGCACTGGCGGCGGAAGTAGTCGCTGGGCTTGTGCTTCAGTCCCGTGGCGCGTCCCGCGGGGGTCTGGTGCAGCACGTCGAGGCGGTCCAGGAAGCTGCCGATCCAGCCCGAGCTGGACTCGAGCACGCCGACCTTCAGGCGCGGGAAACGCTCGAAGGTGGCGTAACCGAAGAAGGTGCCGAAGGCCTGGATCACGCCCTGGGGCGCGAACACGACCGAGTTCCAGGTGTTGAGCAGGCCGCCGCAGAGCAGGCCGTCGAAGGGCTCGAAGCGCTGCGTCACCGCCATCGAGGGCGGGTCCTGGGTGGGGTGGATCGCGACCGGGCAGTCGAGGCTCTGCGCGGCCGCCCAGAAGCGGTCGTGGTCGGGGTGGCCCAGGGGGATGCGGGTGTGGGTGAAGGGCGAGACGAAGGCGCCCCGGCAGCCGTCGTCCAGCGCGCGTTCGAGCTCCGCCACGGCCAGCTCGACGTCGGTCAGAGAGAGGTGCGCGATCGCCACCAGGCGCCCTTCGGAGTCGCGGCAGAAGTCGGCCAGCCAGCGGTTGTAGGCGCGCAGGTAGGCCGTGCACAGCTCGGCGTCGGGGACCACGCACTCCCACTGCAGCCCGATCGTGGGGTAGAGCAGCGCCCGGTCGAGACCCGCCCGCTCACAGTGCTCGATCCGCGCCCGCGCGTCCGCCGCGGGGAGCGGCCGCGACTCCATGTAGCGGCGCTCGGGGCCGACCCGGACCGGTCCCTCGTCCATGGTGCCCATCGAAGTGACGGTGCCGGGGTCGAAGTAGGGGAAGACCCGGCCGTCGACCACCAGCACGTCCCAGCCGTCCTCGTTCGGGACCACGCGGATCGCCCGCTCGCGGTAGCGCCGCTCCAGGTACTCGTCCCAGAGCGTCGAGTCCTCCAGTACGTGACCGTCGGCGTCGATCACTCCGCTGTCGGGAAGTGCCTCCATGTCTACTCCTCGGCCAGGAAGCGCGCGACCGGCTCTTCGACGGCCGTGCCCTTGAAGAAATCGGGGTTCATGCCGCACCACACCCGCACCGGGTTGCCGAAGACGAAATCCCGGAAGTCCTCGGGCGTGATCAGGCCCTCCTCGACCGGCTCGTAGGCCTCCTCGGTCACCTCGCGCATGTCGGGCACGTCCCAGTGGCCGATGTCCGAGCCGTAGATCGCGTTGAAGCGCGCTCCCAGCGGGTTTTTGCGGGTGTCGAAGGCGGAGGCGGTGATCGGATCGTCCGCCTCGCAGCCGAAGTAAAAGTTGGGCACGAACAGGTCCGCGATGTCGCGCTCGCTCTCGATGCTGCAGCGCGCGAACTCGTCGATGATGGCCGGGTCCTCGGCGCTGCCGGTGACGCTCTGGAGCGTCTCCTCGCCCGCCAGCGGATCGCCGCCCCGCAGCAGCTTGCCGCCGTACCGGTAAAAGAGCGACTGGAAGAGTTCGCGGTCGAGTTCGGCCGGGTCGTAGTTGGACAGCGCCCGCGGGTTGCGCTTCTGCCAGTGCGAGATCAGGTCCGACAGCAGGTTGCGCGCCCAGCCCACGCCGCCCTCCAGGAAGGACATCTTCAGCCCCGGGAAGCGGCGCGTGACGCCGCCCATGAACAGCGACTTGCACAGCGCCTCGGAGGCGGCGGCGAAGTGCCCGATGTGGTTGTAGACGTAGCTCGAGATTGAGCGCCGGTTGGGCCAGCCCATCGAGCCGGAGTGGAAGGTCGGCACCAGCCCCAGTTCGACGCAGCGCGCCCAGACGGGGTCGTAGTCGTAGGCGCTGTCGATGCCGAAGGTGTCCAGCCAGCGCGCGTGCGGGGCCGCCTCGGGGTGCTCGCGCGCGAGCTGCGCGATCGGCCGCTGCACGTAGCTCGACATCAGCACCGCGCGCAGGCCCAGCGTCTCCACCGCGTGGTCGATCTCCGCCAGCGCCTCCTGCGGCGTTTGCATCGGGATCACCGCCACCGGCGTCATGCGGTCCGAGAACTCGTCGAAGACGTCGGCGTACATCTGGTTGAGCGCCCGGCAGGTGGCGCCGCGGATCTCGGCCTCTTCGAACTCCGGCGCCACCAGGCCCAGCCCCGGGTACAGCACGCTGAAGTCCAGGCCCATCTCGTCCATGCGCTCGTAGAGCAGCTTGGGCAGCATGGCGGTCGCCAGGTCGCGGGTGTTCTTGGTGGGCACGTTCCAGAAGGCCGGGCGGATGGTGCGGGTGTCGCGGCGCTGCTCGGGCGACAGTCCGTACCACTTGGGGCTGATGAACGACCCCGACCAGGCCTGCTCGAAGCGAGTGGCCATCTCGCCGCCGCCGACCTCGCGCAGGTAGTCGAGGAAGGCGGGCACGTACTCCACGAAGTGTCCGTCGGAGTCGATCACCGGGTGCGGCAGGTTCTCCCGGATCTGGGCGGATCGGGTCTGGGCCATGCACGCTCTCCTCGGCCGCGGTCGCGGTGCGGGCTACGCTACCCGGGTTGCGCGGGGGCCGACAAGCTGCCGGCGCCGGTTCGCGACCCTCAGCCGCCTTCTTCCCAGCCCGGCGGCCTTCCCGCCAGCCAGAGTTCGCCCTGGATGCGCTGGCCGCCGTCGACCGCGAGCACTTCGCCGGTGACGAACTCGCCCGACGCCGCCGCCAGGTAGACCACCGCCTCGGCGATCTCCTGCACCCGTCCGAGCCGGCCCAGCGGATGGGCGTCCGCCATCTGCCGCCGCACCTCGGGGGCGTACGCCTCCAGTCCGCGCGTGTCGATCCCTCCCGGCAGCACGCAGTTCACGCGGATGCGCAGGGGCGCCCACTCCACCGCCAGGTTGCGCGACAGGTAGGCGACGCCGGCGCGCGCGGCCACGGTGTGGGCGACGCCGTACATCCCGCGCACGAAGGGCGCGACGATGTTCACGATCGAGCCCGGCCGGTCCCGATCGCGCCAGCGGCGGGCGGCGCGCTGCATCATCGTCCAGGCGCCGTTCAGGTTGGTGTCGACGACCGCCCGCCAGCCCTTGTCCGAGAAGTCGAGCGCGTGCTGGGGGAACTGCCCGCCGGCGTTGTTGACCAGCAGGTCGATGCCGCCGAAGTCCTCGTCCAGGCGCTCGAAGAGCGCGTCGACCTGTTCCGGCTGGCGGATGTTCGCCGGGATCGCGCTGCACTCGGCCCCGGCCGATTCCAGCAGCGCGCAGGTCTCCTGCAGCGGTTCGGGGCGGCGGCCGCAGACCGCCACCCGCGCCCCCAGCTCTCCCAGCAGCAGCGCGATGCCCTGGCCGATGCCCGTGCCGCCGCCGCTGACCAGCGCGGTCTGCCCGCGCAGCAGGTCCGCGCGGAAGACCGTGGGCCGCGGCAGGACGTCGTCGCGGGTCGGGGCCACCGGCGAAGCGCTCCGCGTCAGGGCTCCGCGCGCCGCGCGCCGCGCAGCGCCGCGGGTCGGGCTGTTCGAGCGCGCCGCGGGACGCCCCGCAACCGCCGGGAAGCCGCGGGCCGCGGGACCGGCCCGGCTCCCGTCACGACTTGGCGTCCCAGGGCGACGCGGGCGAATCGCTTCCTTCCGGGGCGAGCGACGGATAGATGCTCTCGTCCTTGACCGCGCCGGTTTCGAACAGCGCGGAGACCTCGTCCGGGGAGTAGCCGGCCTCCGCCAGGATCTCGCGCGTGTGCTCGCCCACCAGCGAGGGCGGCCCCTGAATGCGCGAGGGAGTGTCCGAGAACGAGAACGCCAGGCCCACCTGTCCCAGATTGCCCACCATCCGGTGCGGGTACTGGACGATCCACTGCCGCTCGAACGAGCGGGGGTCGTTCCACATCTCGTAGCTGGAGGATTCCGACGAGATCTCGCAGGGAACGCCGGCGGCATCCAGCTTCGCGAACCATTCGCTCGCCGGGCGGGTCGCCAGCGCGTGCTCGATCCGCTTGGCGACTTCGTCGTCGTTGGCCGCGCGCGCCTCCCGCGACGCGAAGCGGCCCCCCGGAAGCAAGTCGGCCTCTGCCAGCGCCTCTCCCAGCGCGTGCCAGTGGGCGTCGCTGAGCACCGCCAGGCACAGCCAGTCGCTCTGGGTCGGGTACAGGCGGTAGCCGGCCGAAAAGCCGGTCTGCATGGCGTCGAGCCGGGGCCGGTCGAAGCCCGCGCCGTCGGGCCGCGCCACCGCGTACGAGGTGTTGAGCAGTTGGGCGTTGACGATCGCGGTTTCGACCCACTGTCCGCGGCCGGTCTTCTCGCGCTCGTAGAGCGCCTGGCAGATCGCGATCGCGGCCAGGTAGCCGTTGCCCGTGTCGCCCATGTTGGTCAGCGACCAGAGCGGCCGTCCGCCGCGCCCGCAGCCGCCGTCCTCGTACTCCACTCCGGCCAGACACGCGCCGGTCTGGTCGTTGCCCGGCAGCAGTTCGCGCGGGCCGCGCTCGAAGCCGCGGGTGTGGCAGTAGACCAGACTCGGGAACTCGTGCTTGAGGCTGTCGTAGTCGATGCCGAGCTTGACCGCCGCGGGGTAGCGCATGTTGTGCATGACCACGTCGGCGGAGGCGATCAGGCGCCGGATCGGCTCCCGGGAGTCGGGGTGCTTCAGGTCGATGGCGATGCTGCGCTTGCCCCGGTTGCAGGTCATGGCGATCTGGGTGGAGTGCCAGTACCAGTCGTGCAGGGCGTTGACCTTGATGACTTCGGCGCCCAGGTCGCTGAGCAGCTGAGGGCAGTACGGGCCCGCCACGGCCAGGCCGAAGTCGAGCACCCGGATGCCCTCCAGCGGGCCGCCCGGCAGCGACTCCCCGCGGGTTTCGGGAGCGGGCGCGGAGACGGCTCGGGCCGCTTCGGCGCGCACCTCTTCGGTGTGCTCCCCGGGCGTGGCGGCAGGACCGCTCACATGGCCGGGGCTGCTGTCCAGCTTGTAGGTGATCCCGACCGTGCGGATCGGGCCGAGTTCCGGGTCATCGATCTGCGTCACGCAGCCGTCGTCGAAGAGCAGCGGGTCGCTGAGCCCCTCTTCGGGAGAGCGGACCTTCTGAATGCACACCCCCGCCTCGGCGCCGGCCTGCGTCCAGGCGTCGGCCGTGAACTTCTTGAACACCTGGGCCATCGGCTCCCAGTAGTGGTGGAGCACGAACATCTCGCTGGGATCCATGCCGATGCGCGCGGGATCCTCACGCACTCGCAGGTCGGCCGAGGCGTTCAGCTCGTCGCCCTCGCCGGCGGCCAGCGCGAAGCGCGGGCTGGGAGGCCAGTTGTGCACCCAGCGTCCGTCGGAGCACTCGAAATGTCCCTTCGGGGAGCGGTTGTCCCCGACCCAGGTCATGAAGTTCGGCTCGTCGAGTTTCTCGGCCATGGCGAAGGCCATGACGCCCGTGGTGAGCGCCCCGCGCAGCAGCGACGTCTCCACCCACTGCCCGCGGCCGGTCCGCTCGCGGGCGCGCAGCGCGGCGCTGATCCCGATGGTGGCGGCGTAGCTCGCGCCCAGACTGGGCCAGCGCGACGCCGGAAACAGCGGCCCCTCGCGGGGAGCGCCCTGCAGCCTCTCCCAGGGAGCCTCCAGGTCGGGGTAGCACGGCTCCTGGCCGGTCAGGTGCGCCGCCGAGCCGCCGGGACGGCCGCGCTGCTCCCAGTGGAGCCCGGTGCGGGCGGCGACCAGCGAGTCGTAGGCGGGGCGGTCGGAGAGCGGGTTGTCGCGGCCGTAGCCGGTGATGGAGCAGTAGATCAGCCGCGGGTTGGCGGCGGACAGGGTCGGGTAGTCGATCCCCAGGCGCTGGGTGGCTCCGGGGCGGAAGCTCTCGACCAGCACGTCCGCCTGGCGCGCCAGTCCCAGGAAGGTCTCCAGGTCCTCGGGCCGTTTGAGGTCGAGCACGGCGCTGCGCTTGCCGCGGTTCCAGACGCGGTAGCCGAGTTGGTCGGCGAACGGGTCGCGTCCGGGCCGCTCGATGCGCGTGACTTCCGCGCCGTGGTCGGCCAGCAGCATCGTGGCCAGGGGACCCGCGATCCCCCAGGTGACGTCCATGACGCGGATTCCGTCGAGCACGCTCGGCATGACTCCCTCCCAACACTCAGGTCGAAGGGAACAAGCCTAACTCACGCAGGGTCGCGGCAGGGAGTTTGTCGGTCTCCGCGGCGCGCCACGGGCGCGCGGCCGTGCCCGGCGGCGCTCAGCCGGCCTCGGCCGAGGCCAGCTTGACGCACAGCGCGACGCCCTGCATGGCCTTTTCGACCTCGGCCAGGGGCGGGCGGGTCGGCGCCAGCCGGATGTTGCGGTTGTGCGGGTCGACGCCCCCGGGCCAGGTCGCGCCGGCGGGCGTGAGCGCGATGCCGGCTTCCTTGGCCAGCGCCACCACGCGGTCCGCCACCGGCAGGGCGGTGTCCAGGCTGACGAAGTAGCCGCCCTTGGGGTCGGTCCAGCGGGCCAGGCCGGTGCCTCCCAGCTCTTCGTGCAGCACGCGCTGAACCGCCTCGAACTTGGGCCGGATCAGGGCGGCGTGCGCCTGCATCAGCCCCTCCAGTCCGCCCGGGTAGGCGCGCAGGAACTTGACGTGCCGGTACTGCTCGATCTTGTTGGGGCCGATGCTCTGCAGGCCGAGCCGCCCGCAGTACCAGGCGACGTTGGCCCGGCTGCCGGCCAGAAAGCCCAGCCCGGCGCCCGCGAAGGTGATCTTGGAAGTCGAGCCGAAGAGCCAGACTCGCTCGGGATGGCCCGCCGCCTCGGCCGCCCGCAGCAGGTTGCGGGGCTCGACCTTTTCCGGGCCGAGGTGGTGGACGGCGTAGGCGTTGTCCGCCAGCACGGTGAAGTCCGGCGCCGCGGCGGGCAGGCTCGCCAGCCGCTCCACGCCGGCGTCGGAGATGCTGTCGCCGGTGGGATTGCTGTAGACGGGCACGAAGAGCATGCCCTTGACCGAAGCGTCGGACGCGGCCAGGGACTCGACCGCGTCCAGGTCCGGTCCCTCCGGACCGACCGGCACGGGAACGGGCTCGTAGCCCATGCCCTCGAGCAGGCTGAAGTGCCGGTCGTAGCCGGGCGCGGTCACGATCATCTTCGGGCGCTGTCCCGCCCAGGGCGCGGGGCTCGAGGGCAGGCCGTACAGCAGGGCCCAGGTCAGCACCTGGCCCATCAGCATCAGGCTGGAGTTGTTGCCGACGACGGTCTCTTCGGCGCTGGCCCCGAGCACGCCCCCGAACAGCTCGCGCGCCTCGGGCAGGCCCGCCACGCCGCCGGGGTAGTTGCGCAGCGCGACGCCGCTCGGCGCCGCGGTCTCGTCCGGGCCGACGATCTGCAGCAGCTCGCGGGACAGGTCGAACTGGTCGTCGGCCGGCTGGCCGCGGGTCATCGACAGCGACAGGCCGGCGGACTTGAGTTCGGCGTAGGCACGGGAGAAAGCGGAGGCGTCGGGCATGGGGCGTCCACGGCGGCTCGGACGGCGCATGCCGCCGGCACGGGTCTAGGGTCCGGAGGGGATCTCCCACTCTTCGGGAGGGATGTCGCGCACGCGGGTCGCGAAGGTCCAGCGGTGCCCCTCGGGATCGCGGCAGCGGTACGTGCGGTCGCCGTAGAACTGGTCCTCCGGCTCCGCGTCGATCGGCGCGCCCTCCGCCCGCGCCCGCTCGAAGTGCGCGTCCACGTCGTCGACGTAGAGCATGACCTGGCTGGGCACTCCGTCCAGGCTCCGCGGCGAGACCAGGCTCATCTCCGGATAGGCCGAGGCCAGCATGACCACCACGCCCTCCAGCTCGACCTCGGCGTGGCCCAGGCGTCCGTCCGACATCGGGATGCGCAGCATCTCCTTGAAGCCGAACGCCCGTTCCAGGAACTCGATCGCGGCCGGAGCGTCGTCGTACTGGAGATAGGGGTAGATGCGCTGGGCGGGGTTCTCGACCATGGAGCCTCCTGCGGGCGGCTAGGCTATCCCCCGGTCCGAATCCGGGCAAGCCGGGCGCCAGGCCTCGCTCGAGAGCGGGCGGCGCCCGCCGGGTCGAAGCGGAACGGGCGCGCGCTATCCAGCGAGTTCGAAGCTGGTGGCGACCAGCGAGTGGGCCGGAAGCATCGCGGCGGCGTTGCCCGTGGGACCGGAAACGGACCAGCCGTCGAACGTCTCCGGGCGCACTTCGTCGGGCGACTCGAAGCTGTTCTCCGCCTTGAGATCGGCGCACAGGATTTCGGCGTCGGCGACTTGCGCGATGTCCGCTCCGGCGAAGTCGACGGCCAGCTCCAGCGGCCCGTCCAGGTGTCGATTCACGGCGAAGACGTGAAGCTTCGTCCCGTCCAGCACGGCCGCGCAGTCCAGGCAGGGCACTTCCCCGTGGCGTTCGCTGGCGTAGCTCGGGCCGTCCACGGGACAGCGCAGGGAGACGCCGCCCCGGCGGCTGGAGAACATGCGGAAGGCGTAGTAGATGGACTGCTTGAGCAGCTCGTCGCCGAGGGTGAGCAGCGGGGCGATCACGTTCACCACCTGGGAGAAGTTGGCGATCTTCACGCTGTCCGCGTGCCGGATGAAGCTCATCAGGAACTGGCCGACCACCAGCGCGTCTTCCAGGTTGTAGCGCTCCTCGATCAGGGGCGGCGCGAACTTCCCCTGGCCGTCGAGCTTGGCCAGGTCGAAGGTCCGGTACCAGACGTTCCACTCGTCGAAGCTCAGGTACGCGCGCCGGAGCAGCTTCAGCCGCTGCTGCACGTAGCGGGCGCAGGCGTCCACGCTCTCGATCTGGCGGTCGATGCTCTTCGAGAGCGCCAGGTATTCGCGCGAGTCGTCGTCGTAGTTGCCGACATAGCGGTGCAGGCTGATGTAGTCGGCCAGCTCGCCCAGGCGCTGCAGCACCGCGCGGTCCCACTTCAGAAAGCTGGGCATCTCGGGATGCGATGTGCCGCAGGCGACGGTTTCGATGCTCCGGTCGCAGGCCTTCATCAACTGGGCGGCCTGGCGGGCGCGCAACGCGTACTGCTTGGCGGGCACGTGGCCGAGCTGCCAGAAACCGTCCATCTCGTTGCCCAGGCACCACAGGGGAACGGCGTGCGGCTCGGCGCTGCCGTTGGCCGCGCGCAGGTCGGCGTTGCGGGTTCCGACCGGGGAGTTGCAGTACTCCACCCAGTCGCGGGCCTCTTCGGGGGTGCCGGTCCCCAGGTTGACCGCCAGCATCGGCTGCCAGTCCAGCTTGCGGCACAGCCGGATGAACTCGTCGGTGCCGAAGCGGTTCGGCTCGATCGACTGCCAGGCCAGCTCGCGCACCGTGGGCCGCCGGTCCCGCGGGCCGACGCCGTCGCGCCAGTGGTAGCCGGAGACGAAGTTGCCGCCCGGATAGCGCATCACCGTCATCCGCAGTTCGCGCAGCGCCTCGAGCACGTCCCCGCGCGTGCCGTCGGCGTCCGCATGGCGGGATTCGGGATCGTAGAGGCCGCCGTAGACGGCGCGGCCCATGTGCTCCAGAAAGCCGCCGAAGATGCGCGGGCTCACTTCGCCCACCGCGTGGCGGGCGTGCAGGTACAGCGTGGTGCGCTCCGTCATCGGGTGGGGATCTCCGGCGGGATCCGGCTCACGGCTCCTCGCTGGAGCCCGGGTCCCCGTCCGAAGCGGGGTCCGCGGGCGCCGGCGCTCGGAACTGCTTGAAGTCGGGCGGGCGCTTCTCGACGAAGGCGCGGATCGCCTCCAGGTTTTCGGGCGAGCCCGCCTGCCGCGCCATCCGCTTGTCCTCGATCCGGCGGGCGGCCTCGATGCCGGCGCGGTGCGCGGCCTGCAGGGTCTGCTTGATCGCGCGCAGCGCCGAGACCGGCCACTGCGCGATCTCGCGCGCCTTGGCCAGCGCGGCTTCGAGGAGTTCGTCGTCGGGGAGGCGGCGCGCGGCCATGCCCAGCTCGACGGCGCGACCGGCGTCGATCCACTCGGCCGTGAACATCACCTCGGCGGCGCGCTGGCGGCCGATCGCGGCCTGCAGCGTGTAGCTGCTGGCGAGTTCGGGCACCAGGCCCAGGTTGGCGAACGGCAGACGCAGCCGCGCGCTCTCGCCCACGTAGACCAGGTCGCAGGCGACGGCCAGCGTGCAGCCCCCGCCCACCGCCACGCCCCGCACCGCCGCGATCAGCGGCTTGTCGAAATCGAATACGGCCGCGACCAGCGCGTGGAAGGCGGTCGCGTGGCCGTCGTTGCGCGGCTCGGCCCGCCCGCGCCCGAACGAACTCAGGTCCACGCCGGAGGAGAAGTCGCCGCCCGTGCCGGTCAGCACGACCACGGCCACCCGCGGGTCCTCGCGCGCCTCGTTCAGCGCGTCCGCCAGGCCGTCCCACTGCGCGTCGTCGAAGGCGTTGCGGCGCTCCGGGCGGTCGAGGGTCAGCAGCAGCACGCCTTCTTCGTCGAGTTGCCGCAGCGGGTTCACGGAACGGTTCGACCTCTCGGATTACGGGTGGGAAACGGTCCGGTATGATCTCACGCCCAAGGCGAACCGCTCCAGGAGGCGCAGAATGCGCAACGGCTACAAGGTCTTCGACGCGGACGCGCACGTGGTCTATCCGCCCGACCTATGGTCGACCAAGTACCTGGAAAAGAAGTACTCCGAGCGCATCGACCGCGTGGCTCCGGCCGGTCTGGACACCTACAACCCGGTTCGCGTCGACCGGCGCTACACCCAGCACACCACCACCCTCTACGGGCAGTTCCAGAAGGCGATCGACTGGACCTACGACGACATGGTCGCCCAGTACGGCGAACTGGCCACGGACGGATTCACGGGCGATCGCGTGGCCGCCGCGCTGGCGCGCGAGGGCATCGACCTGTGCATGGTCTTCGGCCCCGAGTGGGACCTGTGGCTGGAGGGCATGGACCCCGAGCTGCAGGCGGCGATGGCGCGCGCCTACAACCGCTGGGGACAGGAGATGCGCGAGTCCTCGGGCGGCCGCGTGCTGGTCGCCGGGCCGGTCCCGCTCAACGACGTGGCCCGGGCGGTGGAGGAGATCCGCTACGCCCACGAGCACCTCGGCACGCGCTGCTTCCTGATGCGCGCCAACTACATGAACCGGCGCAACCTCGGCGACCGCTACTACGACCCGATCTACGAGCTGCTGCAGGACCTGGACTGCCCGGTGGCGACGCACGAGTTCATGGGCCTGGACGGCCAGAGCGAGGGCGCCGACCGCTTCTTCACCTTCACCGAGTGGCACGCGGTGGTGCACCAGCACGAGGCCATGAACGCCATGCTCTCGATGATCTGCCACGGCGTCTTCGAGCGCTTCCCGCGGCTGCGCTGCGCCTACATGGAGGCCGGCTGCGGCTGGCTGCCGTCCTGGCTGCACCGCATCGACGAGCAGCTCGAGATGGCCGGCGCGGCCGAATTCCCGCAGCTGACGATGTCCGCGACCGACTACTTCAGGCGCAACTGCTGGATCTCGACCGAGTGCGAGGACCCGCACGTCGCCGACGTGATCCGCTGGATGGGCGACGAGCACATCGTGTTCGAGAGCGATTTCCCGCACCCCGACTCGAAGTACCCGCTGGCCACCCAGCACTTCCTCGAACTGCAGCCCGACCTGATCCCCGAATCCAGCAAGCGCAAGATCCTGTGGGACAACGCCCAGGACTTCTACCGCCTGCCCGAGTCCGAACTCCCCGCCGAGTTCCGCGAGCCCCCGCCGGAGCCGGCGGCAAGCTGAGCCGGAGCGCTCAGCCCGGAAGGCGGACGGTCGCGACGCCGCGGGACTCGGCCGCCGCGAACAGCCGCCGGTCCAGCGTGGCCAGCGGCAGGCTGCGCCGCAGGGCGACCTCCAGGCAGGCGGCGTCGTAGACGCTCAACTCGAACCCGACTCCACGGATCACCTCGCTTATTTCAGACCAGACTGACCGACTAGTCGAAAAAGAAAAGGGGCGAAGCGGAACCGGTGACCCGGGGTTAGCGGCGCTCGAAGGTGCCCGAGCCCTCGGGGGCGCGGGGGCCGAAGCGGCTGGCGCGCCAGTACAGGACCGTGTGGTCCGGCTCGCCGGCGTCGAAGTCGGTGACGGCCAGGTTGATGCGGAGGGCGTCCCAGTCGGCGCCGCGCGCCTCGTTCAGCGCGGATGTCGGGATGGAGACTTCGACCGCGTAGCCGCGCTCGGTGCGCGCCGAGGCCTGGCGCGAGCCCTCGGGCGGACCGCCGGTGCCGAACAGCTCCAGCAGGGGGTCTTCCCTGGGTTCTTCGAGCGTGACCGTGCGTCCCAGGAGTTTGGAGAACGAGCCGCTGGCCATGGCTTCGTAGAAGCCTTCGTTCGCGGAGCGCTCGGGGTCGGGCCGGGCGTCGACCTGAACCTGCACGTGGTCCTGTTCGCGCCCGATGAGATCGGATCCGGCGACCAGCGAGTCGTCGGTGACGTCGACCGCGAAGTAGAGGTTCTCGTCGTCGTAGGCGACGCCGAAGCGGAACGAAGCGTCCCGCGGACCCGCGTGCGGGCCGTGACCGCTGAGTTCGCCCGGCCGTTCGGCCGAAAACCGCAGGCTCCCCCACTCCGACAGGTCGCCGTCGACCCGCACCGGGTTCGTGGCGGGTTCGATCTCGAAACGCCGCTCGGGGTGGACGACGGACTCGAGTTCGATCTCGACCGGGTCGTCCTCTCCGCCGCCGCGGAGCGTCCATACGACCCGGGCCGGGGCGATGCCCTCGTAGGCGACCGGCGCGCCGGGCGCGTGGTAGGGCACTTCGACCCGGGCGACGGCGCCCGCCGGAACGGTCCGCTCCAGTTCGCGCACGAGCGGCTCGATGTCCCGGCCGCGCTCGAAGCGGCCGGCGATCCGCAGCGGCGCGGAGTCGTCGTTGGAGATGCGGAAGCGGGCGATCCCGTCGCGGAACAGCGCGCCCGCGCCGAGCGCCGCCTCCGAGGTGACCGCTCCTTCGAGCTTCCGCACCCGGTCCCGCAGAGCTTCGGTCCGGACCCGCGAACCTTGGATGCCGTCGAGCATCAGGTTCGCGATCACGGGCTCGTCGCCGGTCATGGTCACGTAGGCCACGTGGTCGAACTCGCCGAAGGGCAGACCGCGCAGCCCGCTGCCGCCGCCGGTGGTGGCCAGCGTGATGTACTGGCGGTCGTTGCGGACGTGGGTCGTGTACTGGTGGTAGTGGCCGGCGAAGACCGTGTAGGGCCGCTCGCCCAGCAGGGCTTCGATCTTCTCCCAGTCGGCAGGCGCGCCGTCCGGCCCGTCCCAGAGCGGCTGGTGCACCAGCACGAAGGTCCAGCGCGCGTCCGCGTTCTCGGCCAGGACGCGCTCGGCGAAGGCCAGCTGCTCCGCCTGGTTCCAGGGCCCCGGCAGCCGCAGGTCGGGATCGTGCACCATCCCGAAGAGCTCGGAATTCAGCACCAGGAAGAGCACGTCCTCGTACACGAACGAGTAGTAGGAGAGACCGAAGCGCCGCTGCCATTCCAGCGCCATGACTTCGTTGCTCATGTCGTGGTTGCCCGCCACGTAGAAGAACGGCATGCGCAGCCCGCCGACGAAGCCTTCGAACTCGTCCCACTCGTGGCCGAGGGTCTCGAGGTCTTCGGTGTAGCCCTCGATCAGGTCGCCCACGCTGACCACGAAGTCGGGTTCGACCAGGTTGAGCTTGGGCATGGCGCTGGCGAAGACGCCCGTGCGGTGCCCGCCGGTGCGGTCGCTGACCACCGCGAAGCGGAAGTCGCCCGGGCTCTCGATCTCGCCGAGTCCGGACCAGGGAGTCGCCTCGCCGGTGACCTCGGTCTCGATGGCGCTCGCGGGCGCGCTCTCGCCGGACTCGCCGCAGCCGGCGGCGAGCAGGGCGAGGGTACACAGAAGAGGGATGGGACGACGCATGCGGGACTCCGGGTTGAGCGAGCGGCCGGGCCGGCCTAGCGGGGACCGCCGCTCATTTCGCTGGGGGAGATGTCGAGGTAGCGCTCCAGGTTGCGGTGCATGTTGATGATGCGGATCTCTTCGCTCGACAGGTGCAGGTGGGTGAAGCCGGGCTGGCGCACGCCGGTCTGGGCGTTGCGCAGCACGTCGACGTCCTGGTTCAGGACGAAGCCGAAGTCGGCCTGCTCGAACGGGACTTGCGCGTCGTGCGGCCGGCTGCGGGGCGTGTCCGGGGGCTGGCGGTCGAAGTGGATCATGCTCAGCACCGCCTCGTCCGGGGTCGGGCCGGGGGTGGCGGTCATGACCGACAGGATCTCGGCGTTGACCAGCACCGTCGCGTTGGGGAAGAGGTTGTACTGGTTGAGGACCAGCAGCTGGTCGGAGTCGGTGAAAGGACTCAGGTCGACCCCGCGCTTGGCGTGGTGCTCGCGGAGCTGCCGGGCGATCAGGTCCTGGACCGTCCGGCCCTCCGGGATCGGCGGCACCGGACAGGGCTCTTCGATTCCCATGCGCGCGCCCTGGGTGACGATGAACGAGTCCCAGACCTGCTGGTCGCTGGGATCGCTCAGGCGGGGACTCGGCACGCCGTAGTGCGAGCGCGAAACGCCGTGCCGGCCCCAGATGTGCTGCGGCGCGTCGATGTCGTCCATCGAACCGAGCATCTCGCGGTGCAGGGTCTGGACGTGGTAGGTCTCCGAGTAGCCGTCGGCGACCAGCTTCCAGTTGGCCGGCGCGGGCGTGTGCACGCTGTAGGGGCAGTGGAAGGCGTCGATGTCCGCCCAGGCGATGTCCGCGGGGACGCCTTCCAGGTACTCGTCGAGCGGCATCGCGTCGGTGTCCAGATTCACGAACACCAGCGGGCCCCAGCAGTCGACCCGTACGGGCGACAGGGACAGCTCGGCGTGGTCCATCTCGCCGAAGCCGCGCCGCGACGGGACCCCGCGAAGCTCGCCTTTCAGGTCGTAGACCCAGCCGTGGTAGGAGCAGCGCAGGTTGCGCAGACCGGAGCCGGAACCCGTGCACAGCACGTTGCCGCGGTGCTGGCAGACGTTCTGGAAGGCGCGCAGCTCGCCGTCGCGCCCGCGCACGATCAGCACGGAGTAGCGCCCGCAGCGGTACTCGTAGTAGTCGCCGGGGCTCGCCACATGGTCCAGGCTGCAGGCGATCTGCCACACCCGCGGCCAGAGTCTCTCGTGCTCGGCGCGGGCGAACTCGGGCGAGTGGTAGCGGTGGGCGGGGACGCGGGTCGGGCTGCCCTCGGTGCTGCCGGCCGCGGTGATCGCCGTACCGACCAGCTCCTCGCGCAGGGGCAGGGCCTCTGAGGTAGCCATCGCTCTTCTCCTCGACCCGGGAGAATACACTCACCGCATCCCCGACGTTCTCCGCGTTCGCGGGTCGGGTCGGATCCGGCCGCAGACTGCAGGGCGCAGAACCGTCGACCACCCGTCTGGACGGCCCGGAGGCGAGTCAGAACATCGTATTCCGGTTTGCCGCTCGGTCCGGGACGATCTGCAGGACATCCCAGTGCTCGACGATCTTGCCGTCGTCGTCGAAGCGGAAGATGTCCATGCCCGCGTAGTCGTGATCTTCCGGCCATTCCTGATGGCAGTGCAGCACGACGAGGTTCCCTTCGGCGATCGCCCGTTTGAAATGCACCTTCTTGCCGGGATACTCGGACTTCATGCGTTCGAAATACTCGATGAACGCTTCCTTGCCGTCGGCCACGTCGGGGTTGTGCTGGATGTATTCGGCACCGACGAACTTCTCTACGGCCAGACGTGGCCGGCCCTGGTTGAACATCAGGTCGTAGAACGCCATCGCGTTCGACTTGTTAGCGGCCAGGCGGTCTTCGGTGCTCACTGGAGGTCCCCGTCGCGGCTTTCCAATCAGACCGGGTCCGGGCGCCGCCGGCGCGATGCCGCCCGCGTATGTCCCGGCGGTCCTCTCAGGATGACGGACGGGGACCTGACGTACCACCGACCCGCAGCCGTCGAGCGGGTACACGGCCTCCCCCACGGTTGCGTGCCGATCCCGTCGCCGACCGAAACCCAACCTCGACGCCAGAGGATCGGCTAGGCTGTGCGGGCCCTCGGGAGCGGGTACCGCTGCCCGGGCGGGGCGATTCAGAGGGAGGGGCGGAAGTGGCTCGATTCGACGTCGTGATCAAGGGCGGGACCATCGTCGACGGGCGCCGCATGCCGCGCTACCGCGGCGACGTCGGCATCCGCGACGGCCGGGTGGCCGAACTGGGCCAAGTGGACGCCGGCGCGGCCGAGCGCGTGATCGACGCCGACGGGCTGATCGTCGCCCCGGGCTTCATCGACCTGCACACGCACTACGACGCGCAGGTCTTCTGGGACCCGTACTGCAGCATTTCGGGCTGGCACGGCGTGACCTCGGTGGCGATCGGCAACTGCGGCTTCGGCTTCGCGCCGGTGGCGCTGGAGCTGCGCGAGCGCTCGATGCTGAGCATGACCCGCAACGAGGCCATCTCGCTGCAGGCGATGCGCGCCGGCATGCCCTGGGACTGGGAGACCTTCCCGGAGTTCCTGGACAGCCTGGAGCGCATCCCCAAGGCGGTCAATCTGCTGCCCTTCGTGCCGCTGAACCCGCTGCTGGTCTGGGTCATGGGACTGGAGCGCGCCAAGGCGGGCGAGCTTCCGACCGACGCCGAGCACGCCGAAATGGGCCGCCTGCTCGACCAGGCCATGGACGCGGGCGCGTGCGGCTTCACCATGCAGCGCCTGCGGCCCGACGGCAGCGGGTCGATCCAGCGCGACTACGACGGCACGCCGATGGTCACCGACGTGATGCACCACGAGACCTGCCTGGAGCTGGCCCGCGTGCTCGGGCGCCGCAACCAGGGCCTCATGCAGATGACCCTGTCGTCCGACGACCGCGGCCGCGACCTGCGCGAGTACGAGGAACTGGCCGCAGTCAGCGGGCGGCCGATGATCTACAACGTGCTGGTCATGATCGAGGACCGGCCCGAGGCGCACCGCCAGCAGATCAAGTGGATCGACGCCTGCATCGCGCGCGGCCACCGCGTCTACCCGCAGGCGGTGACCAACGATCCCGGCTTCACCTTCACCCTCGAGGACTTCAACCTTTTCGACGACCACGCCTGCTGGCGCGAGGTCACGGTGGGCACGCCGGAGGAGCGCCTGGCCAAGCTCTCCGACCCGGGCCGCCGGCCCGCGCTGCGCGAGAACTCGTACTTCAGCGGCCTGGACGCGCTCGAGAACGCCGTGGTCATGGGCCCCAAGACCCCCGCGACCAAGGCGTTCCAGGACCTGACCCTGAGACAGGTCGCGGATCTGCACGCCAAGCATCCGGTCGACGCCATGCTCGACATCGCGGTCGCCGACGAGCTGCGCACCGAGTTCTTCATCGACGGCTTCAACGCCGCCCCGAGCGAGATGCTGCGCGAAGTGGCGCGCTATCCCTGGGCGATTCCCGGCGTCTCCGACGGGGGCGCGCACACCAAGTTCTTCACCGGCGGCACCTACCCCACCGAGTTCCTCACCCGCTGCGCGCGCGACCAGGACATGCTCACGCTCGAAGACGCGCACTGGAAGCTGTCGGCGCTGCCGGCGATGGCGGCCGGCTTCCGCGAGCGCGGCGTGATCCAGCCGGGCGCTCCCGCGGACATCGTGGTCTACGAACTCGAGCGCCTCGGCGTCCACCCGATGGAGGTCGTCCACGACCTTCCCGGCGGCGACTGGCGCCGCGTGCGCCGCGCCAGCGGCTACCGCAGCGTGCTGGTCAACGGGGTCGTCACCATCGAAGACGACCGCCCCACCGGCGCCACCACCGCCGGCGCCCTGCTGCGCCACGGCGGCTAGAGACCGGGCTCGACTTTCGGGACTCTGAGCAGGGCGGCGAGCGCGGCGGCGCCGGCGAAGGCGGCCAGATAGATCTGGAAGGCGAGCACGTAGCTGCCGGTGGCGTCGGAGATGAGTCCGCCGATCAGCGGGCCGGCCATCACCAGCGGCAGCCGGATCGGCGCCATGAAGCCGAAGGCGCGGCCGAAGCTGGCCCGGCCGAAGCAGGCGCCGATCGCGGACCCCATCGCGGGCACCAGGCCGCTGGTGCCCAGTCCGAACACGGCCGCGCAGGCGATGAAGCGCCCCCAGCTCGGGTCGGGGGTGCACAGCAGCATCCAGCCGCACGCCTGCACCGCGATGGTCACCCACAGGCCCTCGCGGCGGCCGATGCGGTCGAGCACCAGGCTGAACAGCAGCTTGCCCGCCAGCGCGCCCAGCGCGAAGACCGAGGTGATCAGGCCGGCCCGCTGGCCTTGGATGCCGACGTCGTTGGCGTAGGCCACGATGTTGTTGGCGAAAAGCGGCTGCACGCTGAACATCAGGCCCAGGCAGAAGGTCAGGCTCCAGAAGTTGCGCTGCCGCAGCAGCGGCAGCGGGGGCGCGGCGGCCCGCTCGTCCCCCTCCGCGGCCGCGCGGCCGACTCCGTCCACGTTCTGACCCAGGTCCTCCGGCCGGTTGACCACGAAAAGCAGCGCCGGCGGAATGATCAGCGCCAGCGAGGCGACGCCGGCGATCATGCAGGTTTCTCGCCAGCCGATCTCGGCCAGGCCGAACTGCACCAGCGGTCCGACCGCGAAGCCCGCCACCGAGGTTCCCAGCGCGGCCAGCGCCAGCGCCCGGGCCCGCCGGCTGCTGAACCAGTTGCTGATCAGCGCGGCGACCACGATCGGGCTGCCCAGCCCGTGTCCGATCGTCTGCAGCGTGGCGTAGAGCGCGATGAACTGCCAGAGCTGGGTCGCGATGGCGATCAGAAGCCAGCTCCCCCCGATCAGGGCGGCGCCGGTCACCAGCAGCCCGCGGATCCAGCCGCGGTCGACCAGCACACCGACCAGCGGCGCGCAGATCGCGCCGACCAGGCTGCCCAGGGTGGGCGCCAGCATGATGCCCGCGCGGGTGGTCCCGAAGTCCGCCTGCACCGCGGTGACGATCTGAGCGAAGAAGTAGTACCCGAGTCCCAGCGTGAGGGCCTGGATCAGGCCGGACACCCACACGATCCGCCAGCCGTAGAAGGGCGTCGGTGGACCGGGCGTCGGCGCCGGCGGTGCGCCGGGGAGGGGAGCGGGCTCGGCCGATTGGCCCCTGCGCCTCAGAATACGGCCCTCCTCCGCGCGACTCGATCCATCGTCGCACGCGCCGGAAGCGGCGTCCGAACGACTTGTCAGGCGGACACGCAGGGGAGCATCCTCCGGTCAGCCTCGGAAGACCACAGGAGTCAGCCATGTCGAACCCGGACGTCTCGCCCGCCGAAATCCGTTCCCGTCTCGATCACCCCGTGATCGACGCGGACGGACACATCTTCGAGTACATGCCCGCGCTCGACACCTACCTGCGCGAAGAAGGCATCGAGGGCGGCTCGCGCGAGGTCATGGGCGCCGCCAGCTTCGACGGAACCCCGCTGTGGCAGAACCTGCAAGAGGACGAGCGCTGGGCGCACCGGACCTACCGCAGTCCCTGGTGGGGCATGCCCATGGCCAACACGCTCGACTTCGCCACTTCGCAGGCGCCCGCCCTGCTCTACGAGCGGCTGGAAGAGCTGGGCCTGGACTACGCGGTCTGCTACCCGAGCATCGGGCTCAACCTGCCCATGAACCCCGACGAGAAGACGCGCCGCCGGGCCTGCCGCGGCCTCAACCGCTATCTGGCGGACAGTTTCGCGGGACTGGACGATCGCCTAACGCCGGTGGCGGTCATCCCCACCTTCACGCCGGCCGAGGCGCTCGAGGAGCTCGACTGGGCCGTCGGCGAGGGCGGCTTCAAGGCGGCGATGATCGCCGGCTTCGCGATCCGGCCGGTGCCGGGCGGCCAACCCGGCGAGACCTGGATCGACAGCCTGGGGCTGGACAGCGCCCACGATTACGATCCGCTCTGGCGCCGACTGGTCGAGCTGCGCATCTCCCCCGGGGTGCACTCCGGCTCGATGGGCTGGAGCGGGCGCCGCTCGGTCACGAACTTCTCCTACAACCACATGGGCAACTTCGCCGGCGCCGCCGAGGCGACCGCCAAGTCGATGTTCTTCGGCGGCGTCCTGAAGCGCTTCCCCGAGCTGCGCATCGCCTTTCTGGAGGGCGGCGTGACCTGGGCCGTGCAGATGCTGGCGGACCTGGTCTCGCACTGGGAGAAGCGCGGACCGGCGGGGCTGGAGCACTACGATCCGGCCGCCCTGGACGCCGAGCGCTTCGACGAACTGGTCGCCGGCCACGCCAACGGCATCTCCGCCGTGAGCGGCTACGGCGAGCTGAGCAAGCGCGGCTTCGCCACCGATCACGTGGTCAACGACTTCGAGGCCGCGGGCATCACCGGCCCCGCCGACATCGTCGAGCAGATCACGCGCAGCTGCTACTTCGGCTGCGAGGCGGACGACCCGCTGACCGGCCTGGCGTTCGACACCCGGCGCAATCCGCGGGGGGCGACGGACATCGGCCACTGGGACGTTCCGGACATGCTCGGCGTGCTGCCCGAGGTCTACGAGCACCTGGAGCACGACTGGCTGAGCCCCGAGCAGCTCCGGGCGTTCGTCTGCGACAACGCCGCGCGCTTCTACAGCGAGTCCAATCCCGACTTCTTCCGCGGCACCGCGGTCGAAGACTACGTCGCGGGGCTCGCTCCCCGGGCGCAGGGCGCCTAGCGGGAAGCCGGGCCGGTCACTCGGAGGCGGGGTCGCCCAGCAACCCCTCCAGTTCGCCGATCTCTTCCACCAGATCCGCCGCCGCGCTGTCCCAGCCGTCCCGCAGGTAGGCGAGCAGCGACAGGGCGGTACCCAGTTCGGCGCGGGCGTAGGGGCTGTCCAGCTCGGGCAGGATCTTCTCGCGCAGGGCGCGCGCGATGCCGTCCAGCAGGCGCTCGGGACTGGGCTGTCTAACCAGACTCATCGCTCCATCCGATCTCGCTCAGCGTCTCCCGGTCCTGCAGGACCGAGATCCGAATCCCGATCATGGCCTGACTCAGCTCGCCGGTGGTCCCCTCCATGAAGGCCCGCACCGCCCCCTGCCAGATGCCCTGCGCCTTGACCTGCGCCAGACCCTTCCACCAGCGGTAGGCCTCCGGGTCGACCTCGAGCCCGCTGGTCTGTTCCCAGGTGGCGATCAGCCAAGTGATTGGAAACCTGGTGGGAAGCTTCTGTGGCCCCGCCGCTCCCCTATGCGTGGCCGCGACCCAGGTCGCGGTCGACCGGTTCACGGACCGGGACGGGCGGGATCGCGATATAATTGACGGCATCCAACGGTTAGCGCAGAAGGTCAGCACGTACTTGGAGGAGCGGGCGCGGAACCGCCCTGGTCGGACCCAGACGGTCGCGCACGGCCCCGTGGGCGGGGTCGAAACGGGACCGGTCGGGGCCCCTTCCGGGCAGAGAACGGTCCCCAGCTCGGCGCCCGGACGGCTGTCGGGAGCAGTCAACCGAACGGTCTCGGATGCCGTAGTCGGCGACACGTCCTCCACCCTCGGCGGCGGGAAGTTCGCCAACGGGGCCAGCACCGAGGCGTTCCAGAGACTCCATAATGGAGAGGGAAAAGCACTACACACACGCTGGGAACAGGCTGGAAGTGTTAGAGAAGGAAGAGAAGCAACATTTAGATTAGGACGCAAAATTAAACTTGCGGGAGCTGATGAGAAAGCCTCATTTCATCTAAATCAAGCTGCTTATGAACTAACTTTCACAACAATCGGACTTGATGGTGAACCTCTTTCTGGAATTTATCCAATCTATAAGGGAACTTTGTCTTCAGCTGTAGGTAATATGCTATCCACTAGTAGAGTGATTGAACTTTACGGTCCACCAGGGGCACAGTTTGATTGGAATTTGCGAGTCCTCACTACACCCAAAAGTTGTGGAAATTGTGGGGTTCCGGTCATTCATATCTTTAATTGGAGCCCAGAATGAATAAAGTCATTTTGATGCTTTTTTTCCTCATTTCCGCAATAGCGGCCTGTGTCGAAGAACCTAAGTACAACCGAGAGCAATGTATTGTTAGAGTAAACATTGAATGGGAAAATATGTCAGATGCTCACAAAGAGAATATAATTGTGATTATTACTAATGCGATAAGAAGTGCACCCGATATGGATTTTAATAGGATTCCACCTGGATTTTCTGTTAAGGGAACGGATAGGGAATTCATCTACTATCAACACGAGTTTGATTGTGAAAATCGATTGGCTAATATGGAGAAATTACTCAGTTATGTCCGTAGCAATACTGGGCACTTTTCTCTACCCTAGTTAACCGTCGACCCAGGGAATTTCAAGCCTGGTGTTGAGACAATCAGAATGTCAGGGCCAAATTGGAAAGACGAAGAGCAACCTATTGGTGAACGGATTACCATCGACGGTAAAGATTATTTTCAAATCACAAAATGATTACATGATCTGGATAGATAAGCTATTTACCTGACAGTTGCCGTGCACGATCGTGGGTTTTACAAAACGGAATTGAGATATTAGGTGTCCTATTAGGCTTCTTTCCGTTCTATTTTGTGGAGAGATGAGACCGTCATGAGACACCGCAACGAAGTCTGAGAGCAGTGGCAAGCGGAATGCGGTGAGCAAGCTTGCCGAGCAGCGATTGAGCGTGTTGGATTTGGCTCAGGAGTTGGGCAACGTCACCGAGGCGTGCCGTCGGCGCGGGATGGACCGAACCAGCTTCTACGAGTGGAAGGGGCGCTTTCAGACCCAGGGCTTCGCTGGCCTGAAGGACCAGCCGTTGATCCACCAGAACCACCCTCAGACGACGCCAGCCGAGACGGTGGAGCGAATGAAGGAATTGGCGCTGGTGCATCCGGTCGGGGGCTGTAATCGGCTGGAAGCGATGCTGTAGATCCCCGGTGCATCGATTGCCGGCTCGGCCGTCCCTGTTACGAACCGCTTCTGCAGCATCGAGTCCGTACGACTTGAGGGATCCGGAACGGAAAACTGTCGAGGTCCTCGCCGCGCCGCTTGGCGCCGCCGGCAGCGGGCTCGTGAACTGGTACGGCTTCGAGATCCCCGACACCGCTGGCCGAAGCCCGATCGTCGGCGTCGTCCGCCGCTCCGGGTTCTCACTGGCGGTTCACCAGGAGTAACGCGGTTTCTTCGGCGGTCGTGGCTTCGGTAGCTACCCACTTGGCGACACCCTGCGGGGCTCCGCCGGCTGGGCGGGACACCTGGAACGGGGCCTCTGAAGCGCGGACGTGCGCCTGGCCGCCGGCTACGGCGACGTCGACCGCGCGCGCCGCGCAAGCCTCATCTCGGGCGGGTCGGACTGGGGAGCCGAAGCCGCCCTCGAGGTCGGCCGCGCCCTCACCTACCGGACCACCGTCTCGGCCGAAGCTGTCTGGACGTCGGGGCTACGAGGAGCGCTGATGATCCAGGATCGTGCGCTACGGCTGGAGCCTAAGCCCCAGCTCGAAGGCCGGATCGGCCTGGAGTGGCGCTGGTGAAGGCCCCGTCAACGATCTAACCTCCCCGGCGCGAACCAACCCGATCTGCGCCGGTAACTCAAGAACCAAGGCCGCGACTGGACACCCAAGCTTGATGCCTTGGCCGAGGGCCAAGTCTCGCTGTAATGAAACTGGTAGATCTACACCTTAACGATGCCTAAAGTAAGAGACGCCCTGTGCCTACTGCATCAAAATGGCTGGACGCTCCAACGGACCAGAGGCAGCTACCGGCAATACAAGCATCCTGAAACGACAGGAACCGTTACCGTGCCAGGAAAGCCAGGCTGACGGCGGGTCTCCCCGAAATTCCCCCCAGGGCGACTTTCGGAATAGAGTCGGTATTTCGGGTCCGGTTCAAGGCTCCCGCAGGGAGGAAGGAGCGGACGATGCGAAAGAGTCGATTCAGCGAAGAGCCGATCACGCTGGCGCTGCGGCAGGCCGAGGCCGGGACGCCCGTGGAGGCGATCTGCCGAAAGCTCGGCATCAGCCAAGCGACCTTTTTCCGCTGGAAGAAGCGCTTCGGCAGCTTGGGCGTCCCGGAGATCCGAG
>JAGWBS010000036.1 GCA_021295775.1 Pseudomonadota bacterium | reverse complement strand
CCCGACTACCACGATCGCTGGTTCTCATTCGAGCGCGCCTATCTCGGACTCACCCCCTGCCCCGCGGAAGACCCGAGTCAGCGCCGGGGGGACAACTCGCTGCGGCGCCCCTACAGCGTTTCGGGCAACCAGCTCCCCTGGTCGCCGAAGTGGTCGCTCACGGTCAACGTGGAACACAACTGGTGGGTCGGCGACGGGCTGCGCCTGAGCCCGTACGTGTCGGTTTCCTGGACGGACGAAATGTTCTTCGACGACCGAAATTTCGACGAGGAGCCGTTCCACAGCGGCCAGGAGGAGGTCACGACGGTCAACGCCTCGCTGCGCCTGATCGACGAAGGGCGCCGCTGGGGAGCCGAACTGTACGTGTACAACGCCACCGACGAGAGGGTGAAGTCCTGGGTCGACCCCGGCGGGCCGGGATACGTCCGGGCCAACTACTTCCCGCCACGGACCTACGGCGTCAAGCTCCGAAAGGACTTCTGATCCGCGTCCGGGGCCGTCGCGGAACGGGCGGGGCCGAATGAGGAGAGGGCTGCCGACCGTGGCGAGCGCCGCGGTACTCGCCGTGGCGCTCGCTGGCTCCGCCGCGCACGCCGCGGCGGAGCTGTGGCCTCGCTCGGCCGGGGAGCTGCCCTCCGTCGAGACGCGGATCGACGAGCTCTTGGCTCGAATGAGCCTGGAGGACAAGGTCGGCCAAGTGATCATGGCCGAGATCGGCTCGGTCTCTCCGGCCGAAGTTAGACGTTTCCGGTTGGGGGGCATCCTCAACGGCGGCGGCTCCTGGCCCGGCCGGGACAAGCGGGCGACGGCCGGGGACTGGGCGGCGCTGGCGGAGCGCTACCACGTGGCCGCGCTGGAACGAAATGACGGACGTCCCGAGATCCCGCCGCTCTGGGGCACCGACGCGGTCCACGGCCACAACAACGTGGTCGGCGCCACCCTGTTCCCCCACAACATCGGGCTGGGCGCGGGCCGGAACCCCGCGCTGGTGCGCGAGATCGGCCGCGCCACGGCCCGCGAGGTCGCCGCGACCGGCCTGGGATGGACGTTCGCCCCGACACTCGCGGTCCCCCAGGACGACCGCTGGGGACGCACCTACGAGGGATTCTCCGAAGATCCTGCGATCGTCGCCGAACTGGGGGCCGCCGCCATTCAGGGACTGCAGGGGGAAGTCGGAGATGGTTTCCTGGGCGAGGGGCGCATTCTGGCCCCCGCCAAACACTTCAACGGCGACGGCGGCACCCGAGACGGCAAAGACCAGGGGGACACGCGGATCACCGAAGCGTGGCTGAGCCGGATCCACGGCGTTCCCTACCGGGCCGCGCTCGCCGCCGGCGTGCAGACGGTGATGGTGTCGTTCAACTCCTGGAACGGTCGCAAGCTTCACGGGCACGCCTACCTGCTGACCGACGTGCTGAAACGGCGCCTTGGGTTCGACGGTTTCGTGGTCGGCGACTGGAACGGCCACGAGCAACTCCCCGGCTGCGCCAAGGACAACTGTCCGGACGCCCTGAACGCCGGCGTGGACATGTTCATGGTCCCCGAGGACTGGAAGGCGCTGTACCGCAACACCCTCCGGCAGGCGCGCAGCGGCCGGATCCCGCCCGCGCGCCTCGAGGATGCGGTGCGGCGCATCCTGCGCGTCAAGTCGAGAGCCGGACTGCTCGATGGGTCGGGGCCCGCGAGCGGACCGCTGGCGGGGCGGCAAGACCTGATCGGCCACCCCGAGCACCGCGCCCTGGCGCGCCGCGCCGTACGCGAATCGCTGGTTCTGCTCAAGAACAATGGCGGCGTCCTGCCGCTCGACCCGGCCGGCCGGATCCTGGTGGCCGGCGCGGCCGCGGATCGCATCGCCTCCCAGGCCGGCGGCTGGTCGGTCACCTGGCAGGGAGACCACAACGCGAACGCCGACTTCCCCGGCGCGACATCCATCCTGGACGGGATCCGCAAGCGCGTCGGTTCCGCCGGGGGGAGCGTGGAGTTCGCCCGCGGCGGTGGCTGGGAGGAGCGCCCGGACGCGGCGATTCTCGTCTACGGCGAAGAGCCCTACGCCGAGTTCCAGGGTGACCGCGCAGAGCTGCGCTTCGACCCGCCCGACCGGATCCATCTGGAGATCTCGAGCCAGCTCCGCGCTCAGGGCGTCCCCGTCGTCTCGGTCTTTCTGAGCGGCCGGCCACTCTGGATCCATCCGGAGCTGAACGCTTCGGACGCCTTGGTCGCGGCCTGGTTGCCGGGCAGCGAGGGCGGGGGCGTGGCCGACCTGCTCTTCGCCGAAGCCGGGGACACACCCGAATACGACTTCGTGGGCCGGCTCCCCTTCTCCTGGCCCGCCGCTCGCAACCAACGGCCCCAGAATCCTCACGACCCGGGCTACAGGCCGCTTTTTCCGCTCGGCTACGGGCTGTCCTACTCCAACCCCGCCGAGGTCGGCCCGCTGGACGAGACGGAGGACGCAACCGCCCGGTCGGACCTGGGCCGCTTGCTCTTCGAAGGCCACCCCTCACAGGGCTTCCAGGTCGCCCTTCAAGAAGCCGCGCAACCTGCTGTCCGGGTCGCTGGGGGCGGTGCCCGGACCGCATCCGGTCGCGTGTCCGTCGAACTGAGGGACCACCAGCGCCAGGAAGACACCTCGCGTCTGCGCTTCGCCGGCGGCGGCCTGGGCGCCTGGATCCTGAGCGGCGACGAGCTTCTCGACTGGAGCGAAGAAGCACGCAACGGTGCCGTGCTGACGTTCGATCTCCGACTCCTGCAAGCGGGGAACGGCCCTCTGTACGCGTCGCTGGTCTGTGGTCCGGGCTGCCGAGGTTCGATACCGATCGAGGATCTGCTCGCCGAACAGAGCGCGGAAGGCTGGCGTAGTTTCGGCGTGCCGCTTCTCTGCTTTTCCTCGGGCGGGGCCGACCTCTCCCGCATCAGCGTCCCGCTGGTGCTGCTCACCGAGGCCGCCTGGGAATTCGATCTGGGCGCGGTTCGACTGGAACCGGTCGGAGTGGCCGACCGCGTTCTCGAATGCTCCTTCTGAGGTCAGGATCACCGGGTACCGGACCGCTCCTCCACGCCTCTCCCCACGAAGGTTCGCCCGATCCGGCCACGGAGCAGGTCCCTCGGGCGCGCTGGTCTCCCGCCATTGGAAGCCTTCGCGGACGAGCCCCGGCGGGGAAAACGGGTTGGCGGGTCAAACCGATCCGCCGTATCCTCGCGCTCCGCTCCGCCCACCGGTGCCGGAGCGTCTGGACCGGCCCGATGACCGCAGACCGCCGCAGGCTCCTGGAGGAGCAGCTCGCGCAGCGCATCCTGGTGATGGACGGCGCCATGGGCAGCCTCGTCCAGAGCTACGGTCTGGGCGAAGACGATTTCCGGGGCAAGCGCTTCGTGGACCACCCCTCGGACCTGAAGAACAACGCTGATCTGCTCTCGCTGACGCGGCCCGACGTGATCGGGGACATTCACCGGCTCTATCTCGAGGCCGGCTCGGACATCGTTTCGACCAATACCTTCGGATCCACCTCGATCGCGCAAGCCGACTTCGGGCTCGAGAGTCTGGCCTACGAGCTGAACCGGGCCTCGGCGCGGCTGGCGCGCGAGGCCTGCGACGCTCTCGGGGACCGGCCGCGCTGGGTGGCGGGCGCGATCGGAGCGCTGCCCAAGACGCTCTCGGTCTCGACCTCGGTCGACGACCCGGGCGCGCGCGAAGTCGACTTCGATCAGGTGAAGCGCGCCTACGTGGAGCAGATCCGGGGGCTGGTCGACGGGGGGGCCGACCTGCTGCTGATCGAGACGATCTTCGACACCCTGAACGCCAAGGCGGCGCTGGTCGCCGCGGACGAATTGCGGGCGGAGACGGGCGTGGACACGCCGCTGGTGCTTTCTTTCACCTTCGCCGACCGCAGCGGGCGCAACCTATCGGGGCAGACGATCGAAGCGTTCTGGTACTCGATCGCGCACGCCCGTCCGCTGGCGGTCGGCCTGAACTGCGCGCTGGGCGCGGCCGAGGTGCGGCCGTTCGTGGAGGAGCTGTCCGGCATCGCCGATACGCGCCTGCACTGCTATCCGAACGCCGGCCTGCCCAACGCGCTGGGCGAGTACGAACAGACCCCCGACGAGATGGCGGGCCTGCTGGAGGAGTTCGCCGAGCGCGGCTTCCTCAACCTGGTGGGCGGCTGCTGCGGGACGACTCCGGAGCACATCGGGCGCATCGCCAAGGCCGTGCGGGGCGTGCCCGCGCGCTCCGTCCCCGAGAGCAGCGAGCGCCTGACGCGCTTCTGCGGGCTGGAGCCGTTCGCGATCCGCCCGGAATCCAACTTCACCATGATCGGCGAGCGCACCAACGTCACCGGCTCGCGCCGCTTCGCCCGGCTGATCCGCGAGGACGACTACGAAGCGGCCGTCGAGGTCGCCCTCGACCAGGTTCGCGGCGGGGCGAACCTGCTCGACGTCAACATGGACGAGGGACTGCTCGACTCCGAAGCGGCGATGACGCGCTTTTTGAACCTGATCGCCGCCGACCCCGAGATCGCCCGCGTGCCGGTGATGGTCGACTCCTCCAAGTGGTCGGTGATCGAGGCCGGCCTCAAGTGCCTGCAGGGCAAGTCGATCGTGAACTCCATCAGCCTCAAGGAGGGCGAGGAGGAGTTCGTGGAGCAGGCCCGCCGGGCGCGCCGCTTCGGCGCCGCCGTGGTGGTGATGGCCTTCGACGAGAGCGGACAGGCGGAGACGGTCGAGCGAAAGGTCGAGATCTGCCAGCGCGCCTACCGCATCCTGACCGAGCAGGTCGGCTTCCCCGGCGAGGACATCGTCTTCGATCCGAACGTGCTGGCGATCGCCACCGGGATCGAGGAGCACGCCGAGTTCGCCCGCAACTTCATCGAGGCCACGCGCGTCATCAAGCGCACCTGCCCCGGGGCGAAGGTCAGCGGCGGCATCAGCAACCTGAGCTTCTCGTTCCGCGGCAACGATGCGGTGCGGGAGGCGATCCACTCGGCCTTCCTGTACCACGCGGTCGCCGCCGGCCTGGACATGGGGATCGTCAACGCCGGCCAGCTCGCGGTGTACGAGGACATCCCCCCCGAGCTGCTGGAGCGGGTCGAGGACCTGCTCTTCAACCGCCGGCCCGACGCCACCGAACGCATGGTCGAGTTCGCCGAGGGCCTGCGCGGCGGCGGCCGCAAGCGCGAGGTCGACCTGAGCTGGCGCGAAACCGGCGTGGAGGAGCGGCTCTCGTACGCCCTGGTGCGCGGCATCCTCGACTTCATCGACGCCGACGTCGAGGAGGCCCGGCAGAAATTCCCGCGCCCGCTCGACATCATCGAAGGGCCGCTGATGGCCGGCATGCAGGTCGTCGGCGATCTGTTCGGCGCGGGCAAGATGTTCCTGCCCCAGGTGGTCAAGAGCGCCCGCGCCATGAAGAAGGCCGTCAACTACCTGCTGCCCTTCATGGAAGAGGACAAGGCGGAGCGCTCCTCGCAGGGCAAGATCGTGCTGGCCACCGTCAAGGGGGACGTGCACGACATCGGCAAGAACATCGTCGGGGTGGTGCTGGGCTGCAACAACTACGAGGTGATCGACCTGGGCGTGATGGTCCCGGCGGAGCGGATCCTGGAGACCGCGCGGGACGAGGGCTGCGATCTGATCGGCCTGTCCGGGCTGATCACGCCCTCGCTCGACGAGATGGTGCACGTGGCGCGCGAGCTGGAGACGCGCGGCTTCGAGCTGCCGCTGCTGATCGGCGGCGCGACCACCAGCAGCCGGCACACCGCCGTGCGCATCGCTCCCCGCTATTCGCAGCCGGTGGTGCACGTGCTCGACGCCTCGCGCGTGGTCCAGGTGACCTCCGATCTGCTCGATGCCGAGCGCGGCCCGAAGCTGGACGCGCGCAACCGGCGCAGCCAGGAACGCCTGCGCGCGGCCCACGAGTCCAAGTCCGAACGGGCGCCGCTTCCGCTCGAGGAGGCGCGGCGGCGACGCTTCGCCCTCGACTGGGACGCAGCCGAGCTGCCTGCGCCCCCGTTCGTGGGCCGCCGCGAGGTCGAGGTCCCGCTCGAAGAGCTGGTCGGCTACATCGACTGGACCTTCTTCTTCACCGCCTGGGAGCTGCGCGGACGCTTCCCCGGCATCCTGGACAGCCCGCGCTACGGCGAGCAGGCCCGGGAACTGTACGCCGACGGACGGGAGATGCTGCGACAGATCATCGCCGGAGACGAGCTGCGGGCCCGCGGCGCGTACGGCTTCTGGCCGGCGAACGGCGACGGCGACGACCTGGTGCTGTTCGCGGACGACGCGCGCCGGAGCGAGTTGGAGCGCTTCCCCATGCTGCGCCAGCAGCGCCCGGCCGGCGAGGCGGACCCGACCTACTCCCTGGCGGACTTCGTCGCGCCGCTGGAGAGCGGCCGCGGAGACTGCGTGGGCGGGTTCGCGGTCACCTCCGGGCTGGGCGCGGAGATCCTGGCGAAGCGCTACGAGAGCGACGCAGACGACTATTCGGCCATCCTGGTCAAGGCCCTGGCCGACCGTCTGGCGGAGGCCTTCGCCGAGCTTCTGCACGAGCGGGTCCGACGCCTTTGGTACGCACCCGAGGAGAGCCTGAGCGCCGAGGAACGGATCGCGGAGAAGTACCGCGGCATCCGGCCGGCGCTGGGCTACCCCGCCTGTCCCGACCACAGCGACAAGCGCGCGCTGTTCCGCCTGCTCGAAGCCGAAGAGCTGGGAATGGGCCTGACCGAGAGCTGCGCCATGACTCCGGCCGCCAGCGTGAGCGGCCTGTACCTGAGCCACCCGCGTTCGCGCTACTTCAGCGTGGGGCGGATCGGCGCGGACCAACTCACGGACTACGCGCGGCGCAAAGGCCTGGGCGTCGCGGAGGTCGAGCGCTGGCTGGCCCCGCTGCTGGACTCCGGCTCCTGACTCGGCGGAGAGGGCCGGCCGCCCGACGAAACGAAAAGAGCGGACCGGCCCGGCCCCTCAGGGTTCCGCCCTACATCGAAGCAGGTGGGCGCCGCGTATCCCGCCTTGGGCTTCCCGTCTCGCGGGCCTGCTCTCCGGCGGGAAAGTGGTAGCTCCCTTGCGGAATCTTGTAGGTGGAACGCTGTCTGGCCGGGCCCGAAGGTCCGCTCGATCAGGAGACTAGCACGGCCCCGGGGTGGGTCGCATAGGCTCGGGCCACGAACCAGTAGACGCCCAGGGCGCACAGCGCCGCGGCCGTCGCCTCCGCGGCGGCCCGTCCGGGAAACGACCTCCAGCGCGCCAGCAGCTTCGCGCCCGCCAGCCACGCGACGGTCACGATCGCGATCTGCCCCAGCTCGACGCCCAGGTTGAAACCCAGCAGGGCCGGCACGACGCGATCCTGCGGAACCCCCAGGTCCAGCAGCGCGCCCGCGAAGCCGAAACCGTGCACCAGACCGAACGAAGCCGTGACGGCGGGGCGGATCCGGCGCGCCTGAGCGGGGTGCTCCGCCAGACGCAGATAACAGCCGGCGAAGAGCGCCAGGCCCAACAGGGCGACGGGCCCGGGCCCCCGGCCCGCCAGCGCGCCGCCCGCGGCGAGGGCGGCCAGGGTCGCGAACGCGACGCCGGCCCTGCGGCTCATCGGGCCGCCCGCGGGCCCGGAGGACTCGACCGCGACCAGCGCGATCGTGAAGCCGATCAGGGCTTCGACCATCTGCACGTCGGGCCGCAGCCAGCCCAGCACCGCCAGGCTCAGAGTCAGCGAGTGTCCGAGCGTGAATCCGGTCACCAGCCCGACCAGTTCCCTGGGACGGCGGGTCAGCAGCAGCAGGCCGAGCAGGAACGCCAGGTGGTCGACGCCCCCCGCGATGTGCTCGACGCCCAGACGCAGGTAGCCGGCGAAGGACGCTGCCTGCGCCCGAGGTTGCCCGGGAGCCGCGGACAGCACGGGGTTGGCGGCGGTGAGCAGCCGTTCGACGGGCGCCTCTCCCGCGAGGCGCACCCGCGCGAAGTGGACGTGCGAAGGCACCGCCTCGAAGAACGCTCCGACGCGAAACGCGAGGCGCTCCTGTCCCCGGCAGCGGAAGCGCAGCTCGACGCGGGCGAAGCCGGGCCGCGCCGCCAGCGAGCGCGGCGGCTGCACGGGGTCGCAGAGCCGCTCTCCGCGCTGGACTTCGATCCGCCGCGTCAGATGGTCCTCGAGCCGTCCGCTCAAGTCCCCGGGCCCCGCCGTCGTCTCGGGCAGGCGCGTCACTTCGCGCGCCCGCACGCTGAATGTCCCGCGCACTTCGTCCGCTTCGACGCTCCAGCTCGAGAACGACTGGCTTCGGGTGTGGGCCACGGCCGGCGCCGGGGCGAACCCGCCCGCGGCGGCGGCCAGAAGCGCCAGCAGCCACGCGAGCCATCTTTTTCTCAGGGCCGGCACGGGCCGCGAGGCTAGCCCCGCGGACGCACGCCGATCAACGAGAAGCGCGCCCGGGCCGACCCACGGGAGCCCGGCGGGTCGCCTCCCGCAGCGCTCCCAAGGCGCGCCGGGCGGGTCTGGACCGCGTCCGGCTGCCCGCGCCGCGCTCGGCTACACTGCGCGGGCCGTAACGGAAGGGAGCCATGGCGCAGTTCCGCGTCGCGAAAGAGTCCGAGATCCCGGACGGCCGCGGCCTGCGCGTGCGGGTCGGCCGCGTCGAGATCGGCCTGTACCGGGTGGACGGCGAGATCTTCGCGATGGAAGACCTCTGCCCCCACGCGGGCTATCCGCTCCACGAAGGCGATCTCGACGGCCCGGTGGTCACCTGCCCCCAGCACCTGTGGCAGTTCGACGTGCGCACCGGCATGCATCCGGGCGAGTCCGACGGCTGGCCGATTCCCTGCTTTCCGATCCGCGTCGTCGACGGCGAGGTCTGGATCGATGTTCAACTGCCCGACGAGGATCCGACATGACTTCTCCGCTGCGCATCGGCGTTCTCGGAGCCGGCGTGATGGGCGCGGGAATCGCCCAGACGCTCGCCACCAGCGGCCACCGGGCCGTGTGCACGGACGTCTCCGCCGAGGCCCTCGAGCAGGGCCGCCGAGAGGCCGTCGAGGGGCGCTTCGGCATCGAAAGCGCCGTCGGGCGCGGGCGCCTGAGCCGCGAGCAGGCCGACGCCGCGATCGCCCGGCTGGAGTTCACCGAAAGCTTCGAGGAGGCCGCCGCCAGCGACCTGGTCGTCGAGTGCGTGCCCGAGAAACTCGACCTCAAGATGCAGGTCTTCCGCGAACTCGACCGCGCGGCGCCGGAGCACGCCATCCTGGCCTCCAACAGCTCGGGCCTGCCGATCACGGCGCTCGCCCAGGCCACGGGGCGTCCGGCCCGCGTGATCGGCTGGCACTGGGCCTCGCCCGCGCCCGTGATGCGCCTGGCCGAGATCGTCGTCACGCCCGAGACCGATCCCGAGGTGCGTCAGGCCGTCTGCGAGCTGGCGGCCGGCTGCGGCAAGAACCCCATCGTGGTCAACGACAATCCGATGGCCTGGGGCTACGTGGCCAACCGCGTCTACAGCGCCATGATCCGCGAGGCCAACCGCGTGATCAAAGAGGGCGTCGCGACCCAGGAGGACGTCAACCAGCTCATGGTCGACTGCTTCCGCTGGCCCACCGGCCCCTTCGGCATGGTCAAAGGCGCCTCCGGCGGCTGGAAGAAGTAGCAGGCCCGGAGCGGGCTGGAGTTCCGGCCGGATGAGCCCGTCGAACCGCGAACCGTCCTCCGCACAAGGGATTCAAGTGCCGCCCTCCCGAGACCTGGGCTAGACAGTGCGCATGAGCCGGGAGAAGGGAGATCCCCCGCTGGCGAGCGCGGGTTGGGGCAGCGCGATCGGGTCACTGCGCAACACGCAGTACCGCTGGCTGTGGATGGGCAACGTTTCGTTCTTCTTCGCCATGCAGGCGGTGTCGATGATCATCCGGCCGCTGATCGCCTTGGATCTGACGGACAACAAGCCCGCCGCGCTGGGCATGGTGAGCTTCGCGGTGGCGGTGCCCATGCTGGTGCTCTCGCCCTTCGGAGGGGTGCTGGCGGACCGCGTGGAGCGGCGCCGGCTGATCATGATCGGACAGGGGCTGGCGCTGACGGGCGAGGCCCTGACCCTGGGACTGTATGTGACCGGTCTGCTGCGCTTCTGGCACCTGGTTCTGCTGGCGACCGGAATGGGGGCTCTTTTCGCAACCATGATGCCGGCGCGCCAGGCGATCGTGGTGGACATCATCGGCAAGGCGCGGCTGGGCAACGCCATGGCCCTGAACATGGCGGGCATGAACGTCACGCGGATCCTGGGACCGGCGACCGCCGGTTTCCTGGTCGCCTCGCTGGGCATCCAGGGCACCTACGCCGGAGCGATGGCGCTCTACCTCGTGGCCTGGCTCACGCTGATCCGCGTCCACCCGTCCCGGCCGCCCGCCGGGATGCGCCGCCTGCCGGTGGTCGAGAGCCTGTCGGAGGCCACGCGCTATCTGCGGAGCGAACGGCTGGTGCTGCTGATGCTGCTCTTCGGGCTGGTGCCGATGTTCCTGATGATGCCCTTCCAGACGCTGCTGCCGATCTTCGCCAATGACGTCTGGGGCACCGGGACCTCGGGGCTGGGTCTGCTCAACGCCATGGCCGGCCTGGGCGGGGTGGCGGGCTCGTTCGTGGTCGCCCTGCGTGGCGATACCGACCACCGCCTGCGGCTGATGCTGGTCAGCGTATTCGGCTTCGGCGTGTTCCTGGCGCTGTTCGGATTCAGCCCCTGGTTCGGGCTCGCGCTGGGGCTGTTGCTGGTCGCCAATGTGTTCGCGACCGTCTTCGGCGTGCTGAACAACACGGCCGTGCAGCAGCTGATTCCCGACCAGGTCCGCGGCCGCATCTCGGCCTTTCTGATGATGTCGTTCTCGCTGCCGATGCTCGGCACGCTGCCGGTCAGCATCGCCGCGCAGGCCTATGGGGCTCCGCTGGCCGTGGGCGTCTCCGCCGTGCTGGCGATGGTCGTCGCGGCGCTGTTCTGCCTGGGGAGCCCGACGCTCCGGGGACTGGACGCTCGGGTGCGGGCGGAACTCGATGCCTAGACAAAGCGCGACGGATTAATCATCGGTAGGCTGTACTTCGCCGGGGAGAAATCGACCGATGCTCAGATTCGCGGAAGAGATCCTGCTTCTCCTGCTCCACGACGAGAACGGGCGGTTCGCGCGCGTACCCGAGTCGTCGCTGCGCTACGCCCTCGGGGGCGGGGTGCTGATGGACCTGGCCCTCGAGAACCGGATCGACACGGATTTGACGAACCTGACTTTGGTCGATCCGACCCCGCTGGGGGACGACCTGCTCGACCCGGTGCTGGCCGACATCGCCGAGGAGAACCAGACGCGCGAAACCCGCTACTGGCTGGAGCGCTCCTCCGAGCGCGCCGAGGAAATCCGCGAGACCGCGCTCGCCCGGCTGGTCGAGCGGGGAATCCTGGAGCGCAGGGACGAACGCTTCCTGTGGGTGTTCCAGTCGCGGCGCTACCCGATGATCGACGGCGAGGCCGAGCGCGAAGTGAAGCTGCGGATCATGGGCGTGCTGTTCAGCGACGAGATCCCCGATCCCCGCGACATCGTGATCCTGTGCCTGGCGGACGCCTGCGGCATCTTCGGCGAGCTTCTGTCCGGGCGCGAGCTGGAGCAGGCAGCCACGCGCATCGAGCAGGTGCGCAAGCTGGACCTGATCGGCCAGGCCGTCTCCAAGGCGATCTGGAACATCGAGTCGGCACTCGCCCAGGCCGACATGCCGCAGGTTTTCTACTAGTCACGAACATCCCTCGCGGGCGGGCCAAAACCCTTCACGCGGCCGCGCTCGCGTTCTAAGCTTTCACCATGCTGATCACGATCTCTCGCCAGTACGCCGCGGGCAGTTCGGCGGTCGCGCAGCGCGTCGCGGACGCCCTCGGCTGGACCCTGCTGGACGACGAACTGGTCCACCAGGTCGCCCAGCGCAGCGGCCTGAGCCCCGAAGAGGTCGCCGAGCTCGACGAACGCATACCGACGTTCATGGAGCGCGTGGCCCAGACCAACGCCCTGGCCTACCCCGACATGATGATGCCCTCGGCGGAGATCGCGGTGGAGCCCGAGCAGTCCAAGCTGGCCCGCATCACCCGCGACCTGATCGAAGAGCTCGGCCGCCGCGACCGGCTGGTGCTGGTCGGACGCGCCGCCGCCGCGGTCCTGGCGCGCCAGGAAGGGGTGGTGCGCGTCCGGCTGGTGGCGAGTCGAGAGTTCCGCATCCGCAACGCGATCGAGCGCCTGGGCGTCCCGCCCGAGGAAGCGCCGGGAGTGCTCGAGGACAAGGACAAGAACCGCGAGCGCTACCACCGCGAGTACTACGGGCGCGATTGGTCCGACCCCCTGCTCTACCACATGGTGCTGAACACCGAGGTGCTCGGCATGGAAGGAGCCGCGGACCTGGTCGTCGCCCATGCGCGGGGCCGGGGCTGGTAGCCGCTCTCAGTCGAGGCGCTCGATGATCGTGCCGGTCCCGAGCCCTCCCCCGCAGCACATCGCGATCAGCGCGTAGCGCCCGCCGCTCCGCTCCAGTTCGTGCAGCGCCGTGGTGAGCAGGCGCGCGCCGGTGGCGCCGGTCGGATGGCCCAGCGCGATCGCGCCGCCGTTGGGATTGACCCGTTCCTCCGGCGGCCGGATCTCCTTCTGCCAGGCCAGCACTACGCTGGCGAAGGCCTCGTTGACCTCGAACACGTCGATGTCCTCGACCGACAGGCCGGTCCGCTCCAGCAGCTCGCGCGTGACGGGGATCGGTCCCTTCAGCATCGTGACCGGGTCGACGCCGACGATCGTCGAGCGCACCACCCGCGCCCGTGGGCGCAGGCCGTGGCGCTCCGCCGCTTCTCCGGACGCGAACAGAACGGCCGCCGCGCCGTCGGTGATCTGCGAGGACGTCCCCGCGGTGTGCACGCCTCCGTCCATCACGGCGTCGAGCTGAGCGAGCTTGTCCCGGTCGGTCTGCCTGAGTCCCTCGTCGCGCTCGACCCGCAGCGTCTCGCCTGTCTCCTTGCCCTCCTCGTCGAGCCGCGGTGCGTCGACGGGCACGGTCTCGCGCTCGAAGCGGCCTTCGTCCCAGGCCCGGCCGGCGAGCTGCTGGCTGCGCAGACCGAACGCGTCGCAGTCCTCGCGCGAGATGCCGTACTCGCCGGCGATCATCTCCGCGCCCTGGAACTGCGAGGCGAAGGCGAAGCGCTTCAGGTAGCGCTTCGACAGCGGCCGTCCGAGCTTGCGGTCGGAGAAGTTCGCGCCCAGCGGGATGCGGCTCATGGATTCGACGCCGCAGCTCAGCACCACCTCTTCCATGCCGGATCCGACCAGTCCCGCCGCCAGCGTGCTGGCCTGCTGGCTGGAGCCGCACTGGCTGTCCACGCTGGTCGCGGGAACTTCGACCGGCAGTCCGACGCTCAGCCAGGCGTTGCGGGCGACGTTGTAGGACTGCTCCCCGACCTGGGAGACGCAGCCGCCCAGAACCTGGCCGATGGCCGCCGGATCGATGCCCGAGCGGTCGACGGCGGCGCGCTGCACGCCGGCCAAGAGATCGACCGCGTGCAAACCCGACAGTCCCCCCCCGCGCCGCCCCAGCGGGCTGCGCAGCGCTTCGACCATGTAGACCTCCGGCATTTTCCTCTCCCGTTGCGGTTTCGCGCTCAGCCCGAGCGCGAGCGCGGCAGCCCCAGCCCTTGTTCGGCGATCAGGCTGCGCATGATCTCGCTGGTCCCGGCGTAGATCGCCGTGCCCTGGGCGTAGCGCTGAAAGAACTCCACTGCCGCCGCGGCCGGCGAGGTCGGACCGCCGCCGCTCTCCAGCGCGTCCGGTCCGAGCATGTCCAGCAGCGACCCGGCGTCTTCGATCAACGCCTCGCTGGTGAAAAGCTTGCACATCGGGCCTTCGGCGCGCATCGGCCGCCCCTCGGCCGTCATCCATACCGCGCGCTGCTCCAGCAGCTTGCCGACCTCGGCGTTCAGCGCCGTCCGCGCCAGGCGCTCGCGCACCAGCGGATCATCCAGCCTGCCCGCCCGCTCCGCCCACTCGAGCGCGCGCCGGTGCAGCGTCTCCGCCGAGCCCGAAAATCCCACCCCCTGTTCGAGCGACAGGGCGACCTTCATCACGTCCCAGCCGCCGTCGACTTCGCCCACCCGCAACCAGTCCGGGACGCGGACGCCGGAGTAGAAGCTGAGATTGGTGCGCTCTCCGCCCAGCGTGGGAACCGCCTGCGCCTCGAACCCCTCCGAGTCGGTCGGGACCAGGAACATGGTCAGTCCATCGCGCTTGCCGCCGGAGGCGTCGCTGCGCGCCAGCAGGAAGATGTAGTCGGTCAGATGCGCGCCGGTGGTGAACATCTTCTGACCGTCGATCCGCCAGTGGTCGCCCTCGCGCCGCGCGCGGGTCTGGGCCGCGGCCACGTCCGAGCCGGCCTGCGGCTCGGAGTAGCCCAGCGAGATCACGATCCGGCCGGAAGCGATGCCGGGCAGCAGCTCGCGCTTCTGGCGCTCCGTGCCGACCACGCGCAGGGTGTTGCCGACCAGGCCGGTCGTGACCGAGGTGTTGCGCGGGCAGCCGCGGCGCAGGAACTCCTGGTCCAGCACGTACATTTCGTGAGCATCGCGCTCCTGGCCGCCGAACTTCTTCGGCCAATCCGCCGCGACCCAGCCGCGCTCGGCCAGCGCCTCGTGGAAGGCGCGGTCGAAGCCGTCTCCGGTGCGCTCCTCGCGGGCAATGGTCTCCGCGTCGAGGTGCTCGTCGAAGAACGCGCACACCTCGTCGTAGAACTCCTGGGCTTCGGGCGTGAGTCGGAAATCCATGCGCGTCAGCTCCGGGACGGGCCGTAGAGCCGGTCGGCCAGCCGCTGCAGTTCGCGGCGCGGGTCGTCCCAGACCAGGGGCCAGGCCCGCGCGCGCCGGAAATAGAGTTGCACGTCGTACTCCAGCGAGAAGCCGTAGCCGCCGTGGGTGTGCAGGCTGACCGTCGCCGCCCGGGCGGCCGACTCTGCTGCGAAGGCAAACGCCATCGAGGCCAGCGCCGGGGCCCGCTCCGGCTCATCCTCTCGGGCCCAAACCGCCTCCCAGACCAGAAGCTGCGCCCCATCGACGGCGGTGGCGCAGTCCGCCAGCGGGTGCGCGATCCCCTGGTAGCTGCCGATCGGCGCCCCGAACTGCTCCCGGCCCTTGGCGTACTCCGCGCCGAGCCGCACGGACTCGCGGCCCAGACCGACCAGCGCGGCAGCGGTCAGCAGCTTCCACTCCTCGACCGCAGTGTCGAACTCGGCCCGCGCCCGCTCCCCTTCCGCCAGCACCTCGCCCGGGGCTTCCGCCAGCGGCCAGCTCGCAATCGGCGCCGAACCGTGGTTCTTCGGACAGTCCGGCTCCCAGCCGGGTGGCCGGCTCACCCTCACCAGGGCGCCACCGCGCAGCGCCAGCACGCTCCCCGCGACCGCCCCGGCCGGAATCCTCTGCCCGGGCGAATCGTCGACGAGTCGCAGGGCCAGAGCGAGCGGCGCCGCGTCCTCGAGCGCGGCTTCCAGCGCGTCCGGAGCCTCCAGCCGGGCCAGCAGGCGAGCGGCCACAGCGCTCTCGACAAACGGCACCGGCGCCAACTGCCTTCCGCACTCCTCGGCCACCAGCGCCATCTCGATCAGGCCCGTCCCGCCCCCGCCCAAACTCTCGGGCACGCCCATGCCCAGCGCGCCGGTCTCCGCGAACTTCTTCCACAGGTCGGCCGAAAAGCCCAGCGGCTCGCACTCGCGCACAAGCTCCAGGCTCGACTCGTTGGAGAAAAAACCTGCGAACGTCTCGCGGATCAGCTCCTGCTCCTCGCTGAGCGCCAAATCCATGCCGCGGATACTCGCAACCGCTGCCCGCCATGCGCAAGCTACGCCCGGAGGTGCGCCACACGGCTTGACGCTCGGGATACGGATGACGTAGCCGTGACGGGCAGCAACTTCTCGAGTCAGCATGCTCGCCGCGCGTTGTTATCGCTTCGCCTCGCCGCCGGAGGTCGAGATCGACTCGCTGCCCTCGCCCGTGCCGGGCGAAGGGCAGGTCGGGGTCGAGGTGCACTATGCGTCGGTGAACTTTCCCGACGTGTTGATCGCGCAGAATCTGTACCAGGTCTCGGCGCCGTTGCCGTTCACGCCCGGCAGCGAACTCGCGGGGGTCGTGAGCGCGGTCGGGCCGGGCGCGGGGGAGTTCGCGCTCGGCGACCGCGTGTGCGGCGCGACCTTCGTGGGGGCGTTCGCGGAGGAGGTCGTGCTGCCCGCCGCGGGGCTGAGGCGGCTCGACCCGGAGGCCGACCTGGCGGCGGCCTCGGCCTTCGGGGTGACGTACGGGACCGCGTACCACGCGCTGCGCAGCTTCGCGCGGCTCGAGGCCGGCCAGACGCTGGTCGTGCTGGGCGCGGCGGGCGGCGTCGGCCTGGCTGCGGTCGAGATCGGCCGCGAACTGGGCGCGCGCGTGATCGCGGCGGCGTCGAGTGCGGAGCGGCTGGAGCTGTGCCGGGCGCGCGGCGCGGCCGAGGGGATCTGCTACGCCGACGAGGACCTGAAGCAGCGGATCCGCGAACTGGCCCCGGACGGCGCCGACGCGGTGCTCGATCCCGTTGGGGGCGAGCACGCGGAGGCCGCGCTGCGCGCCACCCGCTGGCGCGGGCGCTTCGTGTGCGTGGGCTTCGCATCCGGCGAGATCCCGCGCATCCCGCTGAATCTGGTGCTGCTCAAGGGCGCCGAGATCGTCGGCCTGGACATGCGGGCCTTCAGCCGCTTCGCCCCCGAGGAGATGGAGCGCAACCAGGCGGAGCTGTGGGCGCTGTTCGACTCCGGGCGGCTGCGGCCGTACGTCTCGACGCGCTACCCGCTGGAGCGCGCGGGCGAGGCGCTGGCCGCGCTGGGCGAGCGCCGGGCCACAGGCAAGGTCGTGGTCGAAATGCCGCGCGCGGCGCGGGGTGGCTGACCCCGGCCCCCCGTCCGGGATAAGATCCGTTCAGGCGCCTGAAGGGGAGAAGCCATGGCCCGCATGTCTCTGAACGTGAACGGCCGAGACGTTTCGGCCGACGTGCCCGATGCGACCCTGCTGGTCGAGCTGCTGCGCGAACACCTGGACCTGCGCGGGGTGCACGTCGGCTGCGACACCAGTCAGTGCGGGGCGTGCAGCGTGCTGGTGGACGGCCGCTCGGTCAAGAGCTGCACCATGTTCGCGGGCGAGGCGGACGGATCGAGCGTGACGACGATCGAGGGGCTGGCCGACGGCGCCGAGCTGCACCCGATGCAGCAGGCGTTCCGGGAGTGCCACGCCCTGCAATGCGGCTTCTGCACGCCCGGCATGGTGCTCAGCGCGATCGACCTGCTGGAGCGCCAGCCGGATCCCGGCGAGTCCGAGATCCGCGAGTGGCTGGAGGGCAACCTCTGCCGCTGCACCGGCTACCACAACATCGTCGAAGCCGTAAAGAGCTGCGCCGCGGCGCAGAGGAGCTGAGCATGGCGATCGGACAGTCCGTCAAGCGCAAGGAGGACGCCCGCTTCCTGACCGGCCGCGGCGTCTACACCGACGACATCAACCGGCCGGGCCAGCTCCACGCCGTGATCGTGCGCTCGCCCCTGCCGCACGCGCGCATCGCGGGCATCGACGCCGGCGAGACGCTGGCGGCCGAGGGAGTGGTGGCGGTCTTCACGGGAGCCGACATGGCGGCCGACGGGGTGGGCAGCCTGCCCTGCGGCTGGCTGATCCACAACAAGGACGGCTCCGAAATGGTCGAGCCGCCGCATCCGCCGCTGGTCGCCGAGCGCGTTCGCCACGTGGGCGACCAGGTGGCGGTGGTGATCGCGGAGACGCGCGCCCAGGCCAAGCGCGCCGCCCAACTGCTGGACGTCGACTACGAAGACCTGGACGCGGTCGTGAGCTGCGCCGACGCGACCGAGGACGGTGCGCCGCTGGTCTGGGACGAGGCACCCGGCAACACCTGCTACGACTGGGAGCTGGGCGACCGCGAGGCCACCGACGCGGCCTTCGAGCGCGCGGCGCAGGTAGTGGAGCTGGACCTGGTCAACAACCGGCTGGTTCCCAACGCCATGGAGCCGCGAGCCGCGATCGGCGAGTACGACCCGGCGGGCGGCAACTACACCCTGACCACCACCAGCCAGGCGCCGCACGTGGTCCGGCTGCTGATGGGCGCGTTCGTGCTGAACCTTCCGGAGCACAAGCTGCGCGTGGTGGCGCCCGACGTGGGCGGCGGGTTCGGCTCCAAGATCTTCCACTACGCCGAGGAGGCCATCGTCACCTGGGCGGCGGGCAAGCTCGCCCGGCCGGTCAAGTGGACCGCGGAGCGCTCCGAGTCGTTCGTGTCCGACGCGCACGGCCGCGACCACGTCAGCCACGCCGAGCTGGCCGTGGACGAGCAGGGCCAGTTCCTGGGCCTGCGGGTGCGCACGGTCGCGAACATGGGCGCCTATCTGTCGACCTTCGCCACCTCGATCCCTACCTACCTGTACGCGACGCTGCTGGCCGGCTGCTACCGCACGCCGGCGATCTACTGCGAAGTGCGCTCGGTGTTCACCAACACGGTGCCGGTCGACGCCTACCGCGGCGCCGGGCGGCCGGAGGCCGCCTACCTGCTGGAGCGGCTGGTGGACAAGGCCGCGCGGCAGCTCGGCATCGACCGCATCGAACTGCGCCGCCGCAATTTCATTCCCAAGGACGCCTTCCCCTACGCCACCCCCGTGGCGCTGGAGTACGACACCGGCGACTACGAGGCCACGCTCGACCTGGCGCTGAGCCAGGCGGACTGGGACGGCTTCGAGTCGCGGCGCGAGGAGGCCGCCGCGCGCGGCAAGCTGCGCGGGATCGGCGCTTCGACCTACGTCGAGGCCTGCGGCATCGCGCCCTCGGCCGTGGCCGGAGCGCTGGGCGCGCGTGCGGGCCTGTACGAGTCCGCGGTGGTGCGCGTGCACCCGACGGGCTCGGTCAGCGTGCTGACCGGCTCGCACAGTCACGGGCAGGGCCACGAGACGACCTTCGCCCAGATCGTGGCGGACCGGCTGGGCGTCGACATCGACGCGGTGGAGGTGGTGCACGGCGACACCGAGATCATTCCCTTCGGGATGGGCACCTACGGATCGCGCTCGCTGGCCGTGGGAGGCTCGGCGCTGTTCAAGGCGCTGGACAAGGTGGTCGCGAAGGGCAAGAAGATCGCGGCCCACATGCTCGAGGCCGCGGCGGACGACATCGAGTTCGCCGACGGTCAGTTCAAGGTGGCGGGCACCGAGAGTTCGGTGGCCCTGGACGAGGTGGCGTTCGCCGCCTACGTGCCGCACGACTACCCGATCGAGGAGCTGGAACCGGGCCTGGAGGAGACCGCCTTCTACGACCCGGCCAACTTCACCTTCCCGGCCGGCTGCCACATCTGCGAAGTCGAGATCGACCCCGAGACCGGCGCGGTCGAGCTGGTGGGCGTGACCGTCGCCGACGACGTGGGACGCGTGATCAACCCGATGATCGTCGAGGGTCAGATCCACGGAGGCCTGGCGCAGGGCATCGGCCAGGCGCTGCTGGAAAACTGCGTCTACGACGAGAACGGCCAGCTTCTCACCTCGTCGTTCATGAACTACGCCATGCCGCGCGCGGCCGACCTGCCGTCGTTCGACGTCGGCCACCACGTCACGCCCTGCACACACAACCCGCTGGGCGTCAAGGGCGTGGGCGAGGTCGGCTCGATCGGCGTCCCGCCGGCGGTGATCAACGCGGTGCTCGACGCGCTGGCGCCGCTGGGCGTCGGCGACATCGAGATGCCCGCCACCCCCGAACGCGTCTGGCGCGCCATCCGCGACGCGCGGGCGGCGGGCTGAGGAGAACCGGTCATGCAGGACTTCGCGCTTCACCGACCCACCAGCGCGGCCGCGGCCGTCGAGACCTGCCGGGGCTGCGACGAGGGGCGCTACCTGGCCGGCGGCCAGAGCCTCATCCCGATGATGAAGCTCGACCTCGCCCTGCCCTCCGACCTGGTCTCGCTGGCCGGGATCGCCGAGCTGAGCGGCATCCGCCGCGAGGGCGAGACCCTGACGATCGGGGCCGCCGAGACGCACGCCGCGGTGGCGGAATCCGCCGAGGTCGCCGGGGCCATTCCGGCGCTGGCGGGGCTCGCCGCCCGGATCGGCGACGCGCAGGTGCGCAACCGCGGCACGCTGGGCGGTTCGATCGCGCACGCCGACCCCGCCGCCGACTACCCCGCCGCCCTGCTCGCGCTCGGGGCGGCGATCGTCACCGACCGGCGCGAGATCGAGGCCGAGTCCTTCTTCGCCGGCCCCTACGAGACGGCGCTCGAAGCCGGAGAGCTGATCCGGGCCGCGCGCTTCCCGATCCCGGAGGCCGCGGCCTACGCCAAGTTCCCGCAGCCGGCCTCCAAGTTCGCGCTCGTCGGGGTTTTCCTGGCCCGTACGGCGGAGGGCGTCCGGGTCGCCGTCACCGGAGCCGCGACCACGGTCTTCCGTGCGGACGCGATCGAACAGGCCCTCGAGCGCAGCTTCGAAGCGAGCGCCCTCGACGGCCTGGAAATCCCGCCCGACGGCCTGACCGACAACCTCGACGCCAGCGCCGAGTACCGCGCCCACCTGATCGGCGCGATGACCCGCCGCGCCCTGACCGCGATCTGACGCTCAGTCCGCTCCGCCGGCCATCAGCCAGCGCGCGAGAGCCTTGTCGGGGTCGGCGATCTCCGCGACCGATTCGTACCAGTAGGCTTGCCAGCCCTTCTCCGGCAGGCCGGCGAAGAGCATCAGGTTCAGCGGGTATTCTTCGCTGTCGGTGCAGCGGCGGAAATCGTCCCGGAACAGGAACACCGGCTTGCCCCAGGCGATCGCCAGGCCCAGCTCCACCATCACGCCCTCGTCCGGCGGACAGCCGTTGACCACCGCGAACAGCCCGTCCGCCTCGCGCACGTCGCCCAGGTCGGTCTGCCCGATGCGATAGGCCCAGCCGGAGTCCGCACGATCGATCTGATTGTTGCGCGCGAACGGCTCCCAGACCTCCGCTCCCAGCCCCTCCAGCGCCGCCACCAGCTCCGCCAGCGGCCCCTCGCGCTGCTGCGCGGAAAATCCGTAGGGATTGGCCAGGTAAAGACTCCTGCGGGACCGACCCGCTCCCCTTTTTCCGTCCATTTTTCTTCCAGCTTCTTCCGGCGAACTTCAGATTCGTACGCCCCGTGCTCCGGCCGCGGGCGGGGGCGCGGCCACCGTCCCGGCGCGCGCCGGGGCGCGGGGGATTGTAGTCGCCCCGCCGTCTCCCGAGGGTCTCCCGGATACCTTCCGACGCCGCGCCTCCGCCCGCCCAGACGTTCGAGAACGTCCCTTTTTTCTGGCCTGGTCTCCTGAATTGTGATGTTCTGTCAAGACATTCGGTTTTACTCGAGGGAGCCACTCATGCATGCCGATCGAGTCGAAAGAAAATGGATCCGGGCGTTTGCCGAGGTTTTCGAGCGCTCGAACGTCCATAGCGGGGATCCGGTCGCCATCCTGTCGGAAACCCAATCGCGACAGATCAACGTCCATCTGTCGGAACTGGCGCTACTGGAGCTGGGGGCCAAGGCCTACCACGTCGTGATGCCGACGCCTGCGCAGGAATTCGACATGCCGGTGCGCTCGAACGGCCGCACGCTGGCGCTGCAGAACATCCGGCCGGTGGTGAATCTCCTGGCGGAGTCCTCCTTCGTGGCCGACAACACGGTCGAGGGCATGCTGCACACCTCCGAACTGCGCGAGGTGCTGAGTCGGGGCAGCCGCTATCTGCACATCAACAACGATCACCCCGAGGTTCTGGAACGGGTCGTCTGCGGCACGGAGATGAAAGAACGGGTCCAGGAGGCTGGAGCGCTGATCCAGCGCTCGCGGACGATGCGCATCACCTCCGCGGCCGGGACCGACCTGACGGTCGACATCAGCGGACCGGCCTGCCAGTCCGGCGGCTCCTGGGGGTTCTCCGACGAGCCGGGGATTCTTGGCACATGGCCGGGCGGCATGGTGTCCATCTTCCCTCCCCCCGGGACCGTCAGTGGCACCGTCGTGATGGACCAGGGCGACCTCAACCTGACCTTCAAGCGCTACCTGGAGAGCCCCATCAAGCTGATCTTCGAGAAGGACTTCATCGTCTCCGTCGAGGGCGAGGGCGCGGACGCCGCGATGTTCCGCAGCTACAACGAGCACTGGGGGGACCACGACGCCTGGGGCATCTCCCACCTCGGCTGGGGCCTCAACCCCAGGGCCCATTGGGAGGCGATGCTCGCCTACGACAAGCGCGACACGAACGGAGGCGAAGCGCGGATGTTCGCCGGCTGCTTCCTGTTTTCGACCGGCGTCAACGAGATCGCCGGCCGGGACACCAGCGGGCACTACGACCTTCCGATGCGCAACTGCACGATCGCGCTGGACGACACGGTCGCGGTCGACCGGGGGCGATTGGTCGACCTGTCCAGGGCGAGCTGACTCGCCCGCGCCGGCTCCGCGCGCGGGGCTTCGTCGCCGGGTTCGAAGCCGGGAAGCCCGGCGGCCCCTCGACTATCCGGCCTTGAGCCGGGTGGTGCGGGCGAGTTCGGCGGCGCGGCTGGCCATGTCCAGCACCACCGCGCCGAAGGCGCGCATCTTCTCGTTGTCGGCCTCGCCGCGGACGATGCGGGCGTAGCCGCCCTCCAGCACCACGGCCATCTTGAAGCGGGCCAGAATCACGTAGTAGTCGATCTCGTCGACCGGCAGGCCGCTGACGCCGGCGTAGTGGTCGAGCAACTCGGCGCGGGAGGGCATGCCGGTGTAGTCGACGTAGCCGCGGTTGGCGCGGTCCTCGCCCGGATCGGGCCAGCCCATCACCACCCAGGCGAGGTCGAGCAGCGGGTCGCCGACGGTCGCCATCTCCCAGTCGACGACCGCCGCCATCTTGGCGGGCGCGCCGTGCCGGAACATGACGTTCGCGAACTGGTAGTCGCCGTGGATGATGCCCTGTCGATAGCTGCGGGGCTTGTAGCCGCGCAGCCACTCGCCGGCTTCGTCCAGGCCCGGAATCTCGCGGAACTGGAACTGCCGCAGGTGCGCGTACCAGCGGTCCACCTGACGCTCGTGGAAGCCGTCGGGCTTGCCGAAGCCTTCCAGTCCCCGCGCCCGCCAGTCGACCTGCCCCAGCCGGGCGATCGCGTCGACCAGCTCGTAAGCCAGTCCCCGGCGCGCTTCCAGGTCGCGGTCGAACGGCGCGGGCCAGGTCTCGCCCATGCTCATCGGCGACCAGCCGTCGACGTAATCCATCAGATAGAAGCAAGCTCCCAGCACGTCGGTGTCGTCGCAGGCGGCGATGGCGCGCGCGTGGGGCACGCCGCTGTCGCGCAGCGCTTCGAGCACGCGGTACTCGCGCAGCATGGTCCGGTTGCGGCCCTCCGGAACCTGGCGGGGAGGACGCCGCAGCGCCATTCGGGCGGAGCCGCGGCGGATCTCGAAGATCTCGTTGGAGGCGCCGCCGCTGATGAAGCGCGCCTCGATCGGCTCGCCGGCGCCCGGCAGTCCTCGCTCGTCCATCCAGCGCCCGAGACGCTCCGGGTCGACCAGATCTCGTGTACGCTCTTCCTCGCCGGGCTCGCCCACGCCGTCTCCGCTGCTGGAGTGATCTTCGTCGCGTCCCCGGATTCTACGGTGTCGTGATTCGAAAGGTAGGAGGACGGTCGGGGTGCCCAACCAGCGGACCAGCGGCGCATGAAGAGCGCGGAAAGCCCCACGGCGGCGGCTCCGAGAGGCTACGCCCGCTACCTGCTGCTGATGATCGTGGGCGTGATGCTGTTCAACACGGTCGACCGCTACATCGTGTCGATCCTGGTGGACGACATCAAAGCGGACCTCGCGCTCAGCGACCGCCAGCTCGGCTGGATCCTGGGTCCCTCGTTCACCCTGGTCTACGCGCTGAGCGTGTTTCCGCTGGCGCGCTGGGCGGACCGCGGGGTACGCCGGAACATCATCGCGCTGGGCCTGAGCGTGTGGAGCCTGTTCACGCTCATGACCGCCTGGACGCAGAGCTTCGTGCAGATCTTCGTCATGCGCATGGGCGTCGGGGTCGGCGAGGCCAGCGCCAGCCCGGCCGCGCAGTCGCTGATCTCGGACAGCGTGCCGCCCGAACAGCGCAGCCGGGGACTTTCGATGTTGTCGGTCGGCGCCGTGCTGGGGCTCGCCGTGGGCATGGCCGGCGGCGGCTGGGTCAACGAGCTGTGGGGCTGGCGGACGGCGTTCCTGCTCGCCGGGAGCCCAGGTCTGGGTCTGGCCCTGCTGTTCCGGCTGACCATCCGCGAGCCCGTGCGGGGGGCGATCGAAGGCCGCGACTCCGAGGGGGAGAGAAGCGGAAACTGGCTGGAGGACTCCCGCTATCTGCTCTCGCTGCCGTCGATGCGCTGGCTGATCATCGCCCACGCGCTGGCGCTGCTGTACACCGCCGGCAAGGGCGCGTGGGAGCCCACCTTCATCCGGCGGGTCTACGACATGGGCTCGGCCGCGGCCGGAACCTGGTACTTCCTGACCACCCCCCTGCCCTCGGCCTTCGGCATTTTCCTGGGCGGCTGGCTCTGCGACCGTTGGAGCCGACGCGATCAGCGCGCCCACCTCTGGGTTCCGATCGTCAGCACCCTGGGCTCCTCGCCCTTCCTGGTCGCCTTCGTGCTGTGGCCCGAACAGCAGCGGATCGAGCTGCCCTGGAACCTGCCCCCGATGCCGGTCGCCTTCCTGTTCAGCATCGTGGGCTCGGTCCTGGGCGCGATGCACAGCGCGCCTTTCCTGGCCGCCGTCCAGGGGCTCGCGCGGGTGCGCATGCGCGCCTCGGCCGCGGCCCTGTTCTCGCTGACCGGTTCGGGCATCGGCAGCGGCATCGGACCGCTGGTGGTCGGGGAACTGAACGAGCGCCTCGCCCCCCTTCACGGCGACTTTGCGGTGCGCTGGGCGCTGGCCTGGATCACGCTGGCCTTCCTGCTCACCGCCGTCACCAGCGCCTTCGCCGCCCGCAGCTTCCGCAGCGACCTCGGCCGCGGGCGCGAAGACCCCCCGGCCGAAGAACAGGCGCCAACCCCGACTCCGGCCTAGCCGGCTCCCCCCTATTCAGCGCAGCCGCGGCCGAACTGCAGACAAGCGCCCCACTGGGAAATTCTCCTGGATCGACCCTGAATCGTCGGTCGAGACCGAATGGCCTAGCAGAGGCGTGAGCCCCGCCCCGGGAAGCCTTTTCTCAT
>JAGWBS010000035.1 GCA_021295775.1 Pseudomonadota bacterium | reverse complement strand
TCCCAGATGGCGCGGACCCCCCAGGGCACGCGCCCGTACTGCTGGTTGACGGCCAGCTCCGGCGGCAGCTCGACCTCGCGCATCAGCTCCCAGAGCGAGCGGCCTTCGTTCATGCCGGCCACGGTCGCGTCGTGCACGTAGCGCACCGCGCCGAGCAGCCGCCCGACGGACTTCTGAATGACCTCGCGTCCGACCACGGGCTCGAAGTGGCCGGGCAGAATCAACTCGGGTTCCAGCGCCAGCACGCGCTCGAGAGTCTCGATGTAGGGCACCGCCTCGCGCAGGGTCTCGCCGCGCAGGGTGAAAAGGTTCGGGAAAGCACCCTCCTCGTTCAGGATCGCCCCGAACATGTCTCCGACGAAGAGCGCCCGGATCTCCGGGACCCAGAGCGCGATCCCGTCGGGCCCCTCGCCCCCGGTCATGTGCAGGACCTGGAAGCTCAGGTCCCCGAGCTGGAAGTCCCAGCGCTCGTCCACGACCGAGTCCGGTTCGACGGCCCGGTAACTTCCCGGCAGCGTTTCCAGCACCCGGCCCCAGAGGACCGAATCCCGGCGGGTGTCGAACTCCGACAGGCGTTCCCGGTCGCCGGCCCGCTGCCGAAACAGCCGGTGCGCGACCACTTTGGCGCCGGCCTCGCGCCAGAGTTCGGCGCCGCCGGTATGGTCCCCGTGGGCGTGGCTGAGGATCGCGTAGCGCACGGGACCGGGGGCGACGGCTTCGAGAGCGGCCTTCTGCTCGATCGCCTGCGGGTGGAGTCCGGTGTCGAAGATCACGCTGCCCGCGTCCGTCACGATCCGGTAGGAGTTGCTGTTGCCCACGGCGAGCCAGATGCGCTCGTGGACGCGCTCGGTCCGGACCGGCGCCAGGCCCCGCTCGATCAACTCCGAGATCCGCTCGTCGGCCGGCGCCGTGACCGGCGCGGCGGCGAGCAGGCTGCCCAGTAGTACCGCGATGGTTCGCACGATCCTGCCTCCCTGATCCGGCACCGCGCCCCGCGTTCGAGACGACTCGGCGTTCGGCCGGACCCCTAGGCTCTCATGCCGGCTCGCCGGCGTGGGGACGGTGGCGCGGCCTCGTCGAGCGCCGCTCCCGCTAGCCGGACCAGCCGTGCATCTCCGCCGCGCGCGGCGCTCCGCCGGGATACTCGACGAACTCCACCCGGCGGCCGTCCGGGTCGAGCACGAAGAACATCCGCGTTCCGTCGATCTCCGCGGGCCGCTGCAGCGGCTCGATCCCCGCCGCCACGAAGGCTTCGTGCGCCCGTTCAACGTCCTCGACGGAGAGGGAGAAGATGACGCTGTCCCCGGCGCCCCGGGGAGAGCCGTCCGCGGGTTCCGGGTACACCCCGGACACCATCTCGACCATCGTCCCGCCGGGGGCGACGGTCCCGACCATGCGGCCCTTGGACCCGGCGATGCCGGTGATCGAATCGAGTCCCTCCCCGTCCAGCTCCACGTCGAAGATCACCTGCAGCCCCACCACGTCCCGGTAGAAGGCCAGCGACTTCTCCATGTCGCTCACGCGAAGCGTCACGTGGCAGAAGGTCCGCAACCCGATCCCGCTCATCTTCTCCTCCTCGATCCACCCCGGCGGCGCGGGCAGTTTAGGGGTCGCGCGGCGATCCGGCCGCCGAACCGCCGGCGATGGTCGGATACAGCGCGTCGGCGCCGGCGGCGGCGACCTCGCGTCCCAGGCGCCCGCTCCAGGCGAGCTCGTCGCCGTACTCGCTGCGCCAGGCCCAGAGCCGCCGGCTCCAGTGGTGCAGCGGATACTCGCGGGTCATGCCCATCGCGCCGTGCGCCTGGTGGGCGGCGCGCGTCGCCGAGTGGGCCGCGCGGTTGGCGAGCAGCTTGGCGGCACCGATCTCGAAGCGGGCCGGCCCGCGCTCCGCCTCGCGGGCGGCCACCCGGCCGGCCATGCCCACCAGCGCCGCATCCTGCGCAGCGGAAACCAGGTACTGCTGCACGGCCTGGAAGCGACCCACCGGACGGCCGAACTGGTGGCGCTCGGCGGTGTACTCCAGCGTGAGTTCGCTCATGCGTTCGAGCGCCCCCGACATCAGCATCACGCGCGTCAACGCTCCCCGATACTGGAGCGCCGCCGGGTCGACGCCCGGGGCGGCCGGCGCCCAACTCTCGACCTCGACCGCGTCGAAGCGCAGGCCGTCGCGCGGTTCGCCGGCGAGATTGACCCGCGGCTCCAGCGTCGCCGCGCTCGGATCGACCAGCGCGACCGCCCAGCCCTGCCCGGTCCGCGCCAGCGCGGCGATCCGCTCGGCGGCGCGGGCCCACGGAACGCGGCTGGCGCGGCCGGAGAGCCGGCCCCCCTCCAGCTCCAGGACCTCGTCCGGGCGCACGGGGGCCGGAGCCACCGGTCCCGAGCCGAGAGAGAGTCCCGCGCCGGAGGCCAGCCAGCCCGCCAGCAGGCCGGTCTCGGCCAGGGGCGCGGGCAGTGCGTGGCGGCCGGCGATGCGCAGCACTTCCAGCGCATCGCCGAGTTCACCGCCGGTTCCGCCGGCGCGTTCGTCCAGGCCCAGCCAGGGCAGTCCGACGCCCGCCAGGGCCTGCCAGATTTCGGGTGCCCAGCCGCTTTGCTCAGCCGCCTGGATCGATTCGTGCGTGCAGACGTCTTCCAGCACGCGCTCGACGCTCTGCAACAGGACGGGATCGCTCACGTCCGCAGCCCCTTGGCTGCGACCGAGCGCAGGATCTCGTTGGTTCCGCCGCGCAGCGTGAAGGACGGCGCGGAGAGCACGGCCGCGACCAGCAGGCGCTCGAAAAGCGACTCCGATTCGGCCGCGGGCTCCAGCTCCACCAGCCGCTGCACCGCGGCCAGCACGTCCTGCTCGAAGCGCGTGCCCATCTCCTTGACCAGCGCCGACTCGACCGCGGGCGCCCCGCCGCCGTCGAGAGCGCGCGCGATCGACAGCGACAACTGACGCAGGCCCCACCACTGGGCGGTCGCGGTCCCGAGCAGTTCCAGGGCGCGCGCGTCCAGCTCCTCCCCCGCGCGCTCGCGCAGGAACTGCTCCACCACCAGATAAGTCGAAAGCCAGCGCTCGGGCCCGCCGCGCTCGTAGGCCAGCTCGGAGGCGTTCTGCTGCCAGCCCGCGCCGGCGCGCCCGAGCAAGAGCTCGGACGGGACGAAAACCTGGTCCAGAAACACCTGGTTGAAGTGGCTGGTTCCGTCCAGGAACGGGATCGGCTGGACCTCGATCCCGTCGGAGCGCAGGTCGACCAGGAGCTGGCTCAGGCCGTCGCGCCTGTCGTCCTCGTCGGAGGTGCGGCAGAGCACGATGAACCAGTCGTTGTAGTGCGCGCCGCTGGTCCAGACCTTCGTGCCGCTGACCCGCCAGCCGCCCTCGACCGGGGTCGCGCGCGTCTGCACCGCGGCCAGGTCGCTGCCGGCCTGCGGCTCGCTCATGCCGATCGAGAAGGACAGCTCCCCGCGGCAGATGGCGGGCAGGAAACGCCGCTGCTGCGCTTCGGTCCCGAACTTGTGGATCATCGGTCCGCTCTGCCGGTCCGCGACCCAGTGGTGTCCCAGCGGGGCGCCCCAGCGCAGCAGCTCCTCGGCGACGATGAAGCGCTCGACCGCGCTGCGGTCGCCGCCCCCATAGGCGCGGGGCAGCGCCATCCCGACCCAGCCGCGCGCCGCCAGCTTTCGGGAGAACTCGGGATCCTTGGCGCCGTTCATGCCCAGGCCCGGCTCGAAGCTTCCGCGCGGGAGTTCCTCGGCCAGAAAGGCGCGCACCTCGCGCTGGAGGGCGACCTCCGCGTCGCTCAGCTCGGTGGGCTCGAAGCGCATTCGTCCTTCCGCCGCCGGCGCAGAGCCCTGAACTCTAGGGGAATCGGCCGCGGTAGAACGACAGAGGTTCGACTTCCGAAACCCGGGCGCTCTCGACCAGCCCGACGTAGATCACGTGCGTGCCCGCCGGGTGCGCCTGGGCCACCGAACAGTCCAACTGGACGTGAGCGCCGGGAATGCGCGGGCAGCCGGTCGTCCCCAGCTCGCATTCCAGGCCGTCGAAGCGCTCGGCCTCGCGCGCCTTGTCGGCGAAGAGCATGGCTAGGTCTTCCTGGCCGCGCGCCAGGATGCTGACGCCGAATGCGCCCGCCTTCTGGATCACGCCGTGGGTGTTCGAGTCCTGGTTGGCGCAGATCAGCACCAGCGGGGGATCCGCGCTGACCGAGCAGAAGGCCGAGGCCGTCATCCCGTGCTGCAGCTCTCCGTTGCGGGAAGTCACGATCGTGACACCGCTGATCCAGCTTCCCAGCGCCTGCTTGNNNNTCGACCGGCATTCCGCTCCTCCCCGGACAGGTCGCGGCATCCTAGCACCGCCGAACGGCGCCGAAACTCCCGGCTCTCAAGCGTCCGTCGGCTCTCCAGCCCCGATCCGAAGCAGGGCGAGATCCGCCACGTTGGTGCCGCTGGGCCCCGTGCGCAGCAGGCCGCCGAGCGAGTCCAGCAGCGGGTGCGAGTCGCTGCGGGCCAACGCCCGCTCGACCTCGGCGTCGCCGAGCCCGGCGCTTTCGAGCGAGTCGGACGCGATCAGCGCTCCGGCCGCGTCGGTCGGTCCGTCACGGCCGTCGCTGCCCGCGCACAGCGCGGTGACCGGAGGCCCGCCCGAGAGCTTGCGCGCCAGCCGCAGGGCCAGTTCCTGGCAGCGCCCGCCACGGCCCGGACCGCGCACCCGCACGTCCGGCTCTCCGCCCGCGATCAGGAGTTCGTCCCCCCGCCGGCGGGCGCGGCGGGTCTCCTCGGCCAGCCGCTCGGCCACGTCCTGGACGTCCCCGTACAGCGTCGCCCCCAGCACGCGCGCGCGCAGTCCGCGGCGCTCGGCCCTCGAGCGCGTGGTCCAGGGCCGCCACCAACTGGTAGCGCTCGGACGGAACGCTCTCCGGCGTCTCCTCCCGCTCGCCCGCGGCGCCCGCCCGAAGATGCGCGGCGACCCGCGGCGGCACGCTCCGCGCCAGGCCGTGCTCCTCCAGCGCGGCGCAGGCGTCCGCGAAGCGCGTGGGGTCGCCCGCGGTGGGACCGGAACCGATCCGGTCGGGCGCATCGCCGCGGACGTCGGAAATCGCCAGGGTCGCGATCCTCGCCGTTCCCGAGGCGAGCGCCAGCCTGCCGCCCTTGATCGCCGACAGATGCTTGCGCACCGCGTTGACGCGCTCGATGGGCGCGCCCACGGCGAGCAGGCTCTCGGTCGTCCGCAGCTTGTCGGCGAGCTCCAGCCCCGGAGCCGGGGAGCACCACAGGGCCGACGCCCCGCCCGAGAGCAGCACCAGCAGCCGCGACGGGGCGCGCGTCCCCCGGGCCAGGGCGAGCGCCGCGCGCGCGGCTTCCAGGCCGCGCTCGTCCGGGAGCGGGTGGCCCGCCTCGCGGACCCGCAGCCGCCCCAGATCGAAGGCCGCGCCGTCGGAGGTGCAGACTTCGCCGCGCTCGACGCGCGGGCCGAGCACCTCCAGCGCTCCCCGGGCCATCGCGCAGGCGGCCTTGCCGCAGGCCAGCAGCGTGACCGGGGCGTCCGGGAGCGGTCGTGCGCGCAGGGCGCGGGCCACGGCCGCGGCGGGTTCGACCGCGGCCAGGGCCTCTCGATACAGTCCGACCAGCAGTTCCCGGTCGTTCACTCCGGCATGCCGGGGATCGGAGCGCGGGAGGGATCTGTCTCGCCGCTCCCGGGTTCCTCGACCGGTGCCTGCCCGACGCCCGAAAGCCGCTCGAGTTCGGCTTCGCGCCGCAGGCGCAATCGGCGCTCGCGCTCCAGTTCCGCCGAGACGCGCTCGCGCTCCTCGCGCAGGTCCTCCAGCTCTTCCAGCAGTTCGATCCTCTCGGCGTCGAGCGAGTCGCGCTCCAGCTCCAGCCGCGAGTTCAGTTCGAGCAGCCCGCGGTTCTGCCGCTGCAGCTCCCCGACGCGTTCGTCTCTCTGGCGCAGGTCATGCTCCAGGGCGTGGCCGCGCGCCACCGCAGCCTCGTACTCGCCGGTGGCGACGCAGCCCGTCAGCAGGACTCCGCAGGCGAGCAGCGGCGCGAGAGCGCGCAGCGGCCGCCCGCGGGCGGGATTCACGCCGCCTGTCCGGGGAAGGCGTGCTCGATCACCTGCTCGATCCGTTCGACCGGAAGGATGTCCAGGTCGGCCACGCGCTCGTCGGGGATCTCGGCCAGATCCTTGCGGTTGTCCTGCGGGATCAGCACTCGCCCCACGCCCGCGCGCTTGGCCGCCAGGATCTTCTCCTTGATGCCCCCGACCGGCAGGACCTTGCCCCGCAGGGTGATCTCGCCGGTCATCGCCAGGTCGGCCGGGACCGAGCGCTCGGTCAGCAGGCTCGTCAGGGCGGTGATGATCGCGACGCCCGCGCTCGGACCGTCCTTGGGCGTGGCCCCGGCGGGCAGGTGGATGTGGATGTCGGACGTGCCGAAGAGTTCCGAATCGATGCCCAGCTCGCCGGCGCGCGTACGCACCCAGGAGACCGCCGTCTGCGCGGACTCGCGCATCACGTCGCGGACCGAGCCGGTGATCTTGAGCCGGCCCTTGCCCTTCATGCGCGTCGCCTCGATGAACAGGATCTCGCCGCCGGCTCCGGTGACGGCAAGCCCCACCGAAACCCCGGGAATCTGCACGCGGCCGGCGACTTCGGGCTCGAAGCGCACCGGGCCGAGCAGCCCGTGGAGGTCGTCGAGGTCCACGCGCGGAGCGTCGGTCTCCTCCTCCACCAGGCGGCGCGCGAGCTTGCGCGCGATCTTGCCCAGTTCGCGCTCCAGGTTGCGCAGTCCCGCCTCGTGCGTGTAGCCGGAGATGACCCGGCGCAGCGCGGCGTCGCTGATCTCCGGCTCGCGCTCCTTCAGACCGTTCTGCTCGATCTGGCGCGGCAGCAGGTAGCGGCGCGCGATCTCCAGCTTGTCCTCTTCGGTGTAGCCCGGCAGCTCGATCACCTCCATGCGGTCGCGCAGCGCCGGGGGGATGTCGTCGAGCACGTTCGCCGTTGCGATGAACAGCACCTTCGAGAGGTCGAAAGGCACCTCGAGGTAGTGGTCGCTGAAACAGTGGTTCTGCTCTGGGTCGAGCACCTCGAGCAGGGCCGAGGACGGATCGCCGCGGAAGTCGTTGCCCAGCTTGTCGATCTCGTCGAGCATGAAGACGGGATTGCGCGTGCCCACCCGCTTGAGGTTCTGGATGACGCGCCCCGGCAGGGACCCGATGTAGGTGCGCCGGTGCCCCCGGATCTCGGCCTCGTCGCGCACCCCGCCCAGCGACATGCGCGCGAACTGGCGCCCCATCGAGCGGGCGATCGAGCGGCCCAGGGAGGTCTTGCCCGTGCCCGGCGGACCGACGAAGCACAGGATCGGCCCGCGCAGGTCGCCCTTGAGCTTGAGCACCGCGATGAACTCAAGGATGCGCTCTTTGACCTTCTCGATGTCGTAGTGGTCCTCGTCCAGCACTTCGCGCGCCCGCGCCACGTCCAAAGAGTCCTCACTCTCCCGCGCCCAGGGCAGGTCGGCGATCCACTCCAGGTAGGTGCGGATGGTGCCGGCCTCGATGGCGCCGGGGGGCTGGGCGGCCAGGCGGCCGAGTTCGCGCTCGGCGATTTCGCGCACCTCGGTCGGGACTCCGGCCTCCTCGATGCGCTGGCGCAGGTCGTCGACCTGCTCTTCGGGGCTGTCGTACTCGCCGAGCTGGCGGCGGATCGCGCGGGCCTGCTCGCGCAGCACGTATTCGCGCTGGCTGCGCGAGAGTTCTTCCTGGACCTGCTCGCGGATCTCTTCTTCGAGCCGCCGAACCTCCTGCTCTCGGGCCAGGTGCTCGGAGAGGTACTCCAGACGCGCCCGCACGTCGTTCGTCTCCAGCAGGCGCTGGCGCTCCGCCAGCGGCAGTCCGAGGTTGGAGGCGACCACGTCCGAAAGCGCGGCGGGGTCTTCCAGCCGCTCGACCATCGAGGTCACCGGCTCCGAAACGTTCGAGGCGCCCTCGGCGAACTGCAGGAACATCCGGCCGACGTTGCGGTACAGCGCCTCGATCTCGACGCCCTCCGCCGACTTGGGCTCGGGCGCGCGGATGCGGGCCTCCAGGTACGGTTCGTCGCGGGTGTACTCCTTCAGCTCCACGCGGCACAGACCCTGGACCCAGATCCTCTGGCCGTTCTCCTGGTTCGGGACCACGCGCAGAATCCGCACCGCCGTGCCGACACGATACAGGTCGTCGGGCCCGGGCGTCTCGACGTTCTCGTCCCGCGCCGTGACCGCCACCAGCAGTCGCCCGCCGTTGGCCGCGTCGTCGACCAGGCGCTGGGCGCGTTCGGTGGTCGCCACCATCGGAGTGACCAGCGCCGGGAAGAGCACCGTGTTTCGCAGGGGCAGGACCGGCAGCTCCGGGGGCAGTTTCACGGGCTGCGCCGGCACGCCGGGCGCTGGCCGTTCCGGACCGCGTTCTTCGCTCATGGAGCCCTCACCCGCCCTGCGACCTCTGGATCATAGAGGCTGCGGGCGGAGGCCGGAAGGAATCGGAGGCGTGGGTCAGCTCTCCTCGGTGAACTCGGCATCCACCACGTTGTCGTCGCCGCCGGCGTCGGAGCCGTTCGCCCCCTGCGCCTCGCCCGCCTGTGCGGACTGGGCTTTGTAGAGCGCCTCGCTGACCGCGTGAAGCTCCGCCTGCAGCTTGCTCGCCTGCTCGCGCATCTCCTCCGAGCTTGCGTCCTCGTTCTCGAGCAGGGTCTTGGACGCGGAGATCGCGGTTTCGATCTTGCCGACCGCGTCGGCCTCCAGCTTGTCCCGGTGCTCCGTCAGCGTCTTTTCGGCCTCGTACACCAGCGTGTCGAGCGCGTTGCGGGCGTCGACCCGCTCGCGCCGATCCTTGTCCTGCTCGGCGTTCGCCTCCGCCTCCTCGACCATGCGGTCGATCTCGCTGGAGTCGAGACCGCTGGAGCCTTCGATCCGGATCGACTGCTCCTTGGAGGTCGCCTTGTCCTTGGCGTTGACGGACAGGATGCCGTTGGCGTCGAGGTCGAAGGTGACCTCGATCTGCGGCATGCCGCGCGGCGCGGGCGGGATGCCGTCCAGGATGAACTTGCCGAGCGTGCGGTTGTCCGCCGCCATCTCGCGCTCGCCCTGCAGCACGTGGATCTCGACCTGCGGCTGGTTGTCGCTGGCGGTCGAGAAGATCTGGCTGCGCTTGGTGGGGATGGTGGTGTTGCGGTCGATCAGGCAGGTCATGACCGCGCCCTGCGTCTCGATGCCCAGCGACAGGGGCGTCACGTCGAGCAGCAGCACGTCGCTCACGTCGCCCGTCAGCACCCCGGCCTGGATGGCCGCACCCACGGCGACCACCTCGTCGGGGTTGACGCCGCGGTGCGGCTCCCGGCCGAAGAACTGCCGGACCAGTTCCTGAACCTTGGGGATGCGGATCGAGCCGCCGACCAGCACGACCTCGTCCACGTCGCCCGGCGCCAGGCCGGCGTCCTTGCACGCCTGCCGGCAGGGATCCAGCGTGCGGTCGACCAGGTCCTCGACCAACTGTTCGAACTTGGCTCGGGAGAGCTTGAGGTTCAGGTGCTTGGGGCCCGACTGGTCCGCGGTGATGTAGGGCAGGTTGATCTCGGTCTCGGTGACCGTCGACAGCTCGATCTTGGCCTTTTCCGCCGCCTCCTTGAGCCGCTGCATGGCCATCGCATCGGCCGACAGGTCGACTCCCTGGTCCTTGCGGAACTCGTCGACCAGGTAGCGGATCACGCGATCGTCGAAATCGTCTCCGCCCAGATGGGTGTCGCCGTTGGTCGACAGCACTTCGACGGTGTTGTCGCCGACTTCCAGGATCGAGACGTCAAAGGTGCCCCCGCCGAGGTCGTAGACCGCGATCTTCTCGTCGGACTTCTTGTCCAGCGAGTAGGCCAGCGAGGCCGCGGTGGGCTCGTTGACCAGCCGCAGCACTTCGAGGCCGGCGATCGTCCCGGCGTCCTTGGTCGCCTGGCGCTGCGCGTCGTTGAAGTAGGCGGGCACCGTGATGACCGCCTGCGACACGCTCTCGCCCAGGTAGGACTCGGCGGCGCTCTTCAGCTTCTGGAGCACCATCGCGGAGATCTCGGGAGCGGAATAGTCGCGCCCGCTGGCCCTGACCCCGACCACGTCGTTCTTGCCCGAGGTGACTTCGTAGGGGACCAGCTTCATCTCTTCGCCGACCTCGGCGTGGCGGCGGCCCATGAAGCGCTTGACCGAGAAGATGGTGTTCTGGGGATTGGTCACGGCCTGGCGGCGGGCGATCTGACCCACGAGGCGCTCCCTGTCCTTGGTGAAGGCCACCACCGAGGGGGTCGTTCGGCCGCCCTCTTCGTTGGGGATGACTTTCGCCTCTCCGCCTTCCATCACGGCCACGACCGAGTTGGTCGTGCCCAGATCGATCCCGATCACCTTTGCCATTCCACGGCCCCCAACTTCTCCCGAAAACCCCAAGAATCGGAAACGCTAGTAAATTCAAGCCCTTATGGTCGGACCTTTGGGCGGCGCAAGCTAAGGCCACGCTCGGCCGTGTCAAGCGGCGGGAGCGGAAGTACCCGAGCCGGGCGCTCTGGGTATGGTGTGCCGATGTTCGAGCGTCGCCGGGAGGACTTGTGGAGCGCGGACTGTTGACCGACGCCGTGGGTACGCTGATCGGGGTCCGGGAGGCCGTGCCCGAGGTCTACGCGCGCTTGGCGGCCCGCCACGGAGTCTCCGCCGAGCCCGGCGAGATCGCTTCGCGGTTGCGCGGGATCGCGATCGGCCCTCCGCCGCTGGAAGGTCTGGCGCCGGCGGAGATTCCGGAGCGCGAGCGCGAGGGCTGGCGCGAGGTGGTGCGCGCTGCGCTCGGGGACGAGGCCGCGGACGGGACGTGCTTCGACGCCCTGTGGGAGCACTACGCCGGTCCGGGCGCATGGAGGACGCTGGCGGGCGCGGAGGCGGCTCTGCGGGGCGCCCGCTCGCGGGGCTTCCGGCTGGGCCTGCTTTCGAACATGGACTCGCGTCTGCCCGCGCTGCTGGAGTCGCTGGGACTTGCGCGGCTCTTCGACGCGATCGTGCTGCCCTCGACCCACGTGGTCGCCAAACCCGACCCCGCCGCCTTCCTGGCGGCGCTGGACGCGCTGGGCGTGAGCATCGGCCGGGCGCTCTACGTCGGAGACCGCGAGCGCGACTGCCTGGAGGCTGCGCGCGACGCCGGCCTGACCGCGCTGCGCTACGGCCCCGGCGGCGAGCTGCCGAGCTGGGACCGCCTGGCCGGGCGACTGGACACTCTCTAGACCCCCGGGCGTCGGGGACACCCCCGGAACCCCGCCCCGCGCTAAGCTGAGAGCGTGGACAGCATGCAGGGAATGAAGCTCCCGGACACGGAGCGCTGGTCGGAGCGAGCGGTCGTGGTCCGCGGGCTCAACCCCGGCCCTTTCACCGGACCGGGCACGAACACCTTCCTGCTGGGCGGGGGCGACCGGCCGCTGCTGCTCGACACCGGGGCGGGGAAGGCGGGCTACCTGCCGCTGCTGGAGAAGGCGCTGGCGCGGGAGTGCGGAACCGACGCGCCCGGCGACATCGTGCTGACCCACGTCCACGCCGACCACATCGGGGGAGCCCCGGACGTGGTCGAGCGCTTCGGACCGAGGCGGGTCCTGAAATTCCCCTGGCCCGAACGCGACCGACACTTCGACGTGGAGATCACTCCGCTGGTCGACGGCGAGGTGGTCCGGGGGGACGGGGTCACTCTGCGGGCGCTGCACACGCCCGGCCACGCCGCCGACCACCTCTGCTACTACCTCGAAGAGGACAAGGTCCTGTTCACCGGCGACGTGATCCTGGGAGCCGGAACCTCGGTGATCCCGACCGAGGGCGGCGACATGGCGCTCTACCTGCGCACACTCGAGCGCCTGCTGGAGCTGGACGTCGCCTGCATCTATCCCGCGCACGGTCCGCGCATCCCCGCGGCCCGCGCCAAGATCCGCGAGTATCTCGACCATCGGCTCCAACGGGAGCGCCAGATCCTGGCGGCCCTCGACTCGGGGCTGCGCACGGTCGAGGCGATCGTCGCGCGCGTCTACGCCGAGACGCCGGAGTTCCTGCACCACGCGGCCGGGCAGTCGGTGCGCTCCCACCTGATCAAGCTGGAACGCGAAGGCCGGGTCGCCCGCGACAGCTCCGCGGACGGACCGGATCGCTGGACGGCGTGAGCAGCGCGTCCCCGGACTGGCTGGACGCGCTGGGGTCGGCCGAGCTCGCCGAGAGGCGCAGAGCCTGCGACGCGGCGATCGACGAACTGCGGCGGCGTCCCGAGCTGGGCCGGCATCTGAGGCGGGTTCTGCGGGGAGGCTCGCGGGAGGCGAGCTTCGCGGCCGCCTATGTGCTGTTCCAAGCGCAGGGACCTTCGCCGGGCCTGCTTCCCGCGCTGGTCGAGTCGCTCGACCTGCCCGACGCGGACGCGCGCTGGCAGGCGCTGGAGATGCTCGTGGCGCTGGGCCGGCGCCGGCCGGAGGTCCTGGAGGGCCTGCTGCGGCGGTTTCGGGCCGGCGAGCCGGCGCTCCGCCGGCGCATGCTGCTGTACGCCCTGCGCGACCTGGAGCCCGCCGATCCCACGGTGGAGGCCGCCCTGGTCGAGGGTCTCGACGACGGCGACGCCGACGTGCGGCGCGCCGCCGCCGTCTGTCTGGCCAGACTGACGCGACCGGACCTCGGGACTCTCGACCGCCTGCTGGAGATCGCCCGCGGCGATCCCGACGCCCGCCTGCGGCGCATCGCGGCCGCCGTCGTGCCCGCGCTGCTGGGACCGCACCCCGGGCGGCGGCCGGAGGCGGAGCGGCTCCTGCGCGGGCTGAGTTCCCACCCCGATCCGGCCATCGCGCGGGCCGCCCGGGCCGGGCTCGCCCGGCTCGCGCCGGCCGGAAGCAGCGGGTAAGTTCGCGCGATGGTCTCCGGCTCCCCGCGCGAGCTGGTGCTCGCCAGCCGCTCGCCGCGCAGACGGGATCTGCTCCGGTCGCACGGCTTCGAGTTCCGCGTCTCGCCCCCCGACGTGGACGAGAGCGCCCGTCCGGGCGAATCCCCCGAGGACCTGGCGCGCCGTCTGGCGCTCGAAAAGGCCCGCGCGGTGGCGCTCCGCGAGCCGGGCGAAGCCTGCGTTCTGGGTTCCGACACGCTGGTGGTGATCGACGCCGAGGTACTGGGAAAGCCGCGCGATGTCGAGCACGCCGTCGAGATGCTTCTCCGCATCGCCGGCCGGACCCACCGGGTCGTCAGCGGCTACGCGGCGCTGGTCGAGGCCGGAGGCCGCGTGGAGGCGGGCGTCGAGACCAGCCGCGTGACGCTGCGCGGAATTGAACCGGAGGAGGCGCGCCGCTACGCCGAGGGCGGCGAGCCGCTCGACAAGGCCGGCGCCTACGCGCTGCAGGGGGAAGGAGGCCGTTTCGTGACCCAGGTGCGCGGTTCGCGCTCGAACGTGATCGGCCTGCCGATGGAGCGGGTCGTGCCGCTGCTCGATTCGCTGGGCGTGCGGCCGGGATGAGCGAGCTGCTGCAACGCATCGAAGGCCTGCGCCGGAGGCTCGACCGGGCGGCCGCGGACGCCGGGCGGGAGCCGTCCTCGGTCCACCTGATCGCCGTGTCCAAGACCTTTCCGGCGACCCTGGTGGAGCGGGCCGCGGAGGCGGGACTGCGCGCGTTCGGAGAGAATCGGGTTCAGGAAGCGTCCGACAAGATCCCAATGATTTCAGATAGATACAGGCACGAGATCGAGTGGCACTTCATCGGCCCGCTGCAGCGCAACAAAGCCCGGCGGGCGGTCGAGCTGTGCGACGTGATCCACTCGGTCGACCGGCCGGCGCTGGTCGACGTCCTGCAGCGCTCGGCCGCGGCCCTGGGGCGGAGGCCGCGCGTGCTGGTGCAGGTCAACGTCGACCGGGAGCCGCAGAAGGCCGGAGCCGACCCCGACGACGCGCCCGGGCTCGTGCGCGCGCTCGACGCGTGTGCGAATCTCGTGCCGGTCGGCCTGATGGCGATTCCGCGGCCCGCCGACGATCCCGAGAAAGTCCGTCCCGCCTTCGCCCGCCTGCGCGAGCTGCGCGACGTGCTGGAGCGGGAGCGGGGGCGGGAGCTGCCCGAGCTTTCGATGGGAATGTCGGCCGACTTCGAGGTGGCCATTCAGGAGGGAGCGACCTGGGTGCGGCTGGGCACGGCGATTTTCGGGGAGCGGGACAAGCCATGATGGACTGGCCGGAGAGCGTGGGCTTCGTCGGCGCGGGCAACATGGCCGAGGCCATCGCGCGCGGTCTTCTGGCCGCCGGCCTGCGGCCGGACCAGATCCGCGCTTCGGATCCGGTCGAGGCGCGCCGGGACTACCTGACCCGCGAACTGGGAGTGGAGACCCTCCCCGACAACGCCGAGATCGCCGCGAACAGCGAGGTCGTGGTGCTGGCGGTCAAGCCGCAGCACCTGGCGGCGGCGCTGGAAGGGCTCGACCCCTCCGGACGGCCGCTTTTCCTGTCGATCGTCGCCGGCTGCACCAGCGCGATCCTGGCCCGCCTGCTGGGCGCGGAGGCGCGCTTCGTGCGCAGCATGCCGAACACCCCCGCGCTGGTGGGCTCGGGGGTGTCCGCGATCGCCTCCGACAGCGGCGCTTCGGCGGCCGATCTCGATCGCGCGGAACGCATCCTGGGCTCCGTCGGGCGGGTGGTGCGCGTTCGCGAGTCGCTGATGGACGCGGTGACGGGCCTGTCCGGCTCCGGCCCCGCCTACGCCTATCTGTTCATCGAAGCGCTGACCGAGGCCGGGGTGCGCGAGGGCCTGCCGGCGGACACCGCCCGCGAGCTGTCGGCCCGCACCCTGGAGGGAGCCGCCCGGATGGTCAACGAGACTGGGGAACACCCCGCCGTGCTGCGCGAGCGCGTCAGCTCGCCCGGGGGAACGACCGTCGCAGGGCTGGAGGCGCTCGAGGCCGGGGGCCTGCGCAGCGCTGTCCTGGCCGCCGTGCGCGCCGCCACGGCCCGCTCGCGGCAACTCGGCGAGGGCTGATCCGGGAGCGGAATCGCGCGCGGAGTTTGACGCTTCGGGGCGGTGTACCTATCGTGCCGCCTGCCGAGTCAACGCCCCGGGGGGCAGCGCCGGATGCCAACCTACGAGTACGAGTGCAGCAAGGGCTGCCGCTTCGAGTTCCAGCAGTCGATCATGGACGACGCGCTGGAGCGCTGTAACAAGCAGGTCTGCCCGCGCGAGCGCAGCGGCGTCAAGGTGACTCGACTGATCTCCGCCGCGAACTTCATCCTGAAGGGCAGCGGTTGGTATGCTGACGGCTACAGCGGAAACGGCGGCTCGAACGGCGGGGACCAGGACTCCAAGGCCGCGGAGTCCTCCAAGAGTTCCGACTCCAAAGGCAAGGACAAGGGCAGCGGTTCGAGTTCGTCCAAGTCGGGCGAATCGAGCGCGCCGGCGTCCGCGGGGTCTTCCGCCAGCTAGCCGCGGCCCAGGGGGGGGCCGGGATTGACGACGGTCGTCGACGGCAGGCAGCTCGCCACGCAACATCGCGCCAAGGTGCGCGAGCAGGTCCTCGAGCTCGACGGCGGACCGCCCCGGCTGGTCGCCGTGCTGGTCGGCGAGGACCCGGCCTCGCAGATCTACGTGCGCAACAAACAGCGCGCGGCGGGCAAGGCGGGAATCGACTCCGAGTCGATCCAGCTCCCGGCCGATACCGATCCGGCGGAGCTGCTCGACCGGATCGCCGCGCTGAACCAGGACCCCGGGACGCACGGCATTCTGGTGCAGCTTCCCCTGCCCCCGCAGATCGACCCGGGCGCGGTGGCGGCCGCGGTCCACCCCGACAAGGACGTGGACTGCCTGAACCCCGCCAACAGTGGCCTGCTGGTGCGCAACCAGGCCCGCCTGCGCCCCTGCACGCCCTCGGGCTGCCTTCACATCCTCGACGCGCACGGCGTCGAGATCGAGGGGGCGCGCGCGGTGATCGTCGGACGCAGCGAGATCGTCGGCAAGCCGCTCGCCCTGATGCTCCTGCACCGCCACGCCACCGTGACGCTGTGTCACTCGCGCACGCGGGACCTGGCCGGCGTGGCGCGCGAGGCCGACATCCTGGTCGCCGCGGTGGGCGTTCCCGAGCTGGTTCAGGGCGACTGGGTTCGCCCCGGAGCCGCCGTGATCGACGTGGGCATGAACCGGCTCGAGGGCGGGCTGGTGGGCGACGTGGCCTTCGAGCCGGCCTCAGAGCGCGCCGGCCTGATCACACCGGTCCCCGGCGGAGTCGGGCCGCTGACGATCGCCATGCTGATCGAGAACACCCTCGAGGCGTTCCGGCTTCAGCGCGGCGCGAACGCCGCGTGAGCGGAGAGCTGCAGCGCACGCCGCTCCACGCGCGGCACCGGGAGGCGGGCGCCCGCATGATGCCCTTCGCCGGCTTCGAGATGCCGGTGTCGTACAGCTCGATCGTCGCCGAGCACCGCGCCGTGCGCGCTTCGGCCGGGATCTTCGACGTCTCCCACATGGGCGAGATCCGGCTGCGCGGGGCGGCGGCCGACGAGCTTGCCCAGCGCCTGTTTAGCAACGACGTGTCGAAGATGGAGCCCCGGCGGGTGCGCTACGGCCTGCTCTGCCTGCCCGACGGCGGCGTGGTCGACGACGTGACGCTGTACCGGGTTTCGGACAGCGAGCTCTTCTTCTGCGTCAACGCCTCCAACATCGCCGGGGACCTGGCCTGGATGCGGGAGGTGAGGGACGAGTCGGGGCTGGACTGCGAGCTGATCGACGAGAGTTCCGGCACCGCGCTGCTGGCGGTCCAGGGGCCCGCCGCGAGGGCGATCGTCGCCTCGCTGCGGCCGGCGGACGTGGACGCGCCGAGGCGCTGGCGCTTCGTCGCCGGCGAGGTCGCCGACGTGGAGGTCCAGCTCTCGCGCACCGGCATCAGCGGCGAGGACGGCTACGAGATCTACGCGCCCGCCGAGCGCGCGGCCGAGCTCTGGGACCGGCTGATCGAGGCCGGTGCGGGCCGGCTGGCCCCGGCTGGGCTCGGCGCGCGCGATACTCTTCGCACCGAGATGGGGTTTCCGCTGTACGGCCACGAACTCGACCGCCGGACCACCCCGCTGGAGGCGGGACTGGAGCGGTTCCTGGCGCTCGACCGGGAGTTCGTCGGCCGCGAGGCCCTGGCGGCGCAGGCCGAGAGCGGTCCGGACCGGCGTCTGGTCGGACTTCTGATGGAAGGGCGCGCGGTCGCCCGCGAGGGCTACCCCATCCACACCTCCGCCGGAACCGGCAGAGTCACCAGCGGGACCTTCGGGCCGAGCATCAAGCGCTCGATCGCCCTGGGGTACGTTCCCGCCGAAGAGTCCGCTTCGGGCACGCGGGTCGAAGTCGAAGTGCGCGGCCGGCGCGTGGCCGGCCAGGTGACCGGAATCCCGTTCTACCGCAGGAAGAGCTGATGTCCGAGAAGAGCTACGACTTTCCCGAAAACTGCCGCTACACCGATTCGGACGAGTGGGTGCGGCTCGAAGACGGCCTGGCGCTGATGGGCATCACCGACTATGCCCAGAGCGAGCTTTCCGACGTGGTCTACGTGGAACAGCCGGAAGTCGGCGCGCAACTCGAGGCCGGACAGAATTTCGGCGTGGTGGAATCGGTCAAAGCGGTGGGCGACCTGGTGGCGCCGCTGGCGGGAGAAGTGGTCCGGATCAACACGGAACTCGAAGACTCTCCCGAGCTCGTCAACGAGGAACCCTACGGGCGGGGCTGGCTGATCGCGCTGCAGCCCGAGGACGAGGAAGCGGTCGAGTCCCTGATGACCGCCGAGGAATACCTGCGGCACGTGGAGGCGAGAAGCGGCGCGTGAGCTTCGTCCCCCACACTCCGGAAGAGATCCGCACGATGCTGGAGCGCATCGGAGCGGGCGACGTGGGGGATCTGTTCGAGGACGTGCCCCAGAGCCTGCGTTCCAACGCCAAGCTCGACCTGCCTCCCGCGCTCGGAGAACAGGAGCTGCTGAGCTACATCGAAAGCCAGGCGTCGCGCAACGTTCCGGCCTCCTCGGTGGCGAGCTTTCTGGGCGCCGGCGCGTACCACCACTTCATTCCCGCCGCGGTCGACTCCCTGGCGAGCCGCGGCGAGTTCTCGACCGCCTACACGCCCTACCAGGCGGAGATCAGCCAGGGCACCTTGCAGGCGATCTTCGAGTTCCAGTCGATGGTCTGCCAGTTGACGGGGCTGGAAGTGGCGAACGCCTCGCTCTACGATGGCGCGTCGGCGGTCGCGGAGACGGCGCTGATGGCGATGCGCGCCACGCGCCGCAGCCGGATCTGCGCCAGCGCCGGGCTGCACCCGCGCTACCTGGACGTGCTGCGCACCTACACCCGCGGATTGGGCGCCGAGATCGAGATCCTGCCGCTGGGCGACGACGGGCGCACCCGTCCGGTCGAGCCCGCTGGAGACGCTGCGGCGCTGCTGATCCAGTCCCCCAATTTCTTCGGCTGCGTGGAGCGGACGCGGGGCTTCGCCGAAGCCGCGCACGGCGCCGGCGCCCTGCTGGCGGGCGTGGTCAGCGAGCCGCTCTCGCTGGCGCTGCTGCGCCCCCCGGGCGAGCAGGGCGCGGACATCGCCTGCGGCGAAGTGCAGAGCTTCGGCCTCCCGCTTTCGTTCGGCGGTCCCTACGCCGGCTTCATGGCCACCCGCCAGGAACTGGTCCGCCAGCTTCCCGGCCGGCTGATCGGCCAGACCCGCGACGCCGACGGCCGGCGCGGCTTCGTGATGACGCTGACCGCGCGCGAGCAGCACATCCGCCGCCAGCGCGCCACGAGCAACATCTGCACCAACCAGGGCCTGTGCGCCCTGCGCGTGGCGATCTATCTGGCGCTGGTCGGACGGCAGGGCCTGCGCCGGCTCGCCCGCGACTGCTTCTCGCTGGCCCGCTACGCCCGCCAACGCCTGGCCTCGGCGGGGCTGCGGCTGCCCTACGCGGCGCCGGTGTTCAACGAGTTCGTGGTCGAAGTGCCGGATCTGGACGACCGGCTGGAGCGCTGCGCCGAGCGCGGAATTCGCCCCGGGGTGCCGCTGCGCGACTTCGACCCCGCGCGCGCCGACCAGTTGCTGGTCTGCGTGACCGAGATGAACCCGCGCGCGCAGATCGACGCGCTGGTCGAGGCCCTGGCGGCGTGACTCAGGCGCGCAGCGGCCTGGTGTTCGAAGAGCCCCTGCTCTTCGAGCGCTCGCGCCCGGGACGCCGCGGGCTCTCGCTCGCCACTCCCGAGGTGCCGCAGGCCGACCCGGCCGACGAGCTGGAGGAGGACCTGCTGCGGGACGACGTCGAGGGCCTGCCCGAGCTGTCCGAACTGGACGTCGTCCGGCACTTCACGCGCCTGTCGCAGTGGAACTACGGCATCGACCTGGGGCTGTTCCCGCTCGGCTCGTGCACCATGAAGTACAACCCGCGCGCCAACGAGCGCGTCGCCGCCCTGCCCGGCCTGGCGCAGCTTCACCCGCTGGCCCCGGACGCCGACGCGCAGGGGGTGCTGGCGCTGGCCGCCGAACTGGAAGACGCGCTGGCCGCGATCTCGGGCCTGGACCGCGTGACGCTCCAGCCGGCCGCGGGCGCCCAGGGCGAACTGGTCGGGATGATGATGATCCAGGCGCACCACCGCGCGCGCGGGGAGCCGCAGCGCGAGCGGGTGCTGATCCCCGACACGGCCCACGGCACCAACCCGGCCAGCGCGGCCCTGAATGGGATGGAGGTGGTCGAGGTGCCCAGCGGGCCGGACGGGCTGCTCCATCCCGAAGCGCTCGAGCCGCACCTCGACGAGCGGCTCTCGGCCCTGATGCTCACCAACCCCAACACCCTGGGCCTGTTCGAGCGCCACGTGGAGGAGCTCTCCCGGCGCGTGCACGAGGCCGGAGGCCTGGTCTACCTGGACGGAGCGAACCTGAACGCGCTGATGGGCGTGGCGCGGCCGGGCGACATGGGCGTGGACGTCATGCACTTCAACCTGCACAAGACGTTTTCGACCCCGCACGGCGGCGGCGGACCGGGCTCGGGGCCGGTGGCCGTGCGCGAGGCGCTGGCCGCCCACCTGCCGATTCCGGTGATCCGCCGCGACGGCGACGCCTTGGCACTGGACGAGGACCGGCCCCAGTCGATCGGCCGGGTGCACGCGTTCCTGGGCAACGCCGGCATCTGGCTGCGGGCGCTGGCGTACGTCCGCGCGCTGGGCGCCGAAGGCCTGGCCGAAGTGACCCGCTGCGCGGTGCTCAACGCCAACTACCTGCAGGCCTCTCTGAGCGACGTCTACGCCCGTCCCCACCGGCAGCGCGTGATGCACGAGGTGGTCTTCAGCGACGAACGCCAGCAGCCAAACGGCGTGACCACCGCCGACATCGCCAAGCGGCTGATGGACTACGGCTACCACCCGCCCACGGTCTACTTTCCGCTGGTGCTGTCGGGCGCGCTGATGGTCGAGCCGACCGAGACCGAGTCCCTGGAGTCGCTGGACGAATTCGTCGCGGCGATGCGGGCGATCGCGGGCGAGGCGGCGGAGTCGCCCGAAACCGTCACCGGCGCTCCGACCACCCCGATCCTGCGCCGTCTGGACGAAGTCGGCGCCGCCCGCAAGCCCAAGCTGCGCTGGACCCCGGAGGGCTAGTTGCGGCCGGCCGTCGCGGCGCTCGCGCTGATCCTGCTCGCGAGCTGGGCCCTCGAGCCGGCGGAAGCGGCTCCCAAGCCCTCCACGGTCATCACGGTCGAGCAGGAGATCGAGATGACGGCGGAGATCCACGAACGGATCCGCAACAGCGCGCCGCTGGTCAACGACCCGGTGGTGCTGAGCTTTCTGTACGAGATCGGCGACGAAATCGCCGACGTCATCGGCGGCCCGCAGCCGTTCATCTTCCGCTTCTTCGTGATCGACGACGACGAGCTCAACGCCTTCACGATCGGCGGCGGCTACGTCTACCTCAACCGCGGCGTCATCGCCCAGGCCGGGGACATCAACGAGCTGGCCGGGGTGCTGGCCCACGAGATCGCCCACGTGCGGCAGCGCCACATCGCCCGCCGGCGCGAGGGCGGTGGGCTCACCACGCTCGCCACCCTGGCCAGCATGGCGGCGGTGATCGCCGGCGCGGACCCGGCGGTGATGGTCCTGGCGCAGGGCCTCAACCAGTCGCTCCAGATCCAGCACACCCGGCGCAACGAGTCCGAGGCCGACCGCGAAGGGCTGGGATATCTGGTCAAGGCCGGCTACGACCCGCTGGGGATGACGCGCTTCTTCCAGCGGATCCTGGCCGCCCACCCGCACGCGGGCGAGGGCATCCCGTCGTACCTGTTCACCCATCCCGCGCTCGAAGAGCGCGTGGCCCAAGCCAAAGTCGAACTCCGGCGCACCGACGCGCCGCGGCGGCTCAACCGCGCGGACGAGCGCCTGTTGGAGATCCAGGAGCGGCTGGCCCAGTTGGACGCCCGGCCCGCGGGCGGAAGCGGGCTGCGGGCGCGCGTCCAGTTCGACCGCTCGCGGACCGACCCTCTGCTCGAGGCCGCCGGGAGCGCCGCCCGGAACGGCGAGATCGGGCGCGCCCACGCCCTGCTCGAACAGGCCCAGGAGGCGGAGCCCAACGACCCCCGAGTGGCCCTGCGCCGCGCGGACCTGGCCGAACGGGCCGGCGAACTGGAAACCGCCCGCGATCACCTGACCCGCGCCTGGGAACTCGACCCGAGGGTTCCCCTGACCCAGTACCGGCTGGGGAGGCTGCACCGAAAGCTCGGCAACCGCTCGCGGGCGGTGTTCTTCCTGGAACAGGCCGCCGCCAACTACCGGCCGGGCAGCCGCCTGCGGGCGCGGGCCGAGTTCGAGATCCAGCGCATCGAATTCCCGATCCTCGACAAGGTGTGGTGGGGGAACGCGCCCGACGGCGCGGAGAGCTTCGTCCGGGGCGAGCCCATCCACTGGCAGGCGGAACTCGGGTCGCGCTACGAGGGGCGCGGACTGACCTTCCACCTGGAATGGCACCCTCCCGGCGGCTCTCCTCCGCACGTCCAGCGCATCCAGGCGGGCCGGAGCCGAAAAGTCTCGGCCGAATTCGTCCCGGGTGCCGGAGCGGCTCTGGGCCGGTGGACCCTGCGAGTGCGGGTCGGCGACGGCGTGGTCGACGAACGCGAGTTCTGGCTGGGCCAAGCCAGGCCGTGAGCCAGCCTCCAGCCGGATGGATGGCGCGGCTGGGGGGGCCGGGGCGTGTCGCCACGCTCGACCGCCCCCTGGCGCGCGCCGCGCCTGCGCGCGGATCGATCGAAGCCGCGCTCGTTTCCGACAGCGGCGTCTGGCTGCCCGCGACCCGGCTGCCGCTGGCGCTCGCGCGCCTCCACGCTGCGCTCGTCGAGGGTGGCCGTGCCGGGCTTCGCTGGCGTCGGCTCCCCGAAGCGGCGAGCGCCCACCAGAAGGCGCGGGGCTGGGCGCGCCGAAGAGATCCCGAGACCGGCCGCTTCGGACTGACCTGCGACTCGGAGCGCGTACGGACCTGGCTGGAGGACGCCGGCTTCGACGAGATCGAAATCGCAAGCGCAGGCGCCCGCGACCACTTCTGGACGCTGGCACGGCGCGCGCACGCTCTGCCCGACTTCGTTCGCCCCGGACTGTCGGTGCTGGTCTGCGGCCTGAATCCCTCGCCGTACTCGGCGCGCAGCGGCGTGCCTTTCGGGCGGCCCGGAAACCGCTTCTGGCCCGCGGCGCTGCGCGCCGGACTGGCGCGGTCCGAGCGCGACCCGATCGACGCGCTGCGCGCCGGACTGGGTTTCACGGACCTGTGCAAGCGCGTGACGCGGCGCGCCAGCGAGCTGAGCGCCGAGGAGTACCGGCTCGGAATCGAGCGCCTGGCCCGAAAGCTGCTGGAACTGCGCCCGGGAGTGCTGTGCTTCGTCGGACTCGACGGCTGGAGGCGCGCCGTCGACCGGCAGGCCCGGCCGGGCTGGCTTCCCGGCGGTTTCGCCGGCCGGCCGGCCTATCTGATGCCCTCGACCTCGGGCCTGAACGCGCACGCCGACCTGGACTCGCTGGCCCGCCACTTCGGCCGCGTCCGCCGCGCCGCCGCGCGGGGCTGACCCCGGCCGGCCGGGCTGCCAGGCCGGAGAATAAGGTGTACAAGGGGGCTGGAGCCTCTCCCGGAGCTGGTGCCCGGCGCGGTCTTCAAAACCGTTTGCGAGGCCGCGGACGCGGTCTTGGGCGGGTTCGATTCCCGTGGGGCTCCGCCACAACAGGGCCGTTCGGGCGCGCTATACTCGGGGCATGGTCTTTCGTTGCAGAGAGGCCGAGCGCAGGCAAGAACGCGGCGCTCCTCCGCGCAACGACCCCGGCTCATCCGGAATTTCCCGCCGCGGCCAAGACGAACCCCCGGTTCGCTCCGCCGTCCCGGCCGCGCCCTGCCCTCTCCCCTTCCACGCAGGGACCCGATCCGCCCGGTCCCTGGAACGATTCTTTGCAGAGGAGCCATGCCATGAGTTTCCAGATCCACTTCCACGATGGCCTGCCGCACTCGAAACGTCTTCAGGCGGATTGCGAGCTGCGCTCCCGAGAACTGCAAGGAGAATTCCCGGAAACCCACAAGTTCGTGATCTCGTGCTCGCGCAGCGGTGAGCGCTACGAGGTCCACATCCACGTGACGGGCAAGGAGGGCGAGGTCGCCTCGAGCGCGACCCACTGGGTCCAGCAGGAGGCCGTCCAGCAGGCCTTCTCCAAGGCCCAGCGCCAGCTCCGCAAACGCCACGACAAGCTGATCCACTCGCGCCGCCGCGGGGCCCAGCGACACGCCGCCTCCTGAGGACCGCGATCGGAGAGGATTCCCAGTCCTCGGGGAGCGCTCAGTAGCGAGGGACGCCGGGGTCGACGCTCACCGACCAGGCGTCGATGCCGCCCGCCAGGTTCTCGACCTGCTCGAAGCCCTTGGACAAAAGCAGCTCGCAGGCGCTCCGGCTGCGGCCGCCGTGGTGGCAGTGCACCACGACCGGGCGGGCGCGAAACTCCTCCAACTCGCCGCAGGCGGCGTCGAGCTCCGCCAACGGGATCGTGCGCGCGCCGGGGATGCGTGCCGTCTGCACCTCCCAGTCCTCGCGCACGTCGATCAGCAGCGGGGGCGACGGGCCGCCGAGCCGCGCGCGCAGTTCGACCGGGCTCAGCTCGGGGACCGCCGAGCCCGAAGTCTCGAGAGTCTGCGCGGCGCAGAACGCCTCGTAGTCGACCGCCTCGGTGATCGAGGGGCTCTCGCCGCAGACGGCGCAGTCGGACTCCTTGGACAGCCGGAACTCGCGGAACTCCATCGCCAGCGCGTCGTAGACCATCAGCCGGCCGACCAGCGGATCGCCGCTGCCGAGCAGCAGCTTGAGGACTTCGGTGGCCTGCAGCAGGCCGATCACGCCGGGCAGCACGCCCAGCACGCCGGCCTCGGCGCAGTTCGGGGCCAGCTCGGGCGGCGGCGGCTCGGGGAACAGGCAGCGGTAACAGGGTCCGTGGCGGGCGTCGAAGACCGACACTTGGCCTTCGAAGCGCATGATCGCGCCGTAGACCAGCGGCTTGCCCTCCCAGACGCACACGTCGTTGGCCAGATAGCGGGTGGGGAAGGTGTCGGTGCCGTCCATGACCACGTCGTAGTCGCGGACGATCCCGGCGGCGTTGGAGGCCTCGATCCGCAGGTTGTGCTCGATCAGTTCCACATCCGGGTTCAGGGCGGCCAGGCGTTCGCGCGCCGCTTCGACCTTGGGCCGGCCCACGTCCGCGGAGGCGAAGAGCACCTGGCGCTGGAGATTGGAGGCGTCCACGAGGTCGAAGTCCGCCAGGCCCAGCGTCCCCACGCCCGCGGCGGCCAGGTACAGCGCGGCGGGCGAGCCCAGTCCGCCCGTGCCGATCAGCAGCACGCGCGAGTCGAGCAGGCGCCGCTGCCCTTCGGCGCCCACGCCGTCGAGCAGCAGGTGGCGCTTGTAGCGCTCGACCTGATCGGGCGTGAACTGCGCCATCGCGAAAAAGCCTAGCAGCGGGCCGCGGAGGGGCCAACCGAGGGCCGGCGACGTACACTGCCGCGCGCACGACGGCAGGGGGAGCGGAGCGTGGAACTGACCGAGGCGAGGGCTCTGGTCACGGGCGGCGGCTCGGGCATGGGCCGCGAGTTCTGCCTGCGCCTGGCCGAGGCCGGCAGCCGGGTGACCTTCTGCGATCTCGACGAGTCCGCGATCGCGGAAACCGTCCGCCTGGCGGAAGCTCTGCCGGGAGAGGTGAGCGGTTTTCGGGCGGACGTGGGCGACGAGGCCGAGGTCTCGCGGCTGCTCGACGAGGCCTGGGCGGCGGCCGGGACGCTGAACGTGCTGGTCAACAACGCCGGCATCTTCCGCGACCGGCTGCTGGTGCGGAAGGACCGGCAGACGGGCGAACTGCGCAAGCTGCCGCTGGCGGACTGGGACGCGGTGATCCGGGTGGATCTGACCGGACCCTTCCTGTGCGCGCGTGAATTCGCCGCCCGCGCGATCGAGTCGGAGACGCGGCCGGCCGTGATCGTCAACATGTCCTCGGCCGCCCGCGTGGGCAACCGCGGCCAGAGCAACTACTCCGCCGCCAAGGCGGGACTGGTGGCGGACACGCGACTGTGGGCGGACGAGCTGTCCCGCTACGGCATCCGCACCGGAGCGATCGCGCCGGGACTGGTGGACACGCCGATCCTGCAGGCGATGCCGCCCCACGAACTGGAGAAGCTGCTCACGGCGGTCCCGCTGGGCCGGCTCGGCCAGCCCTCGGAAATCTTCCAGGCGGTACGCTTCATCATCGAGTGCGAGTACTTCACCGGCCGCTGCATCGACCTCGACGGCGGCATCAAGATGTGAGCCTCGTGCGGAGCCGGCCATCGCCCCGCTGAACGGCGGCTTCGCGGCGCTCGACTGGGCCGTGGTCGCCGCCGCGCTGGTCGCCAGCACGGCGATCGGCGCGCGGCTCTCGGGCCGACCGCGCAGCGTCCGCGACTTCTTCCTGGCGGGCCGGAACCTGCCCTGGTGGGCGGTCAGCGCCTCCATCGTCGCCACCGAGATCAGCGCGGTCACCTACATCAGCGTGCCCTCGGTGGTGTACCGGCCGGGCGGCAATCTGACCTACCTGCAGCTCGGCCTGTTCGGATCGCTGATCGCGCGCCTGATCGTCGGCTACGCGCTGGTGCCCGTCTACTACCGGCGCGAAATCTACAGCCCCTACGACTTCCTGGGCCGGCGGCTCGGCGAGCCCGCCCGGCGCCTGTCCAGCGGCCTGTTCGCGCTGGGCGGCCTGCTCGCCCAGGCGTCGCGGGTCTACCTGACCGCGGTGGTGCTGCAGGTGATCCTGGCGCGCGAACTGGCCTGGATCGAAGGCGCGACCGGAGTCGATCCGCTGACGGCCTCGGTGGCGGCGATCGGCGCGGTCGCGGTGCTGTGGACCTGGCTGGGCGGCATCGCCACGGTGGTGTGGACCGACGCCGTGCTCTTCGGGCTCTTCCTGCTGGGTCTGGCGGTCTCGCTGCTGGCGCTCTCCGGGACGCTCGACGGCGGCCTGAGCACCGCCTTCCGCGACGGCGCCGCGGCGGGCAAGTTCGCGTTCTTCGACTTCGACACCGACCCTACCCGTGCCTACACCTTCTGGGTCGCCCTGCTGGCCGCGCCCTGGTCGGGCGTGGCGGCCTACGGCACCGACCAGCTGATGGCTCAGCGCGTCCTGTGCTGCCGCAGCGCGGCCGAGGCGCGCTGGGCGGTGATCGCCAGCATCGCGGCCATGGCCATCACCTTCGGCGTGGCGCTGGTCGGGATCGGTCTGTGGGCCTACTACCGGGCGCATCCCGCCACCGGCGCCGCCCTGGCCCTGATCGAGGAAGACCCGGACCGCGTGTTCCCGGTCTTCATCGTCCAGGCGCTGCCGGCGGGACTGCGGGGGCTGGTGCTGGCGGGCGCGTTCGCGGCCGCCATCTCCAGCCTGGACTCGATTTTGGCCGCCCTGGCCCAGACGACCCTGTCGACGCTCTACCTGCCCTGGCGCGAGCGGCGCGGCCCGGTGGACTCCGCCCACGCGCTGCGCGTGTCGCGCGGGCTGGTGCTGCTCTGGGGCATCGCGCTGTGCGCCGGGGCGGCCGCCCTGGAAGAGGTCGCGCGCGCCTTCGCGTCGCTGCTCGACCTGGCGCTGGCGATGGCCTCCTATACCGGCGGTCCGCTGCTGGCCGCGCTCGCCCTGGCCCTGTGGCCGTCCAGACAAGGCGGCGGGCGCGGCGCGAGCGATTCCGGCGCGGGCGAACTCCGGGACGCCAGCGGCTGGCTGTGGTCCGCGCCGCTGGCGGTCCTGGCGGTCTTCGCCCTGGCCTGGCACCAGCCCGCCGCCCGCCTCTTGGTGGACGTGGCGCTGGCGACCGCCGCCCTGCTCTGGATCGCCCTCCGCGGACGCGGGCGGCCCCGCCGGGCGGCCCTGACCACGAGCGGCTGGATGGCCCTGCTGCTGGCCCTGATCTGGGGTCTGAGCCGCTACGCCTACGTTCCGCTGCTTGCCGCACCGGGACAGCCCGCGGGTTATGCGGTCCTGGCCTGGCCGTGGTGGACCCTCTGCGGCGCGGCGGTCGCGTTCGTCTTCGGACTGCTCCTGAGGCGCCCGCCCGGGTTAGCCTGTGACGCAGCGGAACCGTAGGAGGATCCGGAATGAAAGCGACTTGGCGCGGAGTCGTACTGGCAGAGAGCGACGACACGGTGGTCGTCGAGGGCAACCACTACTTCCCCGCAGACAGCCTGGTCCACGAGCATTTCGTGGACAGCCCGCACACGACCTTCTGCCCCTGGAAGGGCACGGCCCGCTACAAGTCGGTTCGGGTCGGGGACGAAACCAACCCGGAGGCGGCCTGGTGCTACGCCGAGCCCAAACCCGCCGCCGCCCAGATCAGGGGCCGCTTCGCCTTCTGGCACGGCGTCGAAGTCGGCGAATAGCCGGCCAGGCCGAGGCTCCCGGACGACCCCGCCCGGTTTCATCTCTACCAGGACCTCGACACGGTCGATCTGTCCGGCCTCGGTGCCTCCGCCCGGACTCGTCTCCGGACGGACTCTCCGAGCGCACCGGGAACGCCGAGAAACCCGACGGGGCGGCGGTGCCGGAGAAGGGCTCGAGCGAATGGAATGGGTCCGATTTCGGATGCATTCCCGGCTGGCAGTCCAGAATTTAAAAATATATTAATAGGTTATTAATTCAATACTGTGAGACTCGGGTTCGAAACTCCCGTCCGGGGAATTCCCGTCCGGGGAATAGCTGTTCGGGGAATGGCCGTTCGCGCACGCACAGCGAGGGAGCGACAGGACAGGCATGTTCGACCTGGCCGAGTTGGAATGGACGCATGGAATCGTGACTCGGTCGATGCCTCCCACCCCCCAGTACCCCTGGCCGGGCCTGTGTCGGAGAATCGGCTGCGAGGTTTGGGTCAAACACGAAAACCACACCCCGATCGGTTCTTTCAAGGTACGCGGCGGCTTGGCCCTTCTCGACGAACTCCGGCGCAGCGGCCAACTTCCGCGGCGGATCGTCACCGCGACCCGCGGCAACCACGGCCAGAGCATTCCCTTTGCGGCGCGGCAGTTGGGCGTCCCCGTAACGGTGCTCGTGCCCAAGGGCAACAGCGTCGAAAAAAACGAAGCCATGGTCGGCTGGGGCGCGGAAGTCGTGGAGTTCGGAGCCGATTTCGATGAGGCCCGGGTCGAGGCTCAGCGCCGGGCTTCCCATGGGGACGCGTTCGGGGTCCCCGCCTTCCACCCCGCCTTGGTGCGCGGTGCCGCGACTTACGCCCTGGAGCTGTTTCGGGCCGTCGCCGACCTGGACACCCTGTATGTGCCCATCGGACTGGGTTCCGGGATCTGCGGGGCGATCCGCACGCGCGACCTGTTGGGTCTCGGGACCGAGATCGTCGGCGTCGTCGCGGCCAGGGCCCCTGCCATGGCGCGAAGCTTCGCGGCCGGGCGGGTGGTGGCCACGAAGTCGGCGGCCACGTTCGCGGACGGCATCGCCTGCCGTGTCCCCCTCGAAGAGCCGCTGGAGATCGTGCGGAAAGGAGCGGCGCGGATGGTCGAGGTCAGCGAGGCCGAAATCGCGGAGGCCATGCGCGCCCTTTACCGCTGCACCCACAACGTCGCCGAGGGGGCCGGCGCCGCCGCCTTCGCCGCGCTGAGTCAGGAAGGTTCCCGGACGGCGGGTCGACGCGTCGGCGTGATCCTGTCCGGCGGAAACGTCGACGCCGACGTGTTCCGGTCCGTGCTCGCCGGCGAGGTTTCCTAGCCGGGACCCGGAAGGTCAGGCACTGCGCACCTCCTGGATGCAGGTCCGTCGAATCAACTCGTCAGCGACGAACCAGTGCCACGTCCGCGCCCGCAGGTCATTGCCTGCGTTGAGCTGAATCATCTCGTAGAGATAGCTCCCGGGCAGATCCTTGCGCCTCCAGTTGAGCAAAATCGTCCGCTCGTCGACCTCCCAGGCGGATCCGACGATGCGCTCGTTGTCCCACCAGATCCGGCCGTCCCGGTAGCGGGCGGGAAACTCGATCTGCTCCCGCTTGCCGTCTTCCCAAGTGTAGATGTTCGTTTGGAAGTAGTCGAAATCGCCCGACTGCGGAAAGGCGCAGATCAAGTGGGACGCGTGCCGATCCAGCACCGTTCCGCCCGGGTCGACGTGGATGTATTCGCCCTTCCACTCCCCCTCGTGCCGGACCAGCACCGGCATGCCCTCTCGAATGTCGCCGCTCATGGGAATTCCTCGTCGATCGCTCGTGAATGATTTCGGGCCTCCCAGGATAGGAGGGCCGAAATTTTATTGCAGTTTGAATTAAAAGTATGCAAATATCATAATATGTCTAATAGGCATCGCCTTCATCTCCATAAGAACCCGTCGCAATCCCGAAACCGGACACCTCACGCCGGGGGCAGCGCCACCGATCGGGGAGATGATCCCCACAACAGGAGACCCGCCATGTCGCGTCCCAAACTTCGCATTCCCATCTGCGCGCTCGTCGCTTTGGGCGTTTCGATCCCGCTTTCGGTCCCCGCTCAGTCGACATCCGAAGCTTCCGCTGCCGGTCCGATCGAAGAGATCGTCGTCACCG
>JAGWBS010000034.1:36977-43476 GCA_021295775.1 Pseudomonadota bacterium | reverse complement strand
CGCCGGATGCCCGCCACTTACATCACCTACCCGGGAAGCGACGATCCCATTTTCCCGTCCTCGCGGAACGGCCCGGTCCGGGTGCGCGCCAACGTTCGCCTGGATGAGGCCTTTCTCTGGTCGCTGGGCACGATGCGCGTACCTCTGAACCTCTGGCTGGCCATGGGCCGATATGCGCCCTGGCGGGAGCCAGCGATCCTCAACGAGTGGATCCGGCTGATGCGCAGCTACGAATCGAAGCCCGAATCCTGGGAATCTCACTGGGGCGCGCTGCGCTGGCTCGATCCGGAACACGACACGGCCGTGGTCCGCCAGCGCGCAGCCGAGATCCGGGCAACGCGCCCGCTGTTCTGCGTCTGGACGGGAAATCGGCTCAAGAATTCATTCGACATCGACCACTGCTTCCCCTTCGCCGCGTGGCCCTGCAACGACCTGTGGAACCTGTTGCCAAGCCTGCCCAGGACCAACCATCAGAAGCGGGACCTGCTGCCGAGCCCCGAGGCGCTTGAAAACGCCAGACTCCGCCTGCTGGAGTGGTGGGATCACGCCTACCTCCGCGCACCGACACTGACGGCGAGATTCATGGACGAGACCCGGAGCGCACTGCCGGCCGCGGTCGCGGACGACGACACGGTGACGCAGGAATCACTCTTCGAGGGCGTGATGATTCAGCAGATAGTGCTGAAGCGTGATCAGCAGTTGAAGGAGTGGCAACCCAACCACCTTCGATAGCGCCAGGTCCCCCGGCGGCTCAGAAGCGGAACGTCCAGCCTAGTTTGGCGGCTGCCTGGGAGGTGGCGGTTCGGAGGCGGCGGTCGGGGACGTCGTAGCCGTGGTTGACGACCAGGAAGATCTCGTTGCCGGGCTCGAAGATCCAGCGCAGGCGGCTGTCGAAGCCGACGGTGTCGGTGACGTTGTCGTACTGCACGACCGAGTTCCAGGTGATGTCGGGGGTGATCTGGACCATCACGCGCAGGCGCGCGAGCCGGGTGGTGAAGGCGCCCTCGGGCCGGCGCACGTCGTTCTGCTGGTAGTTCAGGGTCAGGTTCAGGTGCCGGCTGACGTACCAGCGCAGGGAGGCGTCGGTCTCGAAGCGGTGGCCCGACCAGAACTTTCCCCAGCCCAGCGTCAGGGTCCCGTTGAGGTAACGGCTGTTCGAGAATTCGAACTGCAGCTCGGCGCGGTCGAAGCGGTAGTCCCCGATCGGGAGAAAGACGTCCTCGGAGATCTCGAAGGGCTCGTCCAGGCGCTCCCGCTGCGAGATCAGGTGCAGGCCCACGCCGTCGCCGATCGAGTTGCCCAGGCGCAGCGCGGTCAGGTCGAGCTCCAGGCTCTCCAGGCGGTTGGAGGTGTCGGTCACCAGCGCTCCGTCCATCCCGAAGTCGGCGGTGTGCACGGGGCCCCCGGGGCGCCAGCGGCGGCGCAGGCCGGCGGCGTAGTCGCGGATGTCGGTGCGGTTCGCGAAGCCGAGCGCCGGGTTGAAGTTGCGCTGCAGCTCCTGCGCCGACAGGCTCCACTGGTAGCGGTCGTTGGGATACGCCACCCGCCCGCCGAAGGCGGACTCCTGGCCGCTGGAGCCCTCCGAGAAGCTGCGCACGTTCCAAAGCGAAGCCTCCAGGCTGCGGTCGCCGCGGAACTTGGTAGTCCGGTAGTTGAAGTCGAAGCCCAGCGCGGCGTTCGCGTCGTCGGAGTTCGGGTCGCCCAGCGTGCCCAGAAAGCCCAGCGTCGAGCCCTCCATCACGTTGATCCGCGCCCGCGCGACCGAGAGCTGGCCGGCGTCGACCTCGTCCTGGGATTCCATCCTCACGCTGAGCAGGCCCAGGTTCAGGCGCCCGACCCGGCCGGTGACTTTGGCCCCGGCGTCGATGTCCACGATCTGCCCATCGTCCGCGATCCCGATTCGGCGCGAGAAGAACGGAATGCCGTTGCCGGACTCCTTGCCGGCGAAGCTGAAGATGCGCGCGTCCTGCAGGAAGAAGTCGCGCTGCTCGGGAAAGAACAGGCCGAAGCGGGTCAGGTTGACCTGCCGGTCGTCCACCGCGGCCTCGGCGAAGTCGGTGTTGAAGGTCAGCGCGGCGGTCACCGAGGGCGTGAGCTTGTAGAACACGTCCAGCGAGGGCTCGATCCGGGACACCCGGCGGCCGTCGTCGCGCCCGCGCCGGTGGCGCAGCGAGACGGACGGCTTGACGTCCAGTCCCAGGCCCTGCTCGATCCCCTCCAGCCCCTCCAGCCGGGCCAGGTCCGTCATGTCCATGACATTTCGGTCCAGCGACGAGTTGACCAGCACGCCCATCTCATTGGTGCGGCGGACGACGCGCAGGGCCTGGAAGCCCCAGCTCGTGCTGCCCGGCCGGAAGCCCACGGTCTGGAAGGGGATGGCCATTTCGACCACCCAGCCCCGCTCGTCGATGCGCGACTTGCCCTGCCAGATGCCGTCCCACTCGACCTTGAACTCGCCGCCTTCGATCAGCGAGTCGACCCGGTTGCCGATCGGGTTCATGCCGAACTGGAAGGCGTTGCGCTCGTCGAGAAAGGTGTCGAAGCGCACGCTGATCGCGTCGTCCGCCATCATCAGTTCGTCGCGCGACATGGTGTTGGCGGTGATCTTCGCGGGGTCGTCGTAGGCGCGGATCCCCAGGTAGAGCGTGTGGCGGTCGTACAGGAAGCGGATCTCCGTACGGACGCTCATCGGCTCGCCCTCGTTGGGCTCGATCTGGCGCATCTCGTCGAACATGGGCGCCGTCCGCCAGGCCGGCTCGTCCAGGCGGCCGTCGATCACGGGCGGGGTCTCGACCCGCAGGACCCGCAGGGACGGGCGGCCATCCGGCGTCAGGCCGTTCTCGGCTCGCTCGCCGTCGCCGGCAGCGGCGGCGGGAGAGACGCTCAGCGCCAGGCACAGCAGCAGCCGGGCAAGCGCAATTCTGTCCGAGGAGGGCCGGGTCGGCACGCGCGGATCTTAGTGCGTCGGCCGGCGCGTTCCAGGCCGGTGGCCGCTCCCGCCTCTAGACCCGCATGCGGTACAGCGAGACCGCGTTGTCGTGCACGATCTTGCGCCGCACGTCGGCCGGCACGCCGGCGAAGTTGCGCTCGATCCACTCGCGCGACTCCGGGAAGGTCGAATCCGAGTGGGGGAAGTCCGAGGCCCACATGAAGTTGTCCGCCCCGAAGAAGGCGTGCGCCGCGGGGCCGGTGTAGTCGTCCTGGAAGGTGGCGAAGACCTGGCGCCGCACGTACTCGCTGGGGCGCAGCGGCGTGCTGTAGCTCCAGATCTCGTGGTGCTTGTCGTAGACGTGGTCCATGCGGTAGCAGAAGTGCGGCAGCCAGCCCGCGTCGTTCTCGGCCGAGACGATCTGCAGCTCGGGGAAGCGCTCGAGCACCCCGCCGAAGACCAGGCTCGCCAGCGACTCCTGGATCTCCGCGATCACCTGCATGTACCAGACCCCCGCGTGCCCGCGGGCGTTGCGGCCGATCATCTGGCCGACCGAGGTGCTCACCCGCCCCCGGCTGGCGATGATGTGCAGCGAGATCGGCAGCCCCGCCTGCGAGGCGGCCTTCCAGAAAGGGTCGTAGAGCGGGTCGGAGTAAGGCCGTTCCGGCGGCGGCGCGCCCCAGACCATCAGGCCGGCCATGCCCTGCGCGGCGACCGTCTCGACGTCCCGGACGGCCGCGTCGACGTCCTCGAGCGACAGCAGCCCCACCCCGTACAGCCTCCGGGGGTCGTGGGCGCAGAACTCCGCCAGCCAGCGGTTGTAGACCTCGAAGCAGGCGCGCTGCAGCGTCCCGTCGGTCATCGAGAACAGCGTCATCCCCAGGCTCGGGTAGAGCACCTCGGCGTCGACCCCGTCGAGTTCCTGGTCCTTGATGCGCTCGACCGGATCCCAGCCGCTGGGCCGGGCGGCCTCGTAGCCCTTGTCCAGCAGCTCCTGAAGCTCCCGGCCCCCGCGGCCCGCCGCGAACCCGCCCGCGATCGGGAACGGCGGCGCTCCCTCCGCGGTGAACAGGTAGCGCGGGCCCTCCGCCCGAGGGTTCTCGACCACCCGCGGCGCGCGGTCCCGCAGGGTCGCGTCGAGCCTCTCCGTCCACAGGTCGACGGGCTCGCTCATGTGCGAATCCGCGGAGACGACGCCGTGACCCGGCATGGCCCACTCCTCCCGGCTTGCGCCCGCGCCCATCCTCCCACCGCCCGCGGGCCCGGCACAAGCCGGCCCCGAGGGGATCAGCCGCCTTCCCGGCCGCGGCGCCGGAGCGCCTCCAGTTCTTCCAGGGTGCGCGGCCAGTCGCGCTTCAGCAGCCGCGACAGCGCCCGGTCGGCCAGCAGCTTTCCGCCGGTCTGGCAGGGGGGGCAGTAGTTGGTCTCGTTGGAGGCGTAGAGGATGCGCTGCACCGGGGCGCCGCAGTCCGGGCAGGGCTGGCGGTAGCGGCCGTGCACAGCCATTCCGGGGCGGAAGGCGGTGACCTTGGAGGGAAAGTCGCCGCCCGCCTCGTCCTGCAGACGCCGCACCCACTCTTCGAGCACGCCGGCCGCGGCGGCGTGGAGCCGCGCGACCTCGGCTTGGCTCAGGCGCGAGGTCAGCCGGACCGGCGAGAGCTTGGCGCGGTGCAGGATCTCGTCCGAGTAGGCGTTGCCGATGCCCGAGAGCAGCCGCGGGTCGGTCAGCGCCCGCTTGAGGGTGTGGTTGCCCGAGCGCAGCGCGGCTGCGAAACCCCCGGGATCGTCCCGCCGCACCTCGATCCCGCCCGGGTCGTGCTCCGCCAGCGCGGCCTCCCCGCGCACCACGTGCAGCGAGGCGCGCCGCTTGCGCCCCGCCTCGGTCAGGCTCAGCTCGCCCGAGTCGAACCCGAACACCGCCAGCGGTCCCCGGCCGGCCGGCTTGCCTCCGGCGTCGCGCCAGCGGAAGCGCCCCGCGATCATCAGGTGGAAGACCAGGAAGAGCTCGTCTTCCAGCTCCAGCACGATGCGTTTGCCCAGCCGCCGCAGCCCCCGCACCCGGCGCCCCTCGATCGCGCCCAGCGGCGGCTCGACCGAGCGCAGCACGAACGGCGAGTTCAAGCGCGCCGAACGCAGCTCCCGCCCCAGGACGCGCCGCTTCAGCGCCTCGATGTAGAGCGTCACGTCGGGCAGCTCCGGCACCCGCCCAGGGTAGCCGTTGCGCGTCGGGCGATCCCGGCTCAGAAGCCGGAGACGTAGGGGAGGCGGGCGGCGATGGCGTGGATGTCGTCGGCGGCCGAGAGCAGGAGGCGCATGGCGTCCCAGCGGCCTTCGAGCAGGCGGGCGCGGCCGCCTGCGGGCATTTCGACCGGGGCCGAGAGGTCGCCGGCCGCGACCCGCATGCTCTCGAGGTCGACTTCGATCTGCAGGCCGGGGTCGCGCTCCACGGCGTCCATCAGCCTGGCCACGTTCGCGGGCGCGGCCGTCACCGCGGGCACGCCGATCGAGACGCAGTTGCCGGAGAAGATCTCGGAGAACGACTCGCCCACGATCGCCACGATGCCCCAGCGCTTGAGGCCCTGCGGGGCGTGCTCGCGCGAGCTGCCGCAACCGAAGTTCTCGTTCACCAGCAGGATGCCCGCGCCGGCGTACTCCGCGCGGTCGAACGGATGCCCCCGGGGTTCGCCCTCGGAGGTGAAGCGGAGGTCGTAGAAGACCTTTTCCTCGAGCCCGGCGAAGCTGGTCGACTTGAGGAAGCGCGCCGGCATGATCTGGTCGGTGTCGATGTCGTTGCCGCGCACCGCGATCCCGCGCCCGCCGCGCGCCCGGATCCGCTCGGGTCCCGCGCCGCTCACGCCAGCATCTCCCGCACGTCGCAGACGCGCCCCTCGACGGCGGCGGCGGCGACCATGGCCGGGCTCATCAGCAGCGTGCGGCCGGTGGGGCTGCCCTGCCGCCCCTTGAAGTTGCGGTTCGAGCTCGAGGCGCAGACTTCCCGGCCCTGCAGGCGGTCCGGGTTCATGGCCAGGCACATCGAGCAGCCCGGCAGGCGCCAATCGAAGCCGGCTTCCGAGAACACCCGGTCCAGGCCCTCCTGCTCCGCCTGCCGCCGGACCTGCTCCGAGCCCGGCACCACCAGCGCGCGCACTCCCGGCGCCACCCGCCGGCCGCTGGCGACCCGCGAGGCCTCTCTCAGGTCCTCGATGCGGCTGTTGGTGCACGAGCCGATGAACGCCACGTCGATCGGCGTGCCGCGGATCGGCGCTCCCGCCGCGAAATCCATGTAGCTCAGCGCGTCGCGGGCGGTGTCGCGCTCCGCGTCGGGCAGCTCGTCCGGGCGCGGGATCGACCCGTCGACCGGGGCCGATTGGCCGGGGTTCGTCCCCCAGGTGACGGTGGGGGCGATCCCGGAACCCTCGAAGCTCGCCTCGTCGTCGTAGCTCGCGTCGGCGTCGCTCGCGATCGAGTTCCACCACTCGACCGCGCGCTCGAAGGCGTCGCCCGAGGGCGCGTACGGCCGCCCCCGCAGGTACTCGAAGGTGGTCGCGTCGGGGTTGACGTAGCCGACCC